>CAZMHJ010000005.1:0-35901 GCA_964566075.1 uncultured Candidatus Saccharibacteria bacterium | reverse complement strand
TTTAACTGGGGCGGTTGCCTCCTAAAGAGTAGCGGAGGCGTTCAAAGGTTGGCTAACTACGGATGGAAATCGTAGTGATAGTGTATACGCATAAGCCAGCTTGACTGTGAGGAGTACATTCCAAGCAGGCACGAAAGTGGGAGTAAGTGACCCGTTGTCCATACATTTATGTATATGAACGTGGGATCGACAACGCAAACGGATAAAAGTTACCCCGGGGATAACAGGCTTATAGCGCCCAATAGTTCACATAGACGGCGCTGTTTGGCACCTCGATGTCGGCTCATCTCATCCTGGGGCTGGAGCAGGTCCCAAGGGTCCGGCTGTTCGCCGGTTAAAGAGGTACGTGAGCTGGGTTCAGAACGTCGTGAGACAGTTCGGTTTATATCCGATGTGGACTTTAGGAAATGTGAGGGAATCTGTCCCTAGTACGAGAGGACCGGGATGGACGCACCGCTGGTGTACCAATTGTCAGACCTACTGGCATTGTTGGGTAGCTATGTGCGGTCCAGATAAGCGCTGAAAGCATATTAAGCACGAAACTGATCCCAAGATTGCATTTCCCTATGAGACCCCTGAAAGACGATCAGGTTGATAGGCGCAAGGTGTACGCACAGCAATGTGTTCAGCCGAAGCGTACTAATAGGTCCATCGACTTTTTATGCTTCTCATATCAAAGAGTATCGTTTTATTCTTTGATATGAGAGATTTGGTAGCTAACTAGCTATTAGTGTTTGTCATTCTTTAGCCGTGCTCAAAACGTAACCGTGTCACCATCGACACCGATATGAGCCCACATTGTGGTGGGCTGA
Source organism: uncultured Candidatus Saccharibacteria bacterium (assembly GCA_964566075.1). Lineage (GTDB taxonomy): Bacteria > Patescibacteriota > Saccharimonadia > Saccharimonadales > CAIOMD01 > CAZMHJ01. The sequence goes on along the minus strand of CAZMHJ010000005.1, from coordinate 35,089 downwards.
TATCGGTGCCCATGGCGCTAGGGAAACACCTGTTCCCATGCCGAACACAGCAGTTAAGCCTAGCCGCGGTTACAATACTTGGCCAATCAAAGCCTGGGAAAATAGCACGGTGCCGAATTATATAAAGGACCTCCGAACAGGAGGTCCTTTATCTTTTTTGTTCACTATTTACATGTAGTACAGTGTTAGTACCTTATGACGCTCGTTTGACGTATGCTAAATGCGTCTCATGGCGTTTCGCGGGACTTCCTTCTACTACATACTACTAGTGCCCAAAATACAGTAAGATATTTTACCTTCTGTGGATAACCACCCATATGCAAATGGGTGGGTTTTTTATTTACAACGGCATGTGACTATAATAATTTACCCCGAACTACTCGTATAAGATACGAGTGACTCTAAAACGCAAAAATTTACAACGAAATATTAGTCAAAACGAGCAATATTTCTGAGTACATAATTTTCGTAAAAAAGGCTTGTTTTTGGGGCTATATGGGCGTTAAATAGCACTTGTAAATAAAAAGCGTACACGAACCAAAAGTTTAAACTAAACAAATACGCGGATAAAACCCCACGCATAAAGCAAGGGGTTTTATTTATGTTTGGTGCAAAAAATTGGGTGCCTATACCACTAATACAATAATTAACATAAGAATGTTGACAGATTAGCTAAAGCGTGTTAATATACAAGCATTAAGAGGGTTGTCACGAGTCATCGTGCAGCCCTTTTTATATTTTTTAGTACAAAAGGGAGGTTACTAAAATGGCAGGAACAGTATCTGGTGGTAAGGCAGCAGCAGCTACCAACAAAGCAAAGTATGGCAAAGATTTTTACGCAAAAATCGGTGCTAAAGGTGGAAAATTAGGTAAGACCGGTGGTTTTGCCGCTAATAAAGAGCTTGCACGTCTTGCAGGCGCAAAGGGTGGCCGTATTAGCCGCCGCACCAAGACTACTAAGTAATTAGTAGCCCTTATTCAAAAATAGACCACTCTTAGGTGGTCTATTTTTTTATGCAGGCGTTTTAATGATTTGTCGAGTTACGCGGCAGAGTGGTGATTTTGGCACACGCCAGGTAGTCTTGCAGTTGAAGCACTGATAAAGGCCATCGCGTCGTTGAATACTCACGACATTGCACTGTGGGCATTGGGCGCGTTTATGTAGCCAATCACGATAGGTATCGAGGCAATCCTGGATGTGTTCGCCATCAATATCGATTCCATACTGTTTACCAAGCCGTTTAGCTTGTTGCCAGGCAGTCGTTTCGAGCTTTAAGAGCTCGAAATCATTGGTATAGTGTTCGTGACCAAGGGACGCATGCCCAACTTCGTGTAAGAGGGCCCAGACGCCGTGTTCGGCAACATCTTGATGGGTTGTGTAGGTAATGCGCTGTTCGCGTGGTGACCAATAAAAAGAATCGCCGTTTTTAAAGGTGACATCAGGGAAGTCTTTTTTGAGCGTTGGTAGGATGTTAGCGATGCTGTTCATGCTGATTTGCTAAGATAACGCAGCCGTAAATAACGGCTTGCTCTGGTGCTTTTGCGGGCACAATAGGTGGTTTATCGACAACAACCGGAGTTAGCTCATTGATATGTTTGGTTAAAAACGCACCATATTTTTTAAAGTGTGTACCAACACCACCGCCAACGATAATAACGTCTGGCTCAAGAACTGCTGTTAAATCAACAATACCGAGTGCAAACCACTTGGCAATTTCATCCCAGGCTTTCGGATCATTAAGATCTGATGCCTTTTTACCGTATTTGGCGACAATTGCTTTACCACTGGCAAACTTTTCCCAAATAACTAGTTTACCTTCGTGCTCAAACAGCATATTTCCACCTTCGCTGTCTAAGAATTCGGGGTCTAAGTAGCCATCGGTTACAAGGCCAGTACCAATACCAGTACTAAAGGTGATATACAGCGCACGATGTGGCAGTGGCTTAATGTTATGAGCCTCGGATAAGCCGGCTAAGTTGGCGTCATTTTCTAGCAACACTTCTGTGCCACTAATGTTAGCGATGTCAGCTTGCAACGGCACGTTTTTCCAGGGTAGGTTACCAAATGCTAGTACTGTGCCGTTTTTGCGGTCGATTTTACCTGGGGCTGCTACCGATGTTATATGGCGGTCTTTTTGTGGGATTTTCGCAAAAGCGCCAGATACGGCTAGCAAAAATGCTTTGTAGTTATCTGGTGTCTCAAACCGTTGCTCGGTCACAATGGTGCCGTCAGGTTTACAGGTTGCAACTAAGGTTTTTGTTCCCCCAATGTCGATTGCAATAATCATTGACTATCAGTGTAGCATTATTGGCCTATGCTGTCAGCTTTGCAACAGATACGGATATGGGGTATAATAGACCTTAATCTGACAGCGCGGCTCGTATACATTTAACACTCGCCCTCGTCCAGGACGTTTGTTCGTCTACGTTAGCGCTCAGAAATATATTTCAAAGGAGTGATTATAATCACATGAGTACTAAGGTAACTATGGACGAATTGCTTGCGAGCAGCGACTTAAAAGCGCTGAAATCAGGCGACGTAGTAGAGGCAACAATTACCTCTATAAAGAAACACGAGATCTGGCTTGATCTTGGCCCGTATGGCGTTGGCGTTGTTATGCGCCGCGAAATTGGCCACGGTCAACAGCTTGAGGTTGGCCAACAGGTCAGCGCAAGCGTGGTCGATCCAGAAATCGAAGACGGCTATGCGCTATTAAGTTTGCGCAAAGCTGCAAAGGATCGCGGTTGGGACGAACTCAAACGAGTTATGGACGACGGCGAAATCATCGAAGTAACTGCATACGATGCAAACCGTGGTGGTTTACTTATCGAACTCGAAGGCATTCGTGGCTTCTTGCCGGTAAGCCAGCTCAGCGCTGACCACTACCCACGTGTATCTGGTGCAGACAAAGATGAAATCTTGCAAAAGCTTAACTCGTTGGTTGGCAAGCCAATCCGCGTACGTTTGCTCGATGCAAGCCGCAAAGATAACAAACTTATCTTTAGCGAAAAAGAGGCAATCAAAGATGATATGCAAGCTCGCTTTAGCGAACTAAAGGTTGGTGACACCGTAGAAGGTGTTGTAACCGGCGTTATCGACTTTGGTGCATTTGTTAACGTAGACGGCATTGAAGGCCTGATTCACATCTCTGAAATTTCATGGGAACGTGTTGAAGACCCACGCAAGTACGTCAAGAACGGTGACAAGATTGAAGCTAAGATTATCGCTATCGATAAAGATCGCCTCAGCCTCAGTCTTAAGCAAATGAGTGAAGACCCATGGCTTAAGGATGTTGAGTCAATCAAAAAGGGTGACACCGTAGAAGGTACCATTACGCGTATTACGCCATTTGGTGCATTTGTACAGTTAACCCCAGCGGTTGAAGCACTCGTCCACGTATCAGAAATCGCCGAAGGCGGTGATGATGCAGTTGACCCAGAAAAGATATTTAAACTCGACGAAAAGAAGCAGTTTAAGGTCTTAGAGGTTAACAAAGAGGCACGTAAGATTGCCCTCAGCCTTAAAGAAGGCAAATAAAAATCTGAATCATCCGCCTCATTACGGGGCGGATGATTCACCTAAGTAACAGAGAAGAGATAGGAGTCATCCATGGCACGAACAATTGAGATAGGTGACATGATTACGGTTGGCGCACTGGCTGATAAGCTGTCTCTACCCGCAACAAAGTTAATTACCGAGCTGTTTAAAAACGGCATGATGGTAACGATTAACGAAAAAATCGATGTTGATACGGCGCAAATTATTGTCGGCGAGCTAGGGCTTGATGTTGAATTAGTCGCAAAGCAGGCAGAAGTCGAAGACGACACCCCAGTTGTTAAGAAAGAACGTGCCTATAGTGATAAGGCCGAAATTCGTCCACCAGTAGTTGCCGTAATGGGTCATGTCGACCACGGTAAAACAAGTCTACTCGACGTAATCCGTAAGGACGACGTTGCAGCACACGAAGCCGGTGGTATTACACAGCACATCTCTGCTTACCAAGTAACTCGTAACGAGCGTTTAATTACCTTTTTAGATACACCAGGTCACGAGGCCTTTGCCGCACTGCGTGAGCATGGCGCCCATCTGACTGATGTGGTTATTATCGTGGTTGCTGCCGATGATGGTATTAAGCCACAGACACTTGAAGCAATTCGTTTTGCTCGCAAAGCGGGTGCATCGATGATTGTTGCTATTACGAAAATTGATAAAGAAGGCGCTAACATTGATCGTGTTAAGCAACAATTAGCAGAACAACAAATGTTACCAGAAGATTGGGGTGGTGACACTGTTATCGTACCTGTTTCTTCAAAGACAAAAGAAGGTATCGATAAATTACTGGATATGGTGCTGTTAGTTGCCGATGTTGAAGAGCTTAAAGCTGATGTTGCCGTACCAGGCGAAGGTTTAGTGATTGAATCACACATGGAACAAGGTCGTGGCCCAATTGCGGTAGCACTTGTTCAGCAAGGTACGCTTGCACAAGGTGACTTCTTAGTCGCTGGTAATACTTATGCAAAGGTTCGTGTACTCGAAGATACCAGGGGCAAGGCAATTAAAAAAGCTGGCCCATCGACACCGGTTATTATTACCGGTTTTAAAGCATTACCTGAGTTTGGTAATCCATTTGCTGTCGTCGCTAACGAAAAAGATGCGCGCGCAAAGGCCAACGAGTACAACATCGCTAACGCTGAAAAGGCTGGGCGACTCGATATGTCGAGCAACGAACTTATCCGTATGATTAACCGTAAAACCGAGCTACAAGAGCTTAACGTCATCGTAAAAGCCGACGTACAGGGTTCGTTAACATCTGTTATTGACAGCCTCAAAACGCTCGATACCGATGAAGTATCGATTCGCGTCGTTGGTAGTGGAGTTGGCGCTATCACCGATAACGATATACGGATGGCTGCAACCAGCGATGCCATTATTTACGGATTCCAAGTGACTATGCCAGCAAATATTAAGCACATTGCGATGCGTGATAAAGTAGCGGTTCGCTTGTATCGTATTATTTACGAACTTCTTGATGATGCTAAGCAAGAGCTCAGCGATTTACTGGCACCAGAAGAAATTATTACTAATGTTGGACGTCTGGTAGTACGTGGTGTCTTTAAAACCACCAAAACTGAGCTTATCTGTGGTGGTGAGGTTACCAAGGGTAAGTTGGTTATTCCATCGTTTGCAACCATTTATCGTGATGACGAAGTACTCGCTGAAAATCTTGTGGTAACAAACCTCAAGCACGGGCCGACCGATACGAAGGAAGTGTTAGAAGGCGAAATGTGCGGTATGAGCGTTGCGACGAGCACTCGCTTAGACTTACTCGAAGGCGACCGGATAGAACTCTTTACGCGTGAAATTCGCGAACGCAGTCTCTTTTAATACCGTTAAAGCTTATTATTGACAATTTTGCACATTTGTGCTAGTATTTGTATATAAAATCATAAAAACAAAAACTAGCAAGGTAACAAAAATGTCAGAAAAAGCACCCCGAACACTCGAAGAACGAATCCAGTTCGATTATCAAGATGTAGAAGATATTGTTACGGCAGATATTGCTGAACAACGTCGTCAACAAGCTATGGCTGTATATAATGGTAGCCGTTCTGATGCCAAAAACGCATCAGCTCGAGCTCGCCGCCGCGAGCAAAAGCTTGAACAAATGCAGGCTTTGCAAGATCATCTTGCCGACATGGACACTCCTTACGTTGGTAAGCATGAACGCCCAGAGCCACTTGCTGACCTAGTACACGGTGACGATAAAGAATCGTTTGACCTTGAAGCCGAGGCTGAACAACTTGCTGGCATTTATAGTGGTGATGTCTTTTATAATGACGCTAACCAAACGGTCGTATCGATTGGTGAATCTCGTAACGTAGGAAACGAAGAAGTCGTTCGGGTTGTTACCGAAACCAAACTTGCATCTGGTAAAACTAAAAAGGTTGTACGTGAGCTACCACGTGATAAAGCATACGAATACGTTGATTCACTAAACGTAGATTTAATTGAGCCAGGTTATGAGCGTGTTAGTGCTGCTGAAAAAACTGATGATTATGCAACCGAGCTTGCTCCTCAATTTAAAGAGGGCGCTTACGTTACCTGGAATGGTAAACTGTATAAAATCGATACTATTGGTGACTCGCAAGACCAAGGTGATCGCTTTATGCGACTAGTGCCTGCCTATGGTACTGATAGCGAAGCAGTTGATACCTTTGAGCGTACGCTACTTGAAGATGGCGCCGAAGCAGCTAGCACCGATGAACTACAAAACTTAGATTTTAATAATGGTATGGACGCGATTGCCGCAAACGTAATTGCTGGTGGCATTACTTTAGAAGAAGCACAAGCTCAGGTTATAGCACTTGGCGAACAGACGGGTCGTCCACAATCAGTGATTGATACGGTTGTAAATGGGCTTGCCGCTTTTGTGAAAGCAGAGCCAGCTACCCGTGCCCAAATCGAAGATTATGAATACTTACTTGTACCCGAAGACTCAGAAACAAGCGCTGATGAAGCTACGCCAGAAGAAGCAACTCCTGAAGTTAGTAGCAAACCTAAATCTCTTAAAGAGCGTGCACAAGAACTTGCACTCAAGCCGGTTGTTGCAGCTCAATTAGCCCGTACCGAAAAGGGTGGTTCTGATTCAAAAGAAAAGAAATCTCGTCGTAAATTAGTGATTGCTGGTATCGGTGTGGCTGCGCTTGCGGTTACAGCGTATGTAGCCTATAAAACGGGGATGATTCCTAAGTTTAATGGCGACACTGCTCAAACTGCTCAAGATGCTGCAAACTCTGCTAATAAGCATGTAACGAAACTCACTAAACTACAGGCTGCACTTATTAGCGCTCCTGGTAAGTACCCATATGGTCACTATGAACACATCTATGGTGCTGATGCTGCCGACCAAATTCATAAGGCGGTCCGTCGCTTGCATGCGGCTGGCGTAAAGGTAATTGAGCACGGTTCTGGTAAGGATTACTGGATTGAAGTACCTGCTAAGCATGGTGGTGGAATGACTGCTAACACCAAGCGTGTGGTAGAAGTTCTTGCAACCGGACGTGTATAATAAAACAAGCAATTAATAGGAAATAACTATGTTTAAACTTGATGATAACTTTTTGGCTGAGATTGGTCTTGCAGGACTACCCGATGCCGAAAAGAAACAGATGCTTAACCACATCTATGAAACCCTCGAACTTCGTGTTGGTATGAAACTTGCCGAAAACATGAGCGATCAACAGCTCGATGACTTTGAAAAGTTAATGGACTCAGGTGATGAAGCAGGTGCTCTTAAGTGGCTCGAAACGAACGTGCCAAATTATAAAGATGTAGTTGCAAGTGAACTTGAAACACTCAAGAACGAAGTAAAGGCTACCGCTCCACAAATTTTGGCTGCCAGCCAAGGCCAACAAGCCGCCTAGTTTACGGTATTTGCAACCCGACCGCTGTAGCCATTTAAAAAGGCAGCAGCGGTCATTTTTTGTTTGCCGAGAGGCATAAGTTCAATGAGCTCTAACGAACCCAGCGTAGTGCCTATGCGAATTTCTTTTTGGGGTGTAATTTGGATTTCACCTGGCGGTAACTGCTCGCTAATGACGGCCGTTTTAGTAACAATAACGGTAAGATTATCGCCGAGTATTAATTTACTTTTTGGCCACTCACTAAAAGCACGTACTTCTCGTTCTAAGACGCTTGCGGGCTTGTTAGTATTGAGCCAACCATCCTGCTTTGTGAGCTTGCGCGAATACGTGACGGGGCGTTCTGATACGCTTGTTTGCGGCATTGCTACGATAGCGCCTTCAAGGTGTTTTGGAATAATTTCGGCCAGTAGTGCGTTACTAAGGGTAATTAGGTTTGCCGTAAGACTTTGGTTGGTCTCGTCTGTGTCTATATTGTATTCGCCGGTTGCTAATAGCGGGCCAGTATCAAGGCCGGTATCGATGAGCATGAGTGAAACACCCGTTACTATTTGGCCAGAAAGTAAGCTAAACGTAATTGGGTCGGCACCGCGCCATTCGGGAAGCAGGCTAAAGTGGCTATTGATGATACCGAGTGGAAAGTAATCAATCACTGGTTCGCTGATAATGACGCCATAATCGATAACGACTCCGATGGGGCTTTGAGGTTTGTGCTCGCGTATAAGGGTTTCGAGCTCTGCTTTTGTATCGGCTAATACATATGGAACGCCATGCGCTTTAGCAAGTTCTTCAACGGGTGCTGGATCTTTATGGTGTGCAGGACGGCGTTTAGTAACAATAAGTTCGACGTTAAACGTAGCAACTAAAAACGCTAGACTTTCGGCGGCAACAGGGCCGTTACCAAAGAATATAAGGGTATTATGGGACCTATTTGACGATTTATTTTCTGCGCTTGATGGCTGCACATTCACAATTAAATCTTCAGCATAGGACCCGCTATTCTTCTGATTTAATTGTGTTGCTCGCTCATCACTCATCAGTAAATAATCTCACCAAATTAGTCCCATAAAACCCTTGATTGTGCGATATCTTGTTCATAATCGAGTGCGTTTAAGTGGCCATCGGCGCCGAGTGTAAAGAAAGCCTCGGGGCTATCTTTGATGTGATCAATAAAGACGATACCGTTTGTGTGGTCGATTTCGTGCTGGAAAATGCGGGCCAAAAATCCATCTGCAGTTACACGGAATTCTTTGCCATCTACGTCGAGTGCTTTAACACGGACTTTATCGTATCGGGGTACTTTACCGTAGATATCACGAATACTTAGGCAGCCTTCATAATCTTCTACGATTTTGCCTTCGTACTTTGTAATAACTGGGTTAATAAACGTAGTGAATGAGCGGTCTTTTTTGTTATCAAAATCATTACGTATGACGACAACACGATAGTGTTTATCAATTTGTACGGCTGCAAGGGCAACACCAACTTCGTGTTCGCGGCTATCTTCCCAGTCGAGCGTTGCTGCTTCCATATCGCTAATAAGCTGCTTGATTTCGGGGCTGATAATACCAACTTTTCGGCTACGTTCGCGGAGGTGCGGATTTGGTAGGGTAATGATATCGTTTTTTGTCGCCATATTGCTAACAGTATAACAGAGGTGTATCGTACGCCCAACAGGAGGATTTTACAACAGGCTAATCGGGTCGATATCGGTGGTGCTGTCGGCAGGTAATTGGCGTGCAATCGAAACGATACGTGAGCGTTTTGCTGACTTAATAATTACTTGCCAAGTGTACATATCGGCCCGCTTTTCATAGAAGCTTGGTGACGGTCCAAGTATGGTAATGGCGGATTGTTCCGCCAACTGCTTAGCTACGTTTTCGGCCTGTAGTTCTGCACCGCGGGCTGACTTTCGGCTGCTTTTAATAATGCCGATATACGTAAAGGGCGGGTACTGAAATCGCTGACGTTTTGACAGCTCGTAATCGTAGTATTGTTGCCATGACCTCTGTAAAACTGCTTGAATAACGGGATGTTCTGGCACACGAGTTTGAATAAAAGATTTGCTCAAAGTATGACCACGACCAACGCGCCCGGTTACCTGGTACAACTGCTGAAAGGTCAGTTCTTCGGCTCGATAATCGGGTAAGTTTAAACCTGAGTCGGCATTGATAACACCAACCACACTGAGACTAGGCAGGTCGATTCCTTTGCTAATAAGCTGCGTTCCAATCACAATATCGACTTCGCCGTTTTTAAGTACTGAAACATTACGATGCAGTTGTTCGCTTGCTGTTGAGTCGGCATCAAAACGCATGATTCGTGCCTTTGGAAATAACCGTTGCACTTGGTCGGTAAGTGACTTAGTACCAATGCTTTTAAAACTCAGTTCGGTGCCACTACATTCAGGGCAACTAGCAGGGGCTTTTGCTTGGTAACTGCACGAATGGCAGCGTAAGGTGTGTTGATCGTGGTGATACGTCAGTGGTATGCCACAACGCGGACAGAGTGCCTGCCAGCCGCACGAGGCACATTGCACTAAGCGCGCACTTCCACGACGATTCAGAAACAACATAGACTGCTCGTTTTTTGCGAGTGCTTCGTGAATTGCGCGTATCAGCTGGTTAGAAAGATACGGGTTTTGCGTAAATGATTCGCGGTCAGTTAAGTTGATAATTTCGGTTGTTGATTGTAATGATCCGGCGGCGGGCTCAAGCATACGAAGTATCTGATAACTGGTTTGATTAGCGATATGGTAGTCATCAACATTAGGTGTGGCAGTACTTTGAATAAGTTTGGCATGGTGTAGTGACGCAAGTTTACTTGCAACATGCAAACTCTGATAGCGAGGTGATTGGCCTTGCTTGTACGAACTATCGTGAGCCTCGTCGATCACGATAAGACCAAGCGATTGGTACGGTAAAAACAGCGCTGAGCGGGGCCCGACAAATACAGTTGGTTCGGTGCTATTAGCCGCATATTCCCAGACGCGACGGCGGGCTACGGGTGTCATATTTGAATGCGTTACAAGTACCGGTGCAGTAACGTGTTTTACGATGTCGTCAACCAGTTGAGGGGTTAAGCCTATTTCGGGCGTGAGTACGAGCACTGATTTTTTTTGCTGCAATGTTTGCGTAATTACTTCTGTAAATACGCGCGTTTTGCCCGTTCCGGTATCACCATGTAGCAGGGCGCGGCTTGTCTTGTTATCTAACAGTACGTTAAGCGCAGCGGCCTGTTCTTCGGTTGGCTTTGGTAGTGGCTTTGCATCGCCATGATGTAAGTTTGGCGGTGTTTTTTTAGGGCTTGCAACAAACGAGCTTGGAATAAACAGTTGCGTAATAAGGCCGTAGTCGTCGGGATAAAACTCGTACATCCAGCGCAGTAAATCAAGACTCGTTTTTGGTAAGGTAAAAGGGAATGAGGCGGTAATTTTTTTAGTAGCAAATGTTGGTTTTTTGACTATATCTAAAATAACAGCCATCGTACTACTGCGACCAAATGGAACGCGAATAATTTGACCTAGTTTAACAGACTCTTCTGTTTCATAAGAGAAGAATTTATTACCGGTATGCTGTTTCGCAATTGCCACTTCTACATAGGTCATCACTACAAACTATACGATAATTTTAGGAAAAATGGTTTACAGCCGGCCATATTCTCGCTATAATTTACGTTGTTTGAATAACTACAAGGTGTTACATGTTAGACGTTTTTATTACATCCCGAGTTCGTCGCAAGATCATAGTTGTCTATGCGAAGTTTCCTGATTTTAAAACTCACGTTCGAGGACTAGCAAAACTTATTAAAGAAGATGCCGGTAACATTCAGCGCGAACTTAAACGCCTTGAAAAAGTTGGCTTTTTGGTCAGTGAAAAGCAAGGAAACACCAAGATTTATTCGACCAATAAGAGCTTTCCTATCTTTAAAGAATTACAAGGTATTGTGCTTAAGAGTCAGCGCGCAAATGCGAACCAACGTTCGAGTAGCGCACCGACCCGTAAGCCATAAGATAAAATACGCTTGAAAAAAAGCCGTAATTACCGTAGAATATTGCAAGTATGATTCAAGTTACTCGTAAAGACGCCAAAGAATCCACCGAGAGTCTTATTCGACGTTTCAGCCGTAAGGTCCAGCAAGCTGGTACTTTGGCTGAGGTCAAGCAAGTGCAGTACTTTGAGAAGCCTATCTCTAAGCGCGAACGCCGTTTAAAGGCAATTGTTCGCCGCGAACGAAAAGCAGTCAAAGCAAAACGCGCTAAGCTTGGTCTACGCTAATGCTCGATACAATCTCACAGGATATAAATGCAGCGCTGAAGGCGGGCGATAAGCCCAGAGCCGAGGCGCTGCGTTTGCTTAAAGGGGCGCTCGTTAATGCACGGATTGCCGTTGGCCACGAACTGAATGATGACGAAGCCGAAAAAGTAATTCGAAAAGAAATGAAATCACGCATAGAAGCGCGTGATATTTTTGCTGCCAACCAACGCCCAGAACAAGCTGCTAAAGAAGAATTTGAACGCAGTGTGTATGCTGCATATGTGCCCGAGCAGTTAAGCGAAGCTGATATTGACACCTTAATTACGCAAGCTGCCGAAGGTGTGGAACTACAGTTTAGTCAGTTAATGCCAGCAACCATGAAGCTTGCGGCCGGTAAGGCAGATGGTAAGTTGGTTGCAGAACGCGTAAAACTTTTTATCGAAAGCAAGGCATAAGCACGTGATAATTGTTCTTGGTGTCGCTGGTTCGGGTAAGAGCACTCAGAGCAAACTCCTAGCAGCTCGTGACGGCATGCAGTGGGTATCGATGGGTGAGGTGCTGAGGCGGGTTATCACCGATGACCGTCGCGAACTGATGCTGGCTGGAAAAGTGCTTGATGAGCACGAAACAATTGCTATTTTGAGTGATGAGTTAACTCGACTCGGTGATGAACCAGAAGTAATACTTGATGGTTTCCCTCGTGGAATTATTCAGGCCGAATGGCTTTTACAGGAGCGTGCAGCAGGTAAGTTTACGATACGAGCTGTGGTGCATTTACAGGCGCATACAGAAGCTGTCAAAAGTCGATTATTAGCCCGAGGTCGCCAAGACGATACCGAAGATGCCATTGCCGAACGTTTTGCGGAATACGAAGAAAAAATTAAACCTATTGTGACACTGTTTTCAGAGCAGGGTGTGCCGGTAGTAGATATTAATGCCGAAAAATCCCCGAACGAGGTTGGAGAAGATATTGTTGCTGCACTTACTCATGTTGGAGTTATTGTATGATGACAAAAGTTAAAACGGCTGCAGAAATAGCGGCGATGCGTGAAAGTGGACGCATGCTTGCGACCGTGCTTGAGCTTGTCCAAAAATCAATAAAACCAGGTATTACAACCAAAGAGCTCGATACAATTGCCGCAACTGAGCTTGAAAAACTAGGGGGTACACCTCCGTTTTTAGGGTATTACGGTTTTCCGGGCGTTATATGTATTTCGGTTAACGATGAAGTGGTACATGGTATCCCAAGCAACTACGTTGTAAAGAGTGGCGATATTATTAGCTTCGATTTTGGCGTGAAGTACCAAGGCATGATTACCGATGCGGCCAGAACCATTTTAGTCGGCCCTCATAATAAGGCCAAGCAGCATTTGATTGACGGTACACTCGAATCACTCGATGCTGGCATTGCTGCTGTTAAAGACGGCGTACAGGTTGGTGATATTTCGGCGGCGATTCAAAGCGTACTTGATGAATATGGGTATGGTATCGTTCGTGATCTAGTTGGTCATGGCGTTGGCCATGCGCTACATGAAGATCCGAATATTCCTAATTATGGTAGACCGGCTACGGGGCCGATTCTTGAAGCAGGTATGACAATTGCTATCGAACCTATGACAACACTTGGTTCGTACAAAGTGTATACGGCAGACGATGGCTGGACGGTATGTACGCGTGACGGTAGTTTAGCGGCTCATTTTGAGGATACGGTGCTCATCACCGAAAACGGTGCTGACGTTCTTACTCGTTTATAAGTAATTTTCTTGCGGTCAAGCGAACACAAGCGGTATACTGGGGCTTATGCAAAAAGCTCCTTATTTTGTTGGGCTTGATATCGGTACCGCCAATGTCCGTTGTGTGGTCGGAATGCTCGAATCCTCTGAAACCGAAAATAACCTTTCGGTTATTGGTGTTGGCTCCAGCGAAAACCATGGTATGCGAAAAGGGGCAGTCGTACATGTAGAAGACGTTGCAAGCGCAATTAGTGAGGCAATGACCGAAGCGGAGCGCATGGCCGGCATAAGAATTAACGGAGCAACACTTAATGTAAATGGTGCTCACATTGCGAGCCAAACCTCACACGGTGTGGTTGCGATTAGTAGTCCAACGCGCCAAATCGCTGACGACGATAGAGCTCGAGTCGAAGAAGCCGCCACGGTGATTAATTTGCCAGCTAACCGCGAGATTATCCAAGTATTTGCTAAGAATTATCGAATTGATGGTCAGGATAACATCAAAGACCCTGTCGGCATGCAAGGTGTCCGCCTAGAGGTAGAAACGCTAGTAGTCACGGCTGGAGTGCCACTACTGCGTACACTTGACGCTGCGCTCGAAAAGGCACAGGTTAATACGCACCATTACACGATTGCAAGTTTGGCATCAGCAGAATCGGTGCTTGAGAGACGACAAAAAGAGTCTGGTACCGCTGTCATTGATATCGGTGCAGGTACAACTAATGTGGTTATCCTAGAAGAAGGCGAAGTCGAGCACGTAGCAGTCATACCAATTGGGAGCCAAAACCTCACCAATGATTTAGCAATTGGTCTTAAAACTGATTTAGATATCGCCGAAAAGGTCAAAAAGGCACATGCCACACTCGATTTTAGCCAACCACCAGCTGAGGCAGTTAGCGTTGAGTTTGAAGGTAAGCGGTATCAGTTCCCTGAAAAAACGGTTCGTATTGTTGTTGAGGCTCGTCTAGAAGAATTGTTCGAACAGGTTGACAGAGAATTTAAGAAAGTTGGTAAATCACGTCGGTTACCTGGTGGCGTAGTCATTGTCGGTGGTATGGCAAACATGCCAGGACTCGCAGATTACGCAAAAGACCGGTTGCAACTTCCAGCTAAAATAGGAAAAATCACGAATGTTGGCGGCTTAGTTGACACCATTAATGGCCCCGAATATACAACCGCAGTTGGGCTGATGATGCTTGATATGATTTTAAGCGGACAGTCTACTGGAGCAGGTTCTTTATCTGGTAGCGGGCAAGGTGCGAGTGGCCTGTTCACAAAATTTAAGCAACTCATTAGTCGCTAATATATTTTGAATATAAAAACGATACACCTGAAAAAGGTGTATTTTTAGTTGAATACTTTTATGGGGTTTAGGGTATAATAAAAATCGAAAGTTAATCGAGAAGGGTATAAGTACGCGATGCCACAAGTGACACCAGAGATTGAAACGTTTGCCAGGATAAAAGTTGTAGGAGTCGGCGGTGCTGGCGGTGCAGCAATTAACCGAATGGTTGATGCTGGGGTTAAAGGTGTTGAGTTTATCGCGGTTAATACTGATGCTCAAGCGTTACACCATTCTAAGGCCGAAAAGAAAATTCATATTGGTGGTGATGCAACACGTGGTCTTGGTGCTGGTGCCGACCCAGATGTTGGTGAAAAAGCGGCCGCTACTTCTATGGATGACATTAAAAAAGCCATGGAAGGTGCCGATATGGTTTTTGTCACCATCGGTGCTGGTGGTGGTACTGGTAGCGGTGCTGGCCACGTTGTGGCTAAGGCTGCTCAAGACGCCGGCGCATTAGTCGTTGGCTTTGCGACTCGACCATTTGCGTTCGAGGGCGAAAAGCGCAAGCGAAACTCAGAGTACGCTGTTGAAAAACTACGCGGCAATGTTGATACACTTATTACTATTCCAAACGACCGATTACTACAGACCATTGACCGTAAAACACCACTACTCGAAGCCTTTAAGGTAGCCGATGACGTGCTACGCCAAGGTGTACAAGGCATATCAGATCTTATTACCGTACATGGTCTCATCAATCTTGACTTTGCCGATGTTAAAACGGTTATGAGCCATGCTGGCTCTGCACTCATGGGTATAGGTCGTGCTAGTGGCGATGACCGTGCAGTAGAAGCAGCCCATCAGGCAATCGAATCACCTCTACTAGAGGTATCAATCGATGGTGCCCGTGGCATCTTATTTAATGTTATTGGCGGACTTGATATGTCGATGCACGAAATTAATGCTGCAGCCGAAGCTATTACCGCAGCGGCCGACCCAGACGCAAACATTATTTTTGGTGCAACCATTGACCCAAGCTTAGAAGGCGAAATCATTATTACGGTTGTTGCGACTGGCTTTGACGCTGCATATTATGCAAATCGACAAAAAGTTACAACGCCACTTGCATCAACCGCCTCTGACGACGAAGATGATGTCGATCCTGATGCGGCCAAGCTGGCAGCCCAGTTTGCAGACCATGAAGACGAAGCAGAAGAACCTGTAGTAGAAGTGCCCGCAACCGAAACAGTAAAATCTATTAGTGACGAAGACATTAAGTCAGTAGATCTAAATCTTGATAAGCAAAAGTCAGAAGAAGCATCAATTGATATTAAAGAAAAAGACGAAAAACCACTGCCAAATATTTGGTCTTTTGATGCCGATGATGACAAAGAAGAAGATAAATTTGATAAACCAAGCTTTTTACGCCGCCTAAAGCGCCGCAAAAAAGACGACGAAACAGATAAGAAATAGCCGTATTAGCCTGATGTGGCTGTTTATAAAATTACGACATTTTTTACTTGCAAACACCATATAAAGGGTATAGGATTAATTACATAAACACTATATATAGTGATTGCACATTATAACGCAATCGAGAGGAAGCCCCCAGTGAAGTGTCATCAATGCCAATTCGCAGATACAAAAGTAATTGAATCGCGCGATGTCGCAGAGGGTGAATCAACAAGGCGACGCCGCGAATGTCCGCAGTGTAATGCCCGGTTCACAACCTACGAACGGCTTGAACGACCACAACTGGTTGTCATTAAAAACGACGGCTCGAGAGAATTATTTAGTCGCTCAAAGCTACTAGCTGGTTTACACCGTGCATGCGAAAAGACACCGGTTACCAACGTGCAGCTTGAAGCACTTGTTGCCAAGGTTGAAAACGAACTATATGGTCGTGGCGAACCAGAGGTTGATTCTCGCGAAGTGGGTGAACTTGTCATGGTTAATCTAGCCGATTTGTCAGAAGTGGCATACGTACGTTTTGCGAGCGTATATCGTCGTTTTAGCGACATAACCGGCTTTGAGTCTGAATTAGCGCAAATACGCGCTAAAAAACAGCACGAATAATCGATTGTAAAGTGTGTTCTGCAGAGCGAGCGTATCCGCCGTTTGTTATGTAGAGCGCGCTTACCAGCCTAACCTGATACCCGAGAGACATCTGGTAAGGGCCAAGGGCGAGCTTTAATAAAAACCTTATAGGTATTAAAAGTACCTATCAAAAAACATTAACTAAAAAAGTGAGGGTATAAAAATGGCACAGCAGACAGCCTTAGGCTTGAGTCGCTTCTTTACGCGCTCGGGCAAAAACGCATACGACCAACTAAATTGGGTCAAACGTGATTCAGTACTTATGAATCCAATGACCGGTAAACCGGTGTTTGAGCAATTAGGTGTTGAGTTTCCAGATGATTGGTCACTTAACGCAATTAATATTGTTGCCCAAAAATATTTTGCGGGTACACCAGGTGCAAAAGATCGAGAAGGATCATTAAAAACCCTCATTAACCGTATTGTTGATACGATTGCTCGTGCCGGCTTGCAAGAAGGTTACTTTGCCGACGAAAAAGAAGCAGAAACGTTTAGCCAAGAGCTTAAGTATATTTTAGCCACACAACGGGCAGCTTTTAACTCGCCTGTTTGGTTTAACATTGGTGTGCCAAGTCGTTCTCAGCAAGCGAGTGCTTGTTTTATCTTGGGAGTAGAAGACACCATGACTTCTATCCTTAACTGGTACGTTGAAGAAGGTATGATTTTTAAGGGCGGCTCTGGTGCCGGTGTTAACTTATCGAATATTCGCTCAAGCGCAGAACAGCTGAGCGCAAGCGGTGGTAAGGCAAGTGGCCCAGTTAGCTTTATGCGTGGTGCTGATGCCAGCGCCGGTACCATTAAAAGCGGTGGTAAGACACGTCGTGCTGCAAAGATGGTCATTTTAAATGCCGATCACCCAGATGTTGAAGAATTTATCTGGAGTAAAGCACTCGAAGAAAAGAAAGCTCGTGCACTCGAAGCTGCTGGTTTTGATATGAGCCTTGACGGCAAGGATAGCTTTAGTATTCAGTACCAAAATGCGAACAACTCAGTACGTGTTACCGATGAATTCATGGAAGCGGTTGAGGCTGATGCTGATTGGGATCTTAAGGCAGTAACCACCGGTGAAGTTGTTAAGACTGTTAGGGCTCGCGACTTATTCCGTCAGTTTGCTCAAGCCGCATGGGAATGTGCGGATCCTGGCATGCAATATGACACGACCATTAATAAATGGCACACTTCTCCAAACGCTGGCCGTATTAATGGATCTAACCCTTGTAGTGAGTACATGCACCTTGATAACTCTGCTTGTAACCTTGCAAGCATCAACTTGCTTAAGTACTTACGTGACGATAACAGCTTTGATATCGAAGCATTCAAACACACGGTAGAGGTTATCTTTACTGCTCAAGAAATCCTGGTTGGCTACTCAAGCTACCCAACTGAATCAATCGGCAAGAATGCTAAAGCATACCGCGAACTCGGAATTGGCTACGCTAACCTCGGTGCACTCTTGATGGCACAAGGATTGCCTTACGACTCTGACGAAGGTCGTGCACAAGCTGCAGCTATTACTGCACTTATGACAGGTCATTCATATGCTACAAGTGCAAAAGTTGCTCGACGTGTTGGTCCATTTGCAGGATTCCACAAAGACCGTGAAGCAATGTTGCACGTGCTTCGAATGCACCGTGAAGAAGTTGATAAGATTAATGCTGGCCTCGTTGCCGAAGATTTACTCAGTGCTGCTGCAACCGCCTGGGATGAAGCAGTCGAGCTTGGTGAGCTCCACGGGGTTCGTAATAGTCAAGCAAGTGTGCTTGCGCCAACCGGCACAATTGGTCTAATGATGGACTGTGACACAACTGGTATCGAGCCTGATCTTGGTCTTGTAAAGGTTAAGAAGCTCGTAGGTGGCGGTACGATGAGTATCGTTAACCAAACGGTGCCACGTGCACTTCGTGCACTTGGTTATACAAAGGCTCAGGCTGACGATATTGTTGCATACATCGATACCGAAAAAAGCATCATTGGTGCACCTCATCTTAAAAAAGAGCACCTACCAGTGTTTGCATGTTCGATGGGCGATAACACTATTCATTACCTTGGCCACGTTAAGATGATGGCGGCTGTTCAGCCATTCTTATCTGGAGCTATTAGTAAGACGGTTAACATGCCAGAAGACGTAAGTGTTGAAGACGTTGAGCAACTGCACATTGACGCCTGGAAGATGGGTGTTAAGGCGATTGCAATTTATCGAGATAACTGTAAAGTTGCTCAGCCACTATCGATGGCTAAAAAAGACGGTGCCGAAGATAATAAGACAGAAGTAGCACCAATTGCAGCAGAAAACTTTGTTGTTAAGGGAGCTGTACGTCGTGAGTTACCACGCCGTCGCAACAGTAGTACCTATAAGTTCCATCTTGCTGACCTAAAAGGATTCTTTACGGTCAGTGAATACGAAGACGGTACCCCTGGTGAGCTGTTTATCAGTGTCGCTAAGCAAGGCTCAACCCTTTCGGGCTTAATGGATTCGTTTGCTATCTCTGTAAGCCATGGTTTGCAATACGGTGTGCCTTTAAAGAGCTATGTAAAGACGCTTATGGGTACAAGTTTTGCTCCATCTGGTATCACCGATGATAAAGATATTCGTACAGCTAGCTCAATAACAGATTATATCTTTAGGCGACTTGCACTCGATTACCTATCATTTGATGACAGGTTGGAACTCGGGCTTGCAGATCTTGATGATATGCCAATGGATGATCAGACAACATTACTTGACGTGCCAGTCGCAGAAGAAGTTGTTGCTGAGCAAACTGCACCACAGCCAACGGTAGTTACTGCTGCCGAACCAGCTGCAAAGGTATCAAAACCAGTTGCTAAAGACACGACAGCACCGTTATGCTATAACTGTGGTAACCAAACCCAACGTGCCGGAAGCTGCTATGTTTGTACAGCTTGTGGCTCAACAACTGGTTGTAGCTAATAACGAAAAGGGTGGAATATGAAAGTAGCGGTCCTTTACCGAAGTAATTCAGAACAAGAACGAGTTGTACTCGAGTTTGAACATGATTACCAAAAGCAAACGGGCCGCTCACTTTCGTTGTACGATTTAAACACTCAAGACGGTTGGAATTTGGCAAAACTGTATGATATTACGATGTATCCAGCAGTTGTAGCTACAAGTGATGACGGGCAGATGTTACAGATGTGGCAAGGTGAAAACCTACCACTTTTGAACGAAGTTATGTACTACGACCGTGCTAACTAGTTGTATTTTTTACTTCTAGACGGTATAGTAACACTATTAGTTGTAAGAGATACGTTTCGGTATTTGCCGGATGAGTGGCTATCAACCACGAAGTATTGCGCAGAACAGGATTACCTTAGTAGAGCGCAACGCAAGAGATTCGCGTTAGAAATCGTAAATAAGTGACCTACCACTGGTAAGTCGGATGGTACCTTCGGCGAAAGCCGAATCCGACAGAGCTAGTGGCTTTTTATTTGTAAAGAAAGGGCAATCATGAAGTACCAAAAAGGCACCCGCAGACGAGCATTGGTATACGAGAAAGAGCTTGTTGAGTACTGGAAAAAGCAAAAGACATTTGAAAAATCGGTCGAACAGCGACCAGAATCGAATGCCTATGTATTTTATGATGGCCCACCGTTTATTACAGGGGTGCCACACCACGGTACGCTACTTAGTAGCATTATTAAAGATGTAATACCTCGCTATCAGACTATGAAAGGTCACCGGGTTGAACGTGTGTGGGGTTGGGACTGTCACGGTCTGCCTGCCGAAGTTTTTACCGAAAAGAAGCTTGGTATAACTGATAAAAGGCAAATTGGCACCGAAGTGTCGCTTGAGGCATATATTACGGCTTGCCGTGACAACATGGTACAGACGGGTGACTTATGGGAAACGACGATTGATAGAATTGGTCGCTGGGTTGATTTTAAGGGTGCCTACAAGACCATGGATAAAGAATTCATGGAAAGCGTCTGGTGGGCTTTTAAGACGCTCTACGATAAAGGCAAGATATATGAAGGTGAGAAGGTACTTTTGTACTGTACGCGCGATGCTACGCCTATTAGCAAGGCCGAGGTGGCTATGGATAACTCATACCAGACTATCACCGACCCAAGTGTGTATGTAAAGTTTAAGCTTGCTGATGGCGTTGGACATGAAACGGCGGGCGATAAGGGAGATAAGTCAATTCCAGTATATCTTCTTGCGTGGACAACGACTCCATGGACATTGAATGCAAATACGGCAATAGCTCTCAATAAGGACATTGATTATGTACAGGTTGTTGTTGATGGCCAAAATCTAGTATTGGCTGAAAAGCTAGTCTCAAAAGTACTGCGAGACGAAAAACACAAGGAACTTGAGTACGAAGTGGTTCACAAGTTCAAGGGGTCGGAACTCGTCGGTAAAAGCTATATGCCGTTGTTTGCAGATCGAGGTAAAAATGCACACAAAATTTGGCATGCAGACTTTGTAACTGACGAAGATGGTACTGGTATCGCTCACGAAGCACCCGCCTATGGTGAGGATGACTATTTGCTTGCAAAAGCAAATAAGGTACCTTTTGTACTCGATACCGATGACGAAGGCTACTATACCGAAGGTCAATGGCAAGGTAAGCAGATATGGGAACACAATAAGCAGATAGCTAAAGATTTACAGGCTGTGGGTGTTGTTTGGAAAATTGAATACATCCAGCATGAATACCCACACTGTCACCGTTGCGGTACTAAGCTACAATACCGTGCACACCCAAGTTGGTTTATGGATGTTGATGGTCAGCGCGAAGAAATGCTTGAACAGAACGGCGATATCAACTGGTTCCCTGGTCATATAAAACAAGGGCGTTTTGCTAAGACAGTTGAAAGTGCACCAGACTGGAACCTAAGCCGTGATAGGTTTTGGGCAACCGCGATGCCGGTTTGGAAAGGTACTGACAAAAGTGGTAAAGAACACATCAAAGTGGTCGGGAGCTATGCTGAACTTAAGGAGTTAAGTGGGATAGAACTAGATGATTACCATCGACCATGGATTGATGATGTAAAGTTTACAATTGATGATATAGAATACTCACGAATAGACAAAGTATTAGACTGTTGGTTCGAAAGTGGCAGTATGCCGTTTGCACAGTTCCACTATCCATTTGAGAACGTAGAGAAGTTCGAACAAAACTTCCCAGGTGATTTTATTGCTGAATATGTTGGGCAAGTACGTGCATGGTTTTACTATCTACATGCAGTAAATGTTGGTTTATTTGGTAAAAAGGCGTTTAAAAACGTTATTGTTACGGGTACTCTCGCCGGTAGTGATGGTCGCAAGATGAGTAAGAGCTACGGTAATTATACCGACCCGAATGAGCTGATGGATACCTATAGTGCCGATTCTTTGCGGTTTTTGTTGTTACAATCACCACTACTTAACGGGGAAGATTTTGCACTTGTAGATAAAGATGTGGCTGATGTGGCGCGTAAGCTGAGTATGGTTTGGAACATGTATGATTTCTTCACGTTGTACGCAGAAGTTGATAACTGGGAGTGGAACGGTGACCTAAGTGACCCTAGTCCAACACTTACAAACCCACTGGATCAGTGGATAGTATCGCGCGTACATCAACTAAATCAAGAAGTTGATGGTCATATGCAACGCTATGATGTGCCGAATGCCATGAAACCAATATTGCCGTTTATTGAAGATGCAAGCAACTGGTATGTACGCAGAAGCCGAAAACGGTTTTGGAAGAGTGACAATGACGGTGATAAGCAAGACGCCTACAGGACGCTGCATTATGTGTTAGCACAGCTTTCGATAGTCTTAGCACCCTTTACACCATTCTTAGCTGAAGAGCTGTACCAGAAGCTCACAGGTGGCGAGTCAGTGCATTTGCTTGATTGGCCGGAGCCAGGGCACATTAACCAGGTAGTACTTGATACGATGGGCTTTGTGCAGCAAGTAGTTAATGATGGCCTTTCGCAACGCGCAAAAGCCGGCATTAAAGTACGTCAGCCACTGCCAGCAATAACAGTTAGTGGTGCACCAGAAACTCTTTTGCAGCATGCGGATGATTTTAGCTGGATGGTTGACGAAGAACTCAATGTTAAAAGAGTTAATTGGGTACCAGCAGAAGCGGTCGAAATAATATTAGATACCAATATTACTCCTGAACTTAAGCGCGAGGGCTTAGTGCGCGATATGATTCGGTTTATACAAAATGCCCGTAAAGAAGCTGGCTGTAATGTTGAAGATCATATAGAACTTGCGCTTATTACTGATGACGAAGAGCTAACGGCTGCCATTGCAGAATTTAAAGAAGTGATTGAGTCAGAAACACTCTCTACGTATCTCGTACAGGGAGAAACGGCTTACAATACACAGGTAAAGGTTGAGGGAGTTAGTTTAGCGATAGGCATACGTCGTTAGGACTCTTTACGAACAGCCGCTAATCTGTTATTATGGCTGTTGACCATTTTTATAAAAGTAAGGAAAAGATGTGAAGAAAGCAGTTATCGCAACCGGTGGCAAGCAATACGTCGTCTCTGAAGGTGATGAGATTGCTGTTGAGCTTTTAAAAGCTGAAAAATCTGTTGAGTTTGAACCACTTTTAGTGATTGATGGTGACAAAACAACGGTTGGTGCACCTACTGTAAAGGGAGCTAAAGTAACCGCAGAAGTAGTAGAGCAATCTGCAAAAGCTGACAAGGTTATGGCTATCCGATACAAGGCAAAAAAACGTGTACACACCGTACGTGGGCATCGTCAACAACACACTGTTATTAAGATTTCTAAAATAGCGTAAGTCTAGAATTTCTTAAAAAATACCACCAAAACACTGGTGGTATTTTTTATACCTGTGGATAACCAGGTATGACACCTCAAACATTATTTATTTCTTACAACAATAAACAAGCACATCTGCGAGCATAAACTTGGTTATTATTTTTCACTAACAGATAATGTCTATACAAAATGTTGTTAAAAATAATAATTATTATCAACTACTAACACATGATTTTGGTACTCAAAACTGAATACAAAATTATATATAAAACACTTGTAGTAACAGCGTATAGGTGCCACAATACAAGATAAGTTTGTCAAAACGAACATTCAAAAGCGCAAATAAACAGGTAAAACAAATTGTTTCTTGCAGCGCTCCGCAACAGGTCATTGGCGAAATTCGCAGTTCGCTAAAAACTTGAAATGCTCGCAAGAAACGCGCTCGTTCAAATCAACACGACAAACCGAGATAAAACTTAAAACAATAAAACCAAGTGAAAAGACTGTTCCGCACCGGTCATATTCTTGCTTGCACCCAAAATATCACTAATACAACAGTGGTAAGGGTGCTCTTTGTCGTGTTGGCATTTGTCTTGTTTGCTGCAACGTTTGCTATATATCCATATACGCGTGACGCCCGTACCCGTACTGCAGTAGCTGCTACTAACAACACCATTAACTTCCAAGCTCGTATCCTATCCTCAGGTGGTGCCGTTATAGCCGATGGTAGTTACAACGTTCGTTTCAAAATCTACGATGGTGGTACTTCTGGGGGCCCAGCTGGTCAGGGTGCTGCTAATTCTGGTACCGGCGGTGTTCCATTGTGGACAGAAACCTGGCAGAACAGTAACAGCCAAGGAATTGTGACCAAGAACGGTTACATCACCGCAACGCTTGGTTCTATCACCGCCTTCAGTGGTATTAACTGGGATCAAGAACTCTGGATAACCATGGACATTGGTGGCACTAGTGCCGGAGCCTCACCAACCTACGATGGTGAAATGCTGATGACCGGTAGCAAACGTATCCGTATCACCGCAACCCCATACTCAATAGCGGCCGGTAAGATCCAAACCACCAGCGGTGCTAATACCAGCACCCTTAGTATTGCTGCACCAACCGGTGGTGGTCAGAGCTTTGTCCTCCAAGACCAAGGGGCAGGCGGTACGTACAACATTTGTATTCAAAACAGTACCAGTTGTGGTTTCTTGAAGAAAGGTGCCACCGACACCTCATCAGCGGCCGCTGGTGCTGGTTACCTGTATGGCTTCACCAATTCATCGTCAGCACTAGCCGGTGGGGTACTGTCACTCGATAACGGTACTAACACTGGTTCAGCCCTTAAGGTAGTTGGTTCCGGTAACCCATCTGCTGGTAATGCCTTCATCATGGTCAACGCTGCAACTGGTGTCACTGGTAACTTGATTGATCTCCAGCTCAACGCCGTCAGTAAGTTCAGTGTCAACCAAGCTGGTAACGTGACAACCGCTGGCACCATTAATGGCTTAACCCTCACCGGTGCTGCTGATGGCTTTACCATTGCTGGTGGTACTGCCAGCCGAACACTAACCGTCACCGGTGCCAACATCACGGTTGGTAGTACCATCACCCCAACCGCTGCAGGCACCCTCGCCGTTCAGTCTAATGGGGCTAACGCACTTACGGTCGATACGGGTGGTGGAGCCACCCTTAATCTTGGTAATGCCAACGCTACGACCATCACCGCAGGCAATGCCAATACGACTACCCTAAACATTGGTAACGTTGCTCCATCGGCGAGTCGTACCACCACTATTAATGGTGGTAACGGCACAGCCGTTACCGATACCGTTAACATCGCTACCGGTACCTCAGCTACGTCGGGTGGTAAGGCAGTCAACATTGCCACTGGAACACCAGGTGCAAGTACGACCAACACGATTGCTATTGGTACTGGTGGTGCAGCCACTGGTACCGTTGGCGTTACTATTGGTTCGAATGGTGCAGCTGCTCATACCACTGCTATCCAAGGCGGTAACGGTGCTGCGGCAATTACCCTCAGTACTGCCGCGAGCGGTACAGTTGCTATCCAAAATACCGGTCTTGCCAGTACCATCCAGATCGGTAACACAACCGGTGGTGTGGCTCAGACCATTGCTATTGGTAACAACGCCACAGCGAGCTCAACCAGTGCCATTACCATCGGTAACCTATTAGGCGCTAGCGCTACCACTATCCAAGCTGGTACTGGTAACCTGCTGCTTACCACCAACGCAGCTGCTGCTAGTATCATTGCTCGTAGTCAAACAGCTGGCGCTACTGCTTTTGCTATCCAAGACAGTGGTAGTGCACCACTATTAGCTGCTAATACCGTTACTCGTGCTGCTGGTACCGCCGGTAACACCATCAAGATTGGTGACTCAACCGGTACTGATACCGCAACCACTGTTCTCATACTTGATGCAGCTACCGCTGCACCTACTACAAACCTTGCTTCACTCAATGGTGGTTTGTTCTACAACTCTACAAATAACAAAGTAAACGTCATTGAGAATGGTGTTGTAAAGGTACTTTGTAATACAACCGATCTAGGGTGTGGTACTAATACCGGTAACATTGTGCAGGTACCTGCTAACACTGCTACAAATACCATCACACCAACTGCAGCTAGTACGGTTGGTTTAACAGTAAATGCAACAAGTAACGTTACAACTGCGGCAACTGCGCTCATTGTTAATCAAACAGTACCTGCTGCTACTGGTAGCATCGATGGCGTAGACATTAACATTAATAATCCAACAAATGCAGCAGTTAATGGATTACTTATTAATAAGAGTGGCGCTGGAACCATCACTAGCCTACTTAACCTTACCCAGTCGGCTGGTACAACCACGAACGGTATTATCTTTAACGGTACCATAACCAATGACATCACAACTGCAGCTGCTCGTAACCTTACAGTAGTTACTGGCACAACCGGTCAGTTAAACCTAGATACCGGTACCACCGGTGCTATTAATATAGGAACAAACGCTAATAATAAGACTATCCAAATTGGAGCAGGTGGTTCAACTGCCGCAACCAGTACTGTAAACATTGCGAACTCTACTGGTGCAGCGCAGACGGTTACTATTGGTTCTACTAACGGTGCAAGCGCACTGACCTTACAAGGTGGAACAGGTAACATTAACCTCAGTACTAATTCTTCATCAGCAAGTGTGCTAGTTAAAACATCTACAAACAGCGCTACTGCCTTCCAAATCCAGAATAGTAGCAATGCCGTATTGCTCACCGCCGACACCACTGCTCAGCGTTTGAGTGTTGGTTCATCTGGTACGGCAACTGGCCAATTGTATGTTGGGGGTACTGTAACTGCGCTGACTACTCGTGCAACCACAAGTGGCCCAACGGCAGTTGTGGTTGTTGGCCGCTATGCTTATACCGTTAATGGTGGAGCAGATAACTTACAAATCTTCGACGTTTCTAATCCTGCTAGTATTCCTGCTGCTATCAGTACAAGAACCACCACTACATTCGGTAATCCATACCATCTTGCGGTGGTTGGTCGCTACGCGTATGTTGCAAATGCGAGTTCCAATACTGTCCAAATATTCGATGTATCAAACCCAGCAAGTGTTCCCGCCGCCCTAAGTACTATTAGCACTAACAATGCACCTGTATATGTTACGGTTGTCGGTAAATATCTCTACGTTGTTAACAATAATACGAGCAACTTCCAAATCTTCGATATCTCAAATCCATCAAGCGTCCCTGCTGCCCTCAGTACAGTAACAACAGCAACCACCCCTTATTCAATTACAGTTGTTGGCAAGTATGCATATGTATCTAATACTGGCGCCAACAGTGTCCAAATCTTCGATATCTCAAATCCATCAAGCGTCCCTGCTGCCCTCAGCAACATTTCTTTGGTAGCCGGTACCTCGTATAGTACGGCGGTCGTAGGCCGCTACCTATATGTGGCAAATAATGGCGCCAACAGTCTCCAAATCTTTGACATCTCTAACCCATCAAGCGTCCCTGCTGCCCTCAGTAGCACCAGTACGGGTGCTGGCTCACAACCTCAAGCTATAACGGTTTCTGGCCGTTATGCATACATTGTTAACTGGGGAACAAGTACCTTCCAGGTTTACGATGTATCAAATCCATCAAGCGTTCCCGCCGCCTTAGCTACTATGAATACTGGTAGCCGTCCATACGGCCTGGCTGTTTCAGGTCGTTATGCGTACGTTGTTACACGTACAGGTAATACCTTAGAGCCATTTGACCTTGGCGGCACGTATAGTCAAAACCTTGAAAGCGGTAGTATTGAGACAACCAACTTGCGTGCTAATGCAGACATTACTGCAGGTGGGAACCTAGCACTACAGGGCGGACTTACCGTAATGGGCTCAAGTGTGTTTGATGGTGATATTGGAGTTAATGGCAATGTTTTATTCAAAAACAAAGCAAATAGTACTACGGCATTTCGAGTTCAAAATAGCACTGCAACCGCAACGCTTATTAATGTTGATACAACAGGTACGGGCGCTATTTCGTTCGGTGGTGTTGCACCTGCTGCAGTAGGTACCGCTGGTACGGCTGGAGGCACGATATTAACCGTTACCGCCCCAGCGGGTGGTGAATCATTTGGTACCGGATTTACCGCAGGTATAGGTTCTGGCATAACACTCCAAACAGGTGTAGGTGGAGCCGCAACGGCATTTACGGGTGCTAACGTTGCAGGCGCTGGTGGAGTACTTGCGCTTACGGGTGGTAACGGTGGCGCTGCAGTAAGCAGCGGTACAGGTGGCGCTGGTGGAGACATCGCTATAACTGCTGGTAATGGTGGCAATGGTGCAACCACTGGTGGTCGTGGTGGCAATATAACACTTAGCGCTGGAAGCGTTGGTACTGGTGGCACTCCAACAGCTGGTAGCGTAATTGTAAAGAATGCAAGTAATTCTGTATCTGCCTTCCAAATCCAAAATGCATCTAGTAACACTCTCTTCAGTGTTGATACTCAAAATTCACGCGTTGTTATTGGCCCTGTAACACTTGGCCAAACAGCATCTGCAAAAATCTTTATTGGAGATACAGGAAACGTTAACAACTTATGGATAGCTGAAGCCAATGGAACAGACAGTGACATTCTTCAACTACAAGGCAAGAACGGTATTATACTATCTACCGGTACTGCAGCAGATCAAAGCGTCGTGCTAAGTTCTACTGGCCAAGCAACCTTCAAGAACACTACTGACTCGTCTGCTGCATTCCAGATTCAAACGGCTGCGGGTGTAAATGCGGTTAATCTCAACACAACCTACGATACAACCAATCTGTTTTCAGCTAACCCAAGCTTTGAAGTTAATACAACTGGTTGGGCAGGTGAGGCAGCAGGTGGTTCGATTGCACGTACAACAACGGCTGGACAGTTCTACTATGGTGATGCCGGTGGTGCGGTTACTACAACCACTACTGCTGGCACCGGTGTTAGGTATAACTTAACCCTTACTGATGCAACAACATACAATATCACCATCCCAATAAAGGGTGCCACTGGCTTTGCAACGCTTGAAATTGGCTACGCATCTACCGGATTAGTCGGTAGTGAAGGCACTGTAGGGCAAAGCTGTACAGCACTAACCGTCACTACAAGCTGGGGCTATGTGTCATGTACCTTTACTACGACAACACACTCAGGCACACCTTACATATATATTAAGCAAACTGATGCCGGTACTGCTCGCACGTTCTACATTGATGGAGTAAAACTTGTAACTGCCGCAACAGGTAATCTTGGCTTTACCGAATCACACCTATCATTACAAGATACAACACTGGCAATAAACACTACTTCTGACACTCAAGCAGCCCTAACTATCCAGCAACGCATTGGACAAGGCGGAATACTAGTTAAGGGAAGCGGTGAATCTAATCTCTTCCAACAACCACTTTTGGATATTCAGAATTCGCTCGGTAGTTCCGTGCTCCGTGTGCTTGATACGTTAAATACTGCCCGTGTAGTAGGTGGTAACTCGTTGTATCACAGCGCAGGTCTGACGGCAGTTTCAGGCGGTGATGCTATTCAAGCCATAAATGTATATGGTAACAGTGCAACGCAAACAGCCGACCTATTACGAGTACAGAAGAATGCCGGCGCAACTTCTGGGTTAGTTGTAACAGCTGGTGGAAAAGTTGGTATCAATACTGCGGTCGTAAATACGAATGATGTCAGCACAGTTAACTATGATCTAACCTTAGGCCAGGGGGCTGACCGCACCATTGGCGTTGAGACGCAAGCTACTGCCGCCACTGCAGGTAACAACCTAACACTAACTGCTGGTACGGGTAATACATCAGGCGCGGGTGGTAACCTCGTACTATCTGGTGGTGCAAAAGCATCTGGAGCATCGGGCTCAGTCATCATTAAGCCTCAAGCGAGTAACGATTCAACTAATGCCTTCATGGTTCAAAACGCCGCAGGTACAGTCTCAATACTAACCGTTGATACTACAGGCAATCAAACAGTGCTAGGAAAGGTTGGCGCTGGGGGTGTAGACGGCAAACTTGTCTTTAATAATGCTACTAATGCTTTTACAGTAACACTACAACCAAGTAACGCAATAGCCGGTAGCTTTGCCTTAACACTGCCAGCATCAATAGGTGCAGCGAATGACTGTCTTAAAAACAGCGGTACTGCAGGTACGCTTACGTTTGGTAGCTGTGCATCAAGTATTACACTACAAGCTGCTTATAATAGCTCTGCGGGGGCAACACCAAGTATTGCAGTTAACAGTACTAATAAAGCTGTAGTTGTACAAAATTCTGTCACCAGTGGTATTGCAGCCGGTAATGAATACTTTGGTGTTCGTGCAGCCGGTGCTAGCGATGTTGTTTATGGTAACAGTATCTTTACTGTAAACAGCGGTGGTGTTGGTATTAACATCGGTGGTACTGGTAACCCAACCACCAGCTTTGATCTTGCTCTTGGGGGTACTGCAAACCGCACTATTGGAGTTGAGGGCGCCGTAGGTGCTGCTGGTAGTAAGCTTACAATTTTAGGTGCTACAGGTGCTGCTAACTTTGCTGGTGGTGATATACAAATACAAGCAGGTAGTACTGGTGGTGGTGCGAGTGGGTCAGGTGTTACTGCAGGTAACCTAACCTTCTTAGGTGGCGCAGGAAACGCAACCAATTCTAACGGAGGAAACATCACATTTACAGCTGGTGCTAAGAACGCTGGTGGATCTGGAACATCAGGGCAAATTGTATTTAAACCTGCAGCAAGTAACGACAACACTGTTGCTGTGCAATTCCAAAACGCAGCAGGGTCAAGAATCCTTAACGTTGATACAATCAACCAAACACTTTCTGTTACTAATAAGCTTGATAGCGCGACACTTGGTGCAGAACTTGCAACTGGTACTTCCTGTAGTGGTACTAACTGGCCTACTGGCACTGGCCCATGGTTGCATACTGCAGGCTCAACCGTTGCTTTGACCTGTACTACACCAGCAAGTGTTACCAATGGTGCGTACTATCAACTTACCTATACCGTTTCTAGCTCAACAGCGGGCTCTGTTACGCCAACCGTTGGTGGTACGGCAGGTGTTGCAACATATGGTAATACGACAGAAGTCCAGACATTCTTCACAACTGCCACAACCGGTATAACGATTGCGCCAACCACTGACTTTAATGGCCAGATTTCGGCAATATCACTCAAACTTATTACAAATACAACTAGCGCACTTTCAGTCAATAATGCTGCTAACAGTGCTACTACAATCGAAGTTCGTGGTGGTGGCACCGGTAACGAATTTATCGGTGTTGATAGTGGTATTAATGCAACCAGTACGGCACAGGCAAATACTGCTACTGGCTACCGCGCATTACGTCGTCTTACGACCGGTATTGGTAACAGTTCATACGGCTACGGTACGATGGCGTTCTTAACGAGTGGTAGCTATAACAGTGGCTTTGGTAGTGGTTCACTCAATAACCTGACCAATGGTAACAACAACACAGCTTCTGGTTACTTTGCGCTCCAAAATACATCGAGTGGTTCTGATAATACTGCAATCGGTTATAGCGCACTTAGCAATAACTTAATCGGTAGTAATAATACGGCTATTGGTTCGGGCGCAAATGTTGGCTACACAGGTATTAGCTATGCTACTGCAATTGGTTCTAATGCAACGGTGGCAGGATCAAACAGTATTGTGCTTGGTCGTACGGTAACTAACGGTGGTACTGGCGACGCAGTAGGTATAAACACCAACACACCAACATTACTTGCAAACACTGCGTTCCAAGTTGGTACGGGTATTTATAACACTGGTACGCTTTGTCAAAACACTTTGGCTTGTGGTGGTGCAGGTGCAGCTACAACGACGGTGACAGGTGTTGGCACCACCTTTACCGCAAATATGGTTGGTGGCACCATTGTATACTCTGACGGCTCAACAGCAACAATCACTGGCTTCACATCAACGACAAGCATGACGGTGAGTGTTTCTAAGTTTATCCAGAACGCAACATCATACACCATTATTTACCCAGGTGGCCTAAATGTAAGTAATACAGGCGTTGTTACATCTCGTAACTTAAATAATTCTACTACTGCGTTCCAGGTACAAAATGCCGCTGGTACGGCGGTACTCAATGTAGATACTACTAATGGCAACTTACTGATTAATGGCGTTGTGCCAACAACTAATGCTGGTACCGTAACTTCTGGTAGCGTATCAACCAACCCATGGAGCTTATACAAGCAAGGCAACTACCTGTACAACGTTAAAAATGGTACAGCCATGCAGATTATTGATGCGACTGATCCAACCTCAATGGTCGTTAAATCTACATTTACTGTTACCGGAGCAACTGCACTGCAATCAATAGTGGTACAAGGAAAATATGCGTATGTAACTGACTTTACGGCTACGAAGTTCTTCATAGTTGATGTTTCGAACCCGGTAAGCCCAAGTATTGTAACAACCGTCACTACCGCTAACGCATTTACCGATATGATTGTCGTTGGTAATTACGCATATGGAATAACAACAAACCGCAATATCGTTATCTATGACATTAGTAACCCACTTAACCCATTACTAAAGAGCACAACCGCATCAGCCGTAACGGCTGGCGCCCCAGTTGGTATAAAAGTTATTGGTAATTATCTATATATGGCGGGTAGCAATGGTACTAACGGAAAGCTATTTATATACGACATTAGCAACCCAAGTGCACCAGCCTTAAAGAACACTACCGGTGCAACCCTTAATACAACATCGCCTAAGAGCCTCACGGTCGTAGGTCGATACGCATATGTGTTTAACAATACTACGGCTGCTAGCCTTGAAATCTTTGATATTGCAGACCCAACAACTACTGCTGCACACGTCGGTACCATTAACCTTACGGCAGGTGCAGGGGGTACAAACAGTAGCCCACAAATGGTCGTGGTGCAGGGTATTTATGCTTACGTTGCAAACTATACCGCTAGCAAACTAGAAATTGTGAACATCAGTAACCCTGCATCACCTACATTAACAGGGTCTGTTACAACTGATTCTAACCCTGTTGCACTTGTCGTGGATGGTCGTTATGCGTATGTCGAGGCATATACGGCTGGCTCAATTAAGACGTATAACATTGGCGGTACATTCAGCCAGGCTATTGACGCGGGTACTATCAATGTGGATGATTTACGAGTTATAAATAACACAGATCTTGGTGGTAACCTAGCTGTTTATGGCGGAGCAACGATTGGCCAAAGCTTACAGATAAATGAAGATTTAGGAGTAGCAGGTACCGCAACATTCCAAAACAGTGCAAACAGTGCAACAGCCTTCCAGGTGCAGAACGCAGCTGGCGTAAACCAAATTCTTGTCGATAACACAAATACAAATGGTAATCTTGCGACTGTTAATCCAAGTGGTGAAACGGGTACAACAGGTTGGAATCCACGAGCAAGTACTACAGTCACTCAAGATAATACTGCGGGCAATGTTTATTACGGTGCATACAGCATAAAGGCCGCACTTGGTGCAGTATCAGGCACGGGTATAAATTATCCTTATACCGCATCAGCAGGTGTGAATGTGAACTTCTCGTTTATGATGAAAGTTAGTGTCGCAGGTACTCCTACTGTCGGATATGCTTACAACGGAGTTGACGAAACTACATATGCCGACAGCACTACCTGTACTGGTGGCGGTGGTACTGGCTGGTGGCTATGCGCAATATCAGTAACACCAAGTACTGTATCAGGCTCGCCATACTTATTCGTTAAATTTACTGACGGTGTATCACGCAATGTATGGTTTGATGGTTTGCGTATTTATCCATCTGTTATCGCTGGGGGCAATCAATCATATCAAGATGGCCAAATTAACTTAGGTAATTCTGCAACGACAGTAGTAGTCGGTGTTTCGCCTGCCAACATACCAGCTAGTCCAAACGGCAGTTTATTTGTACAGCAAACACGAGATAAGGTTGGACTGCTTGTTCAGTCAAGTATTGAGAATGACTTGTCTCTTCCAGATAGTCTAAGGGTTCAGTATTCAAACGGTACAACTCAATTCAGCACACAAGGCACCGTAAGCCAAACCTATGTTCGTGGTGGTAACTCATTCTGGCAAACTGCAGCCCTACTAGTTGAGAGTTTCGACTCTAACGCTCCGGCCGTTAGAGTAACAGGAAACTATACTGCGCACACAGCAAACATCCTAGAAGTTAAAGAAAACACTGCAAGTTTACCAGAGCTTACGGTTGCATCAAACCTTTCTTCTAACTTAATATCGAATGGTAATTTCGAAACGAACACAACTGGTTGGGCACAAAAAGGTACAACTACGCTAACAAGAGTAGCGTATACGACTGCTTTACCATCATTTAACGGTTCCTTCCATATGAGTGCTGTTACCGGAGCTGCAAACTCTGGTGCACAATTTGCTTACACCTTTACTGCAAACACGACTTATAGCTTAACGATGACGCTCCGTAGCATAAACCCATCAACATACTCGACAATAGCAATTGGACGCCAGGATAATGGATCAAATATTGACTGTTTAACAGGCCAAACAGTAACCTACACAGCTTGGACAACGTTTACCTGTACATTCACAACAGGTGGTACAATCGGTAGCTCAAACATTTATGTATACGACACGACTAGTGGCCACACACTATATATAGACGATGTTCGATTAGTCGTTGGCACTAACGGCGGCGGCGTAACATCATTGAACGGTGGTCTAAGTATAAACAGCACATACAAGGGCGCTAAGCTTGTCATTAATGATCCATACACAACAACCAACTTACAAAACGCTGAAGCGGTTATTACAGCCAGCACCCCAAATACAGTACCCCTTATACTACAGTCAGCAAATGCTTCAGCCGTTAATGCGTTCCAATACCAACGCTTTGATGGCTCAATAATGTTCGCAGTTACGGGTGGTGATGGGCGATTGACATCCGGTGCTACTGCAAGCGGTAACAATACGCAAATTACAGCATATGTTCCGTCTGCGTCTGACTATATTGGTTTGCGCGTTTCTGG
>CAZMHJ010000004.1:14444-44420 GCA_964566075.1 uncultured Candidatus Saccharibacteria bacterium | reverse complement strand
ATATCTTCGGCGCGTAAGCATGTTTGGCTGTCTGCTACACGCGTGCCGCTTGGGTGTGGTTCACCTAAAAGATAGGTGATGAGCGGTTGCATGCCGCTACCAGTAAATAAGGTTGTTGGGTCATTTTGCGGCACTAAATTAGCACGTGGAATAATCACGTGGCCATTTTCGCGCGCAAACTCTAAATATGCGTTTCGAATTTCTTGAGCTGTCATTATAGGTATTGTAACAGAGGTGCGTAAAAAAATTAAATGACGATACCACCGCCCACAACATAGTCACCATCATAGACTACCGTTGATTGGCCTGGTGTTACCGCCCGCACTGCATCGGTAAGTTGTAAATGCTGCAAATCATCGCTAAAGACTGCTTCAACGAGTGGTGCTCGATACCTCACTCGTATCTGGTATTTTTTACCAGGTTTGGGCGCTTTGTTAATCCAGTGGAGGTCTGTTAATGTGAGTTCCTCGAGCCATAAACGCTCATCGTCAAGTTGTGTCGTTACGTATACTTCGTTTTTGGTCATATCTTTACCAACGACGTAATATGGCAAGCCACCACCGACATCTAAGCCATGACGTTGGCCAATCGTATAAAAAATGGCGCCGTCATGCTCACCAATGGTACGACCAAACTGATCAACGATAGCACCTGGCATAGTGGTTACGTATTGTTGCAAGAATTCTTTAATACCAACCTTACCGACAAAACAAATACCCATGCTTTCTTTTTTGGTAGCAGTTATTAAGTTACGTTCTGCCGCAAGTTCACGTACTTGTGGTTTGGTGTACTCGCCAAGTGGAAACAGTGTTTTTGTCAGTGCCTCTTCGGTGACACGATATAAAAAGTAGCTTTGGTCTTTGTTTGTATCGAGCCCGGTGTACAATTTACCGTCACGAACCCTAGCATAGTGGCCAGTAGCGACAAAATCTGCTCCTTTATCGAGTGCAGTATTCAAAAAGAGTTTAAATTTTACCTCTTGATTACACATAATGTCTGGGTTTGGGGTGCGTCCAGCTTTGTATTCGTCAATCATGTAATCTACGACTTTTTCACGATATTCGGTTTCAAAATCGAACATTTCAAAATCAATACCAAGTTGCACAGCTACACGTTTAGCGTCTTGGTAATCTTCTTTCCATGGGCAAGCAAAGCCAGGCAAGTCTTGGCTCCAGTTCTTCATGTAGACGCCCACAACGTGGTATCCCTGCTCTTTTACTAAAGCAGCGGTAACCGAGCTATCAACGCCTCCACTGAGGCCTACAAACACCGTTTTCATCGTATATAGTGTACACTATCCTATTCGAAAGGATGCTCGCCACGACTCAGCTTTGTTTTTACGCGTTTGATTTCGTAGCGCTTACCGAGCCAAAAAGTCGATGCAATTAATGGCAGCGCAATAGCCGCAGGTTGCCATAAAACAACCGTTTTAGAGGTACCGCTCGATTTATCAGCAGTTGCACCAGCTACATTTGACTGCTTAACTTCTCCGTTGCCAATTGCCGTTATTTGCAAATAGGCTACAACGTTATTCTTATCTGAAGCTTTAATAAGTGCACGATACACACCTGCAGCGTCAAAGGTGTGCTTGAGTGTAAACTCACCAGGGTTTGTTGCAGTGTACACATCTGCCGATGTGCCGTCACCCCAGTCAACACTAATAGCGTAAGGTGCTGTGCCACCACTTATAATAATTGGCCAGGTCAGAACTTCTTTAGGGTTAGCTCCACGCCTCGCGTAGTTTGTCGTAAGGCTCACACGTGCTGCTAGATTTGGCTTATTAGCGTTATCGTTAAAGGTAACCGACACAAGATTACTATCTGGGCTGGCTTGATCCAGCTCGTCGTATGCACGTGCTACTAAGTCATTTTTTGCACTAAAAAGGTCAATTTTTAGGTTATAGCTTCCGTTCTGACAAGGCACCGAACCACTAAAGACATTGTTTTTAAACAATTTAACAAGTAGATTGTTTGGGCAAATACCAGTAACGGTAACTGGCAACGACGTAAAGACTGCACCGTTTGCAGGGCTCGAAATAGTTGGTGCTTGTGATGGCGGTGGTGCACTAATAGTACCCTGCACACCTACACCACCAGTTTGCGGGTTATCAAGCGCATAGGCAGATGATGTAATCGATATCAGCAGTAATAGCAGTGCTAATATTGCCCCTATTTGTCTGTGTATTTTGATACCGATTTTCACTGATTTATATTTCGTTAAACTTAACTATAACTATAGTATTTTTTACCATAAACGTAAAGGGGCGAATAATCGCCCCTTTTTCTGTATTATCTATAGTGTTTTGACTAACGACGTGGTCGAGTTGTGTGCTTAGACTTTGTTGTAAACTTTCGGTAGACAAAGAAGCCTGCAAGTACAAAGAGTACTACTAAGACAGCGAGAGCAATAAATACCCAGACAGGAATGACCCAGAAGGTGTTTTTAGCCGTAATAAGGCTACCTGAGGTACCATAGCCTAGATTTGCCGTAATAGTATACTTGCCTATCCATTTTTGGTTTTTAAGCTTGTCGTCAAACTTACGGGTTGTGTTTGGTAATACGTTTGCTCTTGGGGTACCATTGTTAAACTCGTATTCTTCAACAACCTTACCGCTTCTATCAGTAACTTGAACGTGACCAAAAGGTTTTACATGAATATTACCGGTATTCTTTAAGCGAGTGACAATTGACATCTCGCCCGAATTGACAAAGAAACGTCCGGTACTGCCGTTTTTAGCTGCCGTAAACTCAACAAGCTGTAGGCTTTCGGTGAGCTGTCCAGGAACAGTAATCAAGAAGATAGTACCGACACTTGCAGATAGTGAGACGTTTTTGTTTGCTTCGGTATCAGGAACAACACGTACGGCACCGTAATAACCACCAGCACTAGCATTGGCTGGAACGGTGATTTTAACCTTAATATCTTTTGTCGTGCTTGGTGGCAAGTAGATTGACCCAAGGTCACCAATAAGTGATTTAAAGCTATTTGAAGGTGCGGATTTAGTGCTGTCAAGGATAATTCTTGGCTGTCCAGTTTCGTCTGCAGCTGCCTCAAAGTCATTTGCAACAATTTTTGCATTAATTGGGCCTGAGGTTGGATTTTCGATGCTAAGGGTTGCAGTGTCAGACTTACCTTTATCAATAGTCATTTCTACCCGTACTGGCGAAATTCTAAATCCATTACCAGACTGTGTGCCGCTCGATGCATCTTGCGCGTGTACCAAGGTTGGCATAAAACTTGCTAGCAGCACAATAGCCATAGCAAAAGCACTTATTTTGTATTTCATTTTTCCCTCTCTATTATTAAACTTAAGCGTTGTATAGAGTGTAGCAAAAGTTTTTTTAGAAATCTAGAAGCTTGCTAAAGCAGTATAGATGAGCGTTGTGCTATACACACCCGGCCTTTGGTTCTTTGAAATATTAGCAATATAGCTGACCGTAAACTTCTTCTCTGCTGTCGTGTTGCTGCTAAATGCAATATTATCGCCCGAATTAAACTTAAATAAGTTAGATATGTTATAGCCCGGCATGGCGTTTGCTAAACCGGTGCCTACAGGATCCGAACCAAACCCACTATTAGACACTACATTAATACCGAACTGTGACGTCCCTACTACAGACCCGGTTGGCCCAGTAAGCGGCGGAATCGTATTATTACCAGAGGTAAGTGTCGTGCCGGAAACATTAATATTTACGCCGTATTGACCATTGGTCGCAACTACAAACTGGGAGGTTACGTTTTTTGTTGATTTTGTTGATAGTTCACCAAAATCTAAAAAGCTACTGGTAGCCGTATTACAATCGTACCCCTGAATAGTCTGAGCAACACAAAAATACAGGTATGGCGGGACTTCTAGAGAAATTGAAAGTGGCTGCGTAATATTAAAGGTTACACCCGCCCAGTCAATTGGAGTGCCGGTACCGTCGTTACTACTAAAGGTTTGAATTCGTCCATAGTACGTCCCTAAATTATCTGGGTTACGAATTCCAGCAAGCATGACCGATATCTGCCCGGCATTTGTAAACGGTGTTGCGTTTACGAGAACTTGGCTATTTGCAGCCCGTTGCGCACCGTCAATAGAAAACGACACCTGACCGGACTCTGATTGGATAACAGCTGCTGTAGCATTCATACCTACCGGTGGTGTACACGGCAAACTTACAAGTGGACTGTTTGAACAAAACTCTATTTTGACGGATCCGATTGTGTATCCAACCTTTGTAGAAAAGGTAAGTAAATACTGTACGGCTGTCATACTCGGGTATGACGTAGACAGTTCGAGGCTACGCAGCGGCAACGTATCAGCAAAAACGCGAAACGGAAACAGTCCTGCAAGCAGGAACATGCCGAGAACTGCTATCGTTTTTATTTTTGATTTCATTACGTCTATTTTAACACTTTTATGTAAAGATATAGCGCGCAAGCAGATTGCTGGCGCGCTATTATCATGTAATCTAGAGCTACTTTTTAGTAAGTACCAGTAGCGATGAAACTAAGACCAATGGTATAGATACCAGCTGGAGTCGTTAGTGCAGACTTAGCTGCAAATTCCATTGTACTTTGTACTTCTGCGGTTGGAGCTGCTAGTGTTGCAACTTGCTTACCGTAAGTTGCAGTAATGTTGTCGTTAGCGGTACCGTTACCACCCGTACCAGTGTTGGTGTTTCCATCCCAACCGTGGTTACCAGCGCTACAACCAAAGGTTGCATTAGCGGTAAGGCCTGAGCCAACTGATGAGAATCGCATACCAAACTGCTCAACTGAAGTAGATGCTGAGTCAGCCTGACACGTACCGTTACCAGGTGAGGCGCCAAATGGTGCAATCACATTTGAACCGCTTGTAAGCGTGTAGCGAAGGCTACTGGTGTTTGATGGGTCATAACCCTTCATACGTACTACTGCACCGTTAAGAGCGTTGGTAGAGATTGCAAACTTCGCACTAGAGTCGGTTTGCACTGTACTTGAGCTAAGTGGAGTCGTGGCAGTAGTAGGCACATTGATTGAGCTACCCGTACCAGTACCACAGAAGTTTGAACCTGGGCTGCTGGTATAGATACAGAAGGTTAACTGTTCCTGAACCTTAGCGGTAATAGTAAGGAGGCTAGTTAGGCTCATCGCAATACCACCACCATCAATGTACGTACCTTCAGAACCAGCCGAGTATGTTGCAGGGCTGTTAGCGCCCGAGTCATTTGCGTAGGTTAAGATACGGCCGTAGAAGGTACCTGTTTGTGTACCAGCCGTGTTTGTGTCGGTATCTGTTGGGTTGGTAATTGAGTTAATGGTAATTACAAACCATTTACCCGCTGTCATCGTAGAGCCAGCTGCCCTTGTTAGTGTGATGGTACGGCCAGCGTTAGCGCGTGTGTACGTCCAGTTAGTGGTATCGTTAGTACCACCAGTAGGGCCACCAGCCGCAGGTACTGCTGTTGCATCAAGCATTACCGTTACGTTAGTTGTCGCTACAACAGCGGTAATGTCAAATCCTGTTGGTGCTGTACATGAAAGGCCAATAATAGGCGTCGTAAAGGCATCACAAAAATCAACTACAACACCTTTTACAAGACCTGTTGCAGATGGTTGAAAAGCGATTTGATAGGTAGTGCTGGTTGCACCCGCTACTGCGCTTGATAAGCGGATTGAGCGCTGTGCTAACTGACCAGCTGCAAATACTTTGCTTGTCGTTAGCACCGTAGTAGCCAGACCTGCTACTACCATCACCGCGGCTGCACCATAGCCAAGGCGATCTATTTTTAATTTCTTATAGAACATAAATGCTCCTGTTGTTTGTTTTTAATGTTTTTATTGGTTGGTATACACGAGAAGCATACTGCTTATGTGGATAACTTGTCAATGTGTTTTTTGATGAGTTATCCACAGAATCTTATGCTTTAAAAAACAAATAAAAAAGCGCCCCCCTTACCAAAAATGGACGCTTTTTTATAAATGTTATATGTGCTTCTGAGTTATATCGTGTCTATCGTCGAATTAGTAGGTACCAGTTGCGATAAAGCTAAGGCCAATCGTATAGATACCAGCTGGTGTCGTTAAAGCAGACTTAGCTGCAAATTCTAGATTGCTCTGAGTTTCTGAGGTTGCACCTGCAGTAGTAGCAATTTGCTTACCATAGGTTGCGGTAATGTTGTCGTTAGAAGTTGCAGTGTCCCAACCGTGGTTACCTGCTGAACAACCAAAGGTTGAGTTTACAGTTAAACCAGAACCAAGGGTTGCAAAACGCATACCAAATTGGTCGGTTGAAGTACTTGCTGAGTCAGCGGTACACGTACCGTTACCACCACCAAATGCTGCAATTGTATTAGCACCACTGGTAAGTGTTGCACGTGTTGATGTTGGGTTTGATGGATCAAAGCCCTTCATACGTACGACGACACCGTTCAGTGCGTTGCTAGCCAAACCAAAGCTTGCGCTTGTATCGGTCTGCACTGCACTTGCACTAAGTGGAGTTGTGCTTGAGGTAGGCACGTTAATTGAGCTACCAGTACCAGTTGAACAGTCTGTACCTGATGTATAGACACAGAATGTTAACTGCTCTTGTACCTTTGCGGTAACTGTAAGTAAGTTAGTTGTGCTCATTGCAAAACCACCACCATCAATATAGTTACCTTCAGTACCTGCAACATAGTTAGCAGCACTGTCAGAACCTGAGTCATTTGGGTAGCTTAGAACACGTCCATAGAACGTACCAACTTGGCTACCGCCAGTGACAGTGTCCACGTCAGTTGGGTTTGTCACACCTGTAAAGGTGACTGTGACATATTGGTTAGCTGTCAACGAAGAACCTGCCGCGTTTGTAAGCGTAAGGGTTCGGTTCGTATTAAGCTGACCACCCGTCCAGTTAACGGTGTCGTTGGTTCCAGCACCAACAGAAGCACCATTGATAAACACGCTGGATACCGTTGGCGTACCAACGCTAAATCCACCTGGTGCGGTACAACTCAAGCCAATAATAGGCGAAGAGTTACCTGAACAAAAGTCGACAACCAAGCTTTTTATACTACCACCTGTGGCAGCCTTAAAAGCAACTTGGTATGTAACAGATGTTGCACCAGTGAGCGAAGTCGACAGTTGGATTGAGCGGTTTTGCACTTGTCCGGCAGCACTTGCGTGACCTAAAAGAAGGCCAGGCACAATACTTGCGACTGCTAAAACAGATGCTGCAACCAATGCAGACGACTTCGACATGATAGCTTGTGATTTTCGCATAGCTAATCATCTCCTAGTTGTAGTTAAGTTGTTATTTTTATTTTGGTTGGGGTACCCTCACCGTAACACAAATATTGTGACTATGCAAGTAACTTATGCTTACTTATCCACAGCTAGTATGTCGAAGTTGCGACAAGTATATGGTTCATCGCATATTGGCCACCAGGGGTGGTAGCGTTAATATTAATTAGATAGGTGATAGTGTACTGCGTAGTACCTGAGCTCGAACTACTACTCGCAATCACATCACCTTTTACATACTTATATTGATTAGCTGTGTTATAACCAGCTGCTGCCGTACCAAAACTATAGGTACTACCAGGAATTTGCGAGGGATTAGCCCCGATGGTAGCTGGGCTTGTGTTTGCCACTAGATTGATACCAAACTGTTCGGTGCCGGTACTTGATGCGGCCGCGCTACTCATACCTGCTAAAATACGAGCGCCATTATTAGGTGGGTCAGATCCAGTAACAACAACATATCCGCTTGCTAGGTATGTTCGAACACTAAATGTGGCGGTACCCGTTTTTGCTGCAGATGTACTAAGTGTACCTAAATCAACAGTACCGCCCGAAACCGTAAACTCTATATAAGGGTCGGGTGTTGTCGTAAAACCGCTATTTGCCTGGTAATTCGTGCTGGAGCTATTACCTACGCCGGTATCACCTAAGCTGGCACGACCTCTATAACTGGCTGAACTCATATCATTTGCACCACCAGAACCCATAAAAACTTCGTCCACACCGTAACTTGGTGATGTGTAGGTGGGTGGCGCTGCAAACACAACGGTTTCATACAGCATAGGGGCAACAATTGCCGCTATGATGAGCGCCAACAAGCCAAAGTGTTTGGTTGTTTTTTGTTTAATCCCCATTTGTAAGCCTATTTTACAATTTAATGTATGTTTTTTGCAAACTGGTAGCGCTTATCTGCTAGTTTGTAGTATAGTTATGGTAATTATTACCACTTATGCTTAGTTAAGAAACATGGATAATCAAAACACTACGGATCCTGCCAAGAATTCGCTCGAAAACCAAGAGACGACTGTTTCGAGCACGCCATCAACTCCTTCGACAGACGCAGAAGATGTAAATAACTCGCTTGATGGAACTAAAAATACTGCAACCGTAGAGGATGCTCCTCGCAAAAAACCACATAAAAGTTTTGGTAGGCGCGTTCAAGAATTGATTAGTAGTGTTAATATTTACCTTTTACTATTTATTCTTGTCTTACTACTTGCCGGTATTGCTTCGTTTGCTTCATATAAAGCGAGTAAAAAAGCGAGTCAAAACACTATTGCTGGTCAGACACTCAGCTCGAGCGACCTACAAGGACTTAAAAATAATGACACCACGGTTGGTGATGCAAAACAAACTCTGACAATTGCTTCTAACGCCGTATTTAACGGGCGTGTGCTCGTACGTGACAGCTTAGACGTAGCAGGTACTATCCGTGTTGGCGGTGCATTAAGCCTACCCGGTATTACCGTATCAGGCACATCCTCGTTCCAAGATATTCAGGTTGGTAATAATTTATCAGTTTCGGGTAACGAAGCTATACAAGGAACGCTAACCGTCCAAAAGAACTTGACGGTTGGTGGTAGCGCAACGTTTGCGGGCCAGATTTCTGCCCCATCACTCAGTATTGACCAACTTATTATGAATAAAGACATTCAGTTAAATCGCCACATCGATGCAGGTGGTAGTACTCCACGTGTATCAAGCGGTACTGCTGTTGGTGGTGCTGGTACGGTGTCAATTAGCGGTACTGATACTGCCGGTACGGTAAATATCAATTTTGGTACTGGTTTAGTGGCCGGTATTATTGCAAATGTGACTTTTTCTAATAGCTTTACTCAGACACCACACGTGGTCATAACACCTGTAGGTTCAAATTGTGCAACACTTCAGTTTTACATAAATCGTACAACTGGTGGATTTTCAATTGGCACCGTAAACGCTGGTAATCCGGGTACGAGTTGTGCCTTTGATTACGTAGCGATAGATTAGACGTCTAAGAACACGACAACATCGTCGGCTTTTACCTGCATAATTCCGCGGGTAATTTTAATGATTTCATCATCTTTTCCTGCGACACGGATTGTTAAATCGCATGGGTTGAGCAAAGTGATAAAGTTATGGTGTCCTGCCAAAATATCAAAAGGACCAGTGTCGTTTGCTGCAGAAACACTATTAACATCCCCTTCAAAATAGTTCTTGAAAGGTGCATAGACTTTTAAATGAAAGACATCACCCTCTTTGGGCTTTTTGTGATCATCGATTATTTCGCCGGTTGAGGCATCCTGACGCTTTGCCATGGCTAGACAACGATTTCTTCGATACCTTTTAGCGTTTCGTCACGCGTGAAATATTCACCCTTAATACCACTGAGTTTTTCGGTCACAAACATATGCTGCGTAAAGTATTGTATGAGCTTTTTAGCCTTTGCATATTCGGCGCG
Organism: uncultured Candidatus Saccharibacteria bacterium; assembly: GCA_964566075.1. Lineage (GTDB taxonomy): Bacteria > Patescibacteriota > Saccharimonadia > Saccharimonadales > CAIOMD01 > CAZMHJ01. The sequence continues at coordinate 34,734 of CAZMHJ010000004.1, read as the reverse complement.
ATCAGCTGGGCTTAGTTCGTTTTCACCAATAATCGCAATAATACCCTTTAACTGCTCATATTTCTGCAAAATCGATTGTACCTGCACACTCAGCACATAGTGTCGTTCGCCAACCACATCAGGTGACAAAAGGCTCGAGGTTGTCAAAGTTAAGTCGACGGCGGGACGAATACCCTGCTCGGCCACTTTACGACTGAGCACAATGGTTGAGTCAAGCTCGTGCGAAATAACCTGCACAGCCGGGTCAGAAAGGTCATCGGCGGGCACATAAATAGTCTGAAGACTCGTAATAGAACCGTTTTGGTTTGAACTTAAGCGGTCTTGTAAGACTTTAACGTCAGAAAAGATTGTCGGCTGGTAACCACCTTCGTTCGGGATTAAGTCCATGATAGTGGCTAGCTCGTTTTTTGCCTGCACAAAACGGTACATATTGTCAGCAAAGAACAAAATATCTTTATGTTCTTCGTCGCGGAAATATTCGGCGAGCGCAACAGCAGAAATACCAATTAAACTACGCTGCGCTGGGTTTTCGTTCATTTGGCCAAAGAACATACAGGTATTTTTTAACAGTTCATATTCTTGCAGGGTTTCGTAGAGTTCATGACCTTCACGGACACGCTCACCAATACCTGCAAAGAATGATAAACCAGAGCCAGTACGAGCAATGTTGTGAATCAGCTCCATAGTAAGCACAGTCTTACCTACACCAGCACCACCAATAACACCAATTTTGCGGCCCTTAACAAACGGGGTAAAGAAGTCAATTACCTTAATCCCAGTTTCAAGAATTTCTGGTTTAGCGGCCGTAAAGTTAGTGCTTTTTGCGCCCAGTTTTAAGATGTCTTTACGTGGTGCATCGGCAGGCACTGGGTCTAAGCCGTCAAGCGGATCACCTAATGCGTCAAAGATGCGACCAATCGTAACCTCGCCAACAGGTACTTCTACGCCCCGGCCAGTTCGCTCTACGGGCATTGCCTTTTGGATATGTTTGTTGGAACGCAAATTAATACAGATTGCGATAGTGTCACTCGCAAGAGAATCTACTAGCAATGGGCTCTTTTCTTCGTTCTGGACTAATACAACTTCGCCAATTTCTGGCATATCTTCGGCAAATTCTACCCGAACGACAAGGTCTTTGACCGCAACAATAGAACCTTTGGTCATGCGTGTGCCTTTCTGAGCCCGTTAATAATCTCTTTAAGGCGTTCATCCTTGATAGCGCGTCGAGCACGGCTATACATCAGTTTATACTCACCAACAGAGTCATTTGCACGGTTATGGGCTGCTGACATAGCTTGGAACCGGCTAGCGTACTGTGCCAGTTTAGATTCTAGGATTACCTGGCTGAGCGCAATATTCATCATTGATCGCTCAAGGTGATCAACCACCGCAAACGAACTTGGTTCAAAAATATAGGTTGCTTCGTTAATAATTTCGGTACCTTTTTCAACATCCTTACCTTGTTCTTCAACAGCGCTACTAAGACTGATACGTTTTACATCTTGTACGGTTAGCGAAACGTATGTCTGATAAAACACATTGGTCGATTTATACAACTGGACTTCTCTAATAATTGGCGTCACGTTGATATTTTGGTCTTTTGACGGTAGCTTAAAATATTTTTTAAAGCTAACTCCGCGCTGAGCTAATTGAATGGCACCGTGGTGACCAATTACAATTATGTCGTGTTTTTCTTTGTCGTAACTTTTGAGCATCCAGCTAATAAGCTTTTGGTCGATATCACCACTAAAACCACCCTCGGCCGTAATGACGATAAAGAGTTCTTTATCAATCACGTTCGCATCGTCCTCTAATACGTGGCGACCAAACGCAAATGGTGTACCGGCACGAATCTGGGTATACATTTGCCATAACGTATCAAAGTAGTTTTGGCTTTGCAGTACTTGGGTTTTAATTTGGGCGATACGCATACTGGCGATGCCTTCAAACACGCTCGTAAGCTCGCTAAGCGTCTGCATACCAATAATATCTCGTTCGATTTCTTGTGGACGTTTCACCGCTTAATCTCCATAAGACTCTTTGCTTTCAGCTCAGCTTTTATTTCGTCATAGTTTGAGGTTTTAGCTTTATCATCCTCTTTAATCTTTGCTCCATATTCATTGGCGAGTGCTTTTAAAGCTTCAAGATCAAGCATTTCACCATCAGCAAGATCGAGCGTGATTTCAAACATCATCTGTTGCGCTAATAAACTAAACGTTTCTGTCGGTTTTTGGCCAATTAGTTCGTAAATACGCTTACCCGCTGCTAAGTCTTGTTTAGCTTCGAGCGCAAGCTCAGAACCAAATCGCGAATATTCTGCTGCTTGGCGGTAAGATGCCAGTGTCTTCATAACACGAGCCGTAATTTCGTGTTGTCTGCTGTTATGGCCAACACCACCAACACGGGTTACTGAAAGACCGATATTAAGCGCTGGCCTAATACCGTCCCTAAAGATATCCATGTCTAAAATCCACTGACCATCAGTAATTGACATAATATTGGTTGGAAGATACGCGGTGATATCACCACCTGACGCGAGCACCATCGGAAAACTTGTAAGGGTTTTTGTGTTACGAGCTAAGCGCCCTGCGCGCTCTAAAAGACTACTGTGTGCAAAGAACATATCACCAGGATATGAGTCACGGCCAGGGCTCACCCCTGCAAGCAACGAAATTTCACGATAGGCCATAGCGTGGCTCGTTAGGTCGTCGTAAATAATAATGGCGTTTTCATCAAGACCTTGCCAAAGATATTCTGCCATCGCACAACCAACATATGGCGCAAGATAGGTGAGTACTAGTGATTCAAATAGGGTTGATACAATGACTATCGTATTTTTGAGCGAATCTTGCTCTTGGAGGCGTGATAACAGAATGTCAACATCAGCACGACGCTTACCAATCAGTACGTAAATAACCGTCACACCGGTGTCTTTTTGGTGCAGTGCCATTTGGGTCATAAGCGTACTTTTACCAGATTTACTGTCGCCTAAAATAGCCATACGCTGCCCGTGTACAATCGGGAACAGACTATCGATAACAGTAACCCCTGTTTCAAGCTGATCAGAGAGCTGTTTACGGGTATACAGCGGTGGAGCTGGATTAAAGACTGGCCAGGTTGCATCGGCCGCAATTGGGCCTTTACCATCGAGTGGTTCGCCCATAACTGATATAACGCGTCCAATGAAGTCTTTACCAACTTTCGTAACCAGCTCGTTGTGCTGTACGACCAACGTCATGCCAACGCGGAGTTCATTATCACCAAGGTGTAGGATTTCTACATGGTCTTCGTAAATATAGTGGACAATCCCCTTTGAACCGTCCTCGAACAGTACTAACGAGTGTTGGTTAACAGGGTGTAGGCCACGCGCTTTAACAAGGTACTTATTAACACCAATTACTTCACCGATGGGGTGGCCAGACTCAATCAAAAATTCAAAGTGTTTACCGCTCATATTGCCAGTGCCTCTTTGAGTTTTTCTCTGTTACGATACAAATGTTGACGTAGGCTAAAGTCAAATTGGTGATTAGGCGTACGCAAAACGATACCTGCCGCAATTGTTGGCTGTAAGCCAATATTAATTACAATTCGTGGATCAACTTCTTTACGAAGCCACTCAATAATCCGTTGCACCACCTCTGGTGGTGGATCGGCTGGAAAACTGATGTGCACACTTGGAGCGTCTTTTTTAAATGTACTTAGCTCTGCGAGTAGTTTGGCGCAAGCATCTTCTGAACGTAAATCTACCTGATTTTCAACCGCTAAGGCGCGTAAACTTGCCGATATAGCAGGATACTTAATAGGACTTTCGTGGCGCATAATACTTTGTGCCACCATATCAGAAAAAACACGTAGTTCTCGGTGTACGTGTGTAATGTCTTGGCGGCTTGCAATTAAAAGCGGTAGTTTAAGTTCCACTGCGAATATCCTCAACAATAGCTTCTTTGTTTTCTTCTAGATATTGGAAAATGTAATCAAGTTGTACGGTAAGGTCAATTTCGTTACCAATGGCGGCTAAAATGTAGTGGTTTACGATATCTGCCATATTCTTTTCGAAATGGTCAATCAAACGTTGCTTTTCAGCCGCCGCTTGGTCATTCATCTGCTTTTCAAGGACCACCCGTTGTTGCTCAATAACAGCCTGTGTCTTTTGAATTGAGTCAAGTGCTAAGTCTTTTGCATTTGTGATTGACTCTTCGTATTTTGCAAATTCGTCTTGCAAGACACGCTTTATCTCTTCTTTCATGTAGTCGTTTAGCTGACTAGTGGTTAAACGTAAATCTTGCTGCAAGAACATGGCGTTCTCGCCAATAATTTTCTCGAAGTGTAAACGACCCCTGTTGCGAAGTTCTTCACGGAATTCATCGTTAAAAATGCGTTCGGCATCTTTTTCGGCTTCTTCAGCAAGCGTATCTGGAGTGATTTTTGGTTTTTTGCTACCGAAACTAAATCCTTTAGTTTTTAAGATTGCAAACACAAACACAGCAGCAGCAATCAGCAGTAGTCCCAACACTATTGCGATTTGCCCAGACGTCATTAGTTTGCCACCCCCTTTATTTTCTCTGTTATAACCTTAGCAGTAAGTATACGCCAAATATACCGCTTAAGAAAACCATTAAACCAATAATAACAACCTGAAATAGGCCACGGATAATAGACTTTTTGCTGAGAGGGTTACGACCAATGGCAATTAAGCTACTACGAACCGCACTATAAATAAGGCTACCAGCAATCATGGCAGCAACTACTAAAATAACAAGACTCAGATATACACGAATGGGCGAAACAGACTTACCAGCAATCATTTCACTGGCCCGTCTCAATGCATTTGGCAGGTTATTGTCACTTTTAAGGAGCGGGTTTTTACCGATACTAACGTCTACAAGAATACGACCAATCTTAATTTGCTGTTCTTTGCCATTAGTGTCTTTTACTTTAGCAGTACCGACAACTTGCCCAGAGTCAGAGCTTTTAAATGTCTCAAGTGCTTTGCCAAGGATAACTGGGTCATAATCACCCGCCTTCATACCAATGCCTGCTACTGATGAGATTGTTACATAATCACCCTGATTAATGTTACCCGCTTGGTCACTTACTAATACGCTAAACCGGCCACCACTTGCGACATAGACCTTTTCGTTATCATTCCCAAGGAGTACCGCGGAATCATTTGCTCCGATAACCACCCCATGCAAGCGATCATATTGGTCGTTGTTAATCGGCTCGACTTTACGTAAATCGTCTTTTTTTAGCCCAACAATCATGCCGCGCTGTAACACTACGTCAGAACCGTAGCCTTGTGTAACTGTTTGCGCATTAGCAAACGAAACCACAGACAGCACGGCCACTAGTGTAGCACCAACAATACCCAGGAGTGTTTTCGTTATTTTTTGTACGTACATCATAAGGGGTTGTTACCCTTTGACGTTAGTATACCGCTTTTGCTTATGACAATGCTACTTTTTTGCGAGTAATTGCAAAAGGTTTTCAATTGATTGTTCTGTTGTGTACCTGCCGAGCGTAATACGAATGCTGCTTTGCGCAGCTTCGTCAGAGAGACCCATGGCTTTTAATACATGTGATGGTTCATCGTTACTAGCACTGCACGCAGAGCCAGTTGCAACTTGCACGCCTGCTTCGTCAAGCTCCATCAAGATACGCTCGTTATCTTTACCGGGAAACGTAACATGCACGTTGTTTGCGATACGGCGATTGCCGTGCGGCCCATTAATAACGCAGTCGGGTCGTTGACTCGTTAATCCTTGTATAAGTGCGTCACGTAGCTCGGTAACCCGTTTCGTCTCTTCTTTAACCGTACCCCTAATACGCTTCCAGGCAGTTGCAAAACCAACGATATTTGCGAGGTTCTCAGTACCGCTGCGCAGGTTCCACTCTTGCCCACCGCCGTGTATAAGCGGCGTAAGCACTATACCTGCCCGCACAAATAGGGCACCACATTGTTTTGGACCATACAGTTTACCGGCATTAAGTGTTAGTAAATCAACTCCTAATCGCGCAACCTGAATATCAAGATAATTGGTTGCCTGGCAGGCGTCAGTATGAATATACAGTGGCATCGTATTACCACTTACCTGGCGTTGCTTACGAACAGTGTTAACAACTTCTACGATATCGTGTAATGGTTGGATAGCGCCTACTTCGTTATTAACTAACATGACACTCACCAGCACCGTAGTATCAGTTATGGCTTTGGTGAGCTGAGTTACATCAATAATCCCTTTATCGTTAACACCTACATAGGTGGTGTTGTACTGTGTTGCTGGTTGCAATATCGAATCGTGTTCAATGGCGCTGGTTATAAAATGTGCGTCTGAAAACTGAGACAAAATACCATGAATCGCCATATTGTTTGCTTCGGTTCCACCTGCCGTAAAAATTATTTCGGTTGGTCGAGCTCCGAGCCCCTTAGCAATCGTATGTCGCGCCTCGTCTAGGGCAAGGCGATTGGTACGTGCGCCAATATACAACGCTGATGGATTATAAAACTGCTCACTGAAATACGGCTGCATTGCCGTAACGACCTCTGGTAACATAGGTGTCGCTGCTGCATAGTCAAAATAATTTTCTATGTCCATACTAAACACCTTATCACGAGCTAAGCTGATTGATTATATAGCTGAGTGAGTACACGCTGTTTATATAAACGAATCGCGTCCCGCAAATTTCGCAGTTCACTTGGGCTGAGCGCTTGGTAGCCACGACCATCTTGAATTTTTACGATTCCAGTTGGTCGGACATCGTATCGAGTGTTACGCACATGATGCTGGCCTACTTTATCTGTCCACTCTTCGTGCCATACCCACGTGTGTTTGTCTAAACAAAAGAATTCTCGGCGGTGTCCGTTTGGCAATGTGCCAAATAACGAACCACCAATAAGAGCTTCACGGCGAATTAAATTACGATAGGCTTCGTATCGAGCATCAGGCTTATTCGATTGAATCTTTGGAACAAAACGGCCAATCATCTTGAGTGCTCCTTACGCCGCGGGGCGCTCCTGTGCAGCTTTAAGCATTTCTTCGTAGCTCATCGATTCATCAGGGCGGGCTGCTGCTACATTTTGTCGAGCATAATCAATGTCTGTAACGGTTCCGGGTTGAGATTGCGCTGTCGTATTTGCTACTCTACGTTGTTCATAATCTGACGCTGCAGTTACATTAGCAGCTTCACGGTCTACTTGCGGTTCGGTGTCAGCTAGTTCTTCGCGAATATGAGCAAAAGGATGTTGGATGGTGCCATTTACTTCGTGTATTGGCTGCACCATCGCTGATTCAACATTCCCAGCAACTGCCTCAAAGTAATCGGCAGCTTCAATAACATCGTCCCTGCGAACACGGACGACATCTGCTTTCGTGAGATGGATATTTGGATTAATTGGCATGTTTACCTCAGCTGAAATAACTCTTTTGCATTATTTGTGCTGGCGAGAGCAATTTGCTCGAGACTTTCACCTCGTAGCTTGCTTAAAAACTCAGCCGTAAGCACAACATTTTTTGGCTCATTTACTTTACCACGTAATGGCACTGGTGTCAAGAAAGGCGCATCTGTTTCTAGCAGTAATCGCTCGAGCGGTACCGCTTTTGCTGCTACTAGCTGCTCTTCGTTTTTGCTAAATGTCATAATACCGTTTAAACCTATATAAAGGCCACGTTCAAGCGCCTCGTCTAACTCCTTAGAGGTAGCTGTAAAACTATGAATAACACCCCGAACGCCCTCATAGCTATCAAAAATAGGCCAGAAGTCGTCAAAGGCATCCCGCACATGAAAAATCATTGGCAATTTGTGCGTTAGTGCAAGCTCTATCTGAAATCGTAAGGCTTTTTCTTGGTCTTCTTTGGCTGAATGATTGTAATAATAATCGAGCCCACACTCGCCTACAGCCACAATTTTTGACTTTTCGGCCAGTGAGGTTAAGGCATTAAAAGCTTCGGTGCCAAGTTTGGCATCGTGTGGATGTAAACCAATACTTGCCCAAACGCCGTCATGCATATTCGCAAAGGCTACCGCAAGCGCACTATCTACTTCGTCAGTACCTACGCATATGAGCCGGTTTACCCCTTGCGCTTTAGCGCCACGAATCGTTTCTTCGGCATCAAGCGTAAAGTCTGCCGCATGGATGTGGCAGTGTGTGTCAATAAATTCCATACCTGGTACATTGTAGTCCTTCACGGCTATTTGTACAGACTTAAACGTACAAATTATGTAGTGGAATATACCGAGCAACAGCTGCCGGTACCAGTGGCTCAATTGGCTCACCAAGCTTGATCCGGGCACGAATTGTAGTTGATGAAATACCTGATACGTCTTCGGGAATCTCAGCGCGCAAGTGCCTGGGGTTGGTGATTGGTTTTAGATTACTTATCCTATCAACCACAATGATATCAAGCGTTTCAGCCAGGTAGTCCCCATCACGCCAGTTATATATATCAGCAATCGAATCTGCTCCAAAAACAAACGTAAAGTTAGTATTTGGATAGGCCTTAACAAGTGCGTGATACGTTGTAATAGTCTCACTTGGTGCTCCAAGGGTAATTTCAAAATCAGATACCTTAAGCCGTTGCTGGTCATACCCACACGATGCAACATAGTCAGTTAACATTGCTAAGCGCTGAGTGTCGTCAACTAGATCTGGTTTATCGGCTCGCTGAGCCGAAGGCATTATCCAAACTTCATCAAAACCAGCTAACGTAAGGCAATGCTGGGCAATAGCAGCGTGTCCGTTATGGAACGGATTAAAGCTTCCTCCGTAAATAATAATTTGTTTCATAGTATTGCCTTTCTATTAGTGTACTATTGACACTATCTATTTGTTAGTATACATTTATAGTAGTTAATGTCAATATCACACTTAGTAAGGATTATCATATGAAGACGTACGACCCCAAAGAATCATTTATCCGTGTTGCAACCGGCACCCCTATCGTTCACATTGCTGACTGCAAGACTAACAGCCAACAGCTTTTACACTTATACAAACAAGCTGTTACTAATACTGTGAGTATTATTGCCTTCCCTGAGCTTTGTATTACAAGTTACAGCCTGGGTGATATTGTTCGTCAGCACACCTTACTTGACCAAGCACTGGTAGCGCTCGAAAAGCTTGCCAAAGCGACCAAAAATCAGCCGACGGCTATGATAGTTGGTTTACCTTACAAACACGAAAATCGACTCTATAACTGTGCCGCTTTTTTGTCTGATGGTGAGGTTAAAGGGCTCGTAACTAAAAGTAACCTGCCGAATTATGGTGAATTTTACGAACAACGATGGTATCAACCATTCAGAGGCACAACCACAACCGTGATTGCAGGTAAAGAAGTGCCGTTTGGACAACATTTACTATTTGATGTCGACGGCGTACGGATTGGCATCGAAATTTGCGAAGATATGTGGGTATCACACCAGCCTTCTCGCTCGCTTGTGGATGCAGGAGCCCACCTTATTATCAACCCTTCTGCATCACCAGAATTAGTTGGAAAGGCTAGCTATCGATCAGAGCTCGTGCGTATGACATCTGCTATTGAGCGCTGCGCCTACATGTATAGCGGTGCTGATTGGACTGAGTCAACAACCGATATTGTCATGGGTGGGCATGCACTGATTTGTGAAAACGGCAGTATTTTGGCCGAACGTGTACCATTTAGTGCTGAGGAACGCTTATTGATCGCTGATGTTGATGTCCAGCATCTTGTACACGAGCGCCTTCAAGATACAACTCGACAGCCTGAGCCCGAAGCTGTAACAGTCATAATGACCAACATTAAACGCTTACAGACCAATATTACACGCAAGTATCCCACCAGTTATTTCTTACCTGCCAACGAAAGCTTAACCCAGAAATCCGATCGTTTATCAGCTATTTTTACCATACAAGCCCACGGCTTAGCACGTCGTGTGTTAGCAAGTAACAGCCAACATATTGTGCTTGGCTTATCGGGCGGGCTTGACTCTACTTTAGCATTGCTTGTGGCTTTGCAGGCAGCGCGCATCTTACACAAGGAACCGCTTAACTTTATTCACACCATCACCCTGCCTGGGCCGGCTAGCAGCGCTAAAACACAGCAGAATGCGGTGGCACTGGCGCATGCACTTAGCGTATATTCAAAAACAATCTCTATAACGCAACTTGTTGACACACAACTACAAGCACTAGAGCATACTGGTGAACAAGATGTGACCTACGAAAACATTCAGGCCAGGACTCGTACTAATATTTTGTTTAATTACGCAAATAAAGTACAAGGACTTGTACTTGGCACCGGTGATTTAAGTGAGTTAGCACTTGGATGGTGCACCTTTGGCGGTGATCATTTGAGTAGTTACAATGTTAATGCCTCGGTACCGAAAACCTTAGTCAGAGATTTAGTTAGTTTTGTGGCAACCCTACCCGAGTTTGCTCACGCAAAAAAAGTACTCACCGCTATTATTGATACTCCTATATCACCAGAACTCACAAATAAAAAACAAGGCGAAATTAGCCAGCAAACCGAAGACCTTATTGGCCCATATATCTTGCATGATTTCTTCTTGTATCACATACTCCGGTACGGCGATGAACCTGCAAAAATTTTAGCTATAGCATGCTTAGCATTTGCCAATGAGTATACACCTGAGACTGTTGAGCATTGGCTACGATTGTTCTATACCCGTTTTGCTAACAGTCAATTTAAGCGCTCAGTTATGCCAGATGGGCCAAAAGTAGGTAGTGTTGCCCTAAGTCCGCGAGGTGATTGGCGTATGCCATCTGATATGAGTGATGTACTGTGGAACAACTAGGGTGTTTAGCGTACAATAAGTCTCATGAGTACGTATATACCTCCTATCGTAACGGTCGACGGTGTGATTTTTCAGATTATTAATAATCAATTATCAGTGCTACTAATTCGTCGCACTAATCAACCGTTTAAAGGCCAACTCGCACTACCGGGGGGCTATAACGGTGCTGGGCAGACGACCCGCGAATGCCTTACAAGTGTGCTTGATAAAAAAGCTGGTATTACCGCTAAACAATTAAAACTGACCGAGCAACTCTATACGTTTGATACGGTTGCGCGTGACCCGCGTGGCCATGCGGTGAGTGTAACGTACATGGGGCTTGGCAAAGACATCGTGCCATCTGCCGGCGAAACTACACAAATGCCCGAATTTTACCCTGTTGACGAGCTACCAGAGCTTGCCTACGACCACGCCGACATTATCAAATATGCACGCGAACGTTTAGCCGCAAAAATTACCTACACTAATGCAGTCTATGCGTTACTCGATCCGCTCTTTACTCTCACACAATTACAATCAACCTATGAAGCCATTTTTGGACGTGAGCTCGATAAGCGTAATTTTCGTAAGAAGTTTTTGAGCCTTGATTTGATTCGCGAAACCGATGAGTACTTACGAGAAGGCGCGCATCGCCCTGCACGACTGTTTGCCTTCAAACAACAAGATCTAGAAGTGCTTTCACGTAGTTTCGATTAACTCCTTAGCGCACAACGAGCCAAATCAGTCGAAATTCGATGCAAGCGTGCGTAGTCAAATGTTTGCTCAAAATCTTCTGGTGCCTCAAATGTACCGTGTAACAATAGTGACATTGTAGCCGTAATCGAGCTAGTGCTATCAGTATCTCCACCGAGTCCGATAACACTAAAAACACTTTCTGGAAAGGTATTCATCCGTGTAAAATTACCGTACACCATGGCCAATGTTTCGGGTACGTAAAATCCACCACCACTCGCAACTGAATGAATAGTATCTGTATCGACACCAGTCTTTGCACCTGCTGATGCAAGACAATTTAGTTTCTGGCTTAACGTTGGGCTAGTGCGGTACTGTGTCTCATACCGTTCGGCAATCGCTGTCACCCTATGTAAAAATTGCGTTCCATCAAAATCATCACCATCCACCGATAGCAAGAATTGCAGTACTTCGCTGTGAACTGCGCTGGCAACAACTGCCTCGCTAGAGTCATGTGTCATTTTTGTTAACGCATTTAACTCTCTATCTCGCTGGGGCTTAGGAGTTTGCTTTGCAAAGTGCCATAGTGCAAGTGGAGCAAGTTTCATTACCACACCATTACCCGCACCACCACGCTCACCGCTTTTAGTTGGTGATTGACCCTTTTCCAACCGCTCTACTGCACGTTTTGTGCTACCTCCCCAGCCTGTTTTAGTACTATTTGTCTGTATTGCTGGTATGAAATCGGGATTATTATCCACCCCAACTGGTATATGCTTAAGGCATGCTATATGGTTTGCAGCTTGCGATATAATCGAAAACCCATCTGAATCGATAAGACTACGCGCCACTGCAATACTTAAGTGTGTATCGTCACTCCACGTTCCAGCCGGGTAATTGCCAACATACTGATTTCCGCCAACGCTACATAAACCCGAAACTATTGGAATTGCTTCACTTTGCTGCGTCTCAAACGGGAGTCCGGCAGCATCGCCATAAGCGGTGACCGGCAACAGCTGTTCGCCAATATACTGCAAATTCTTCATACCATAACCCTACCATACAAAAATAGTGTTGACAATACACTAAGTAACGAGTATCATCAGTGGTAGATAGATAGTGTTATATCTACAATAACTATGAAAGGTGATACTTATGACACATAGTAAAGAAGTTGGATACGTCACCATTGGTGTAGATATCCAAAATGATTTTTGTCCAGGGGGTACGCTAGCTGTACCAAATGGTGACGCCGTCGTGACCCCTTTTAATACTATTGCGGCCGAAACCCGTGCACGTGGCGGCAAAGTTGTATTTACCCGTGATTGGCATCCGAGCGAAACGACCCATTTTAATGATTGGCCCGTGCACTGCGTTCAAGATACTAATGGAGCTGCGTTTCACCCTGCCCTTGATGTACGTGCAGAAGATATCATCATCAGCAAAGGTATGGATGCCGAAGAAAACGCGTATTCGGGTTTTGACGGTGTTGATGCTCACGGTATAACGCTCGAAGATATTATCGAGACCGAACTTGCACACCATGAAAAGATTATTATTCAAATTGGCGGGCTAGCAACTGACTATTGTGTTAAGGCGACGGTGCTCGACGCACTCCAACTAAAAGCACGAAGCACTAAAACAGTCGCCGTTATCGCCATTGCAAATGCTATGAAGGCCGTCAATATCAACCCTAACGACGAACACGATGCGATTGAAGCAATGAAGCATGCTGGTGCTGAGTTTCAAGAAGTGAGGTAATACTATGAACCACGTTGAATCCGGACCATACAAACAGCAGCTTATCGACGAACTTGACTTTTATAAGACCACAATGAGCCAGGTTGCATACGAGAAACAACCTGATGCTGGTGTTACGTTTCAGCTTAAAAATAGGAGCCATGAATCATTATTTGCATACATTGATAAAGACACACTTCAATCTCGGCTTAACACTATTGCGGAGCGTGGTTTTGATGACGAAGAGCTCGTCTATCTTGGCTCGCTATCGCTCGATGATAAACCCTTGTTTAGCGAAACGTATATTGATTATCTGCGGAGCCATGAGTTGCCACCGATTACGGTTGACGTAACAGACTTTTCAGTTGATATACAGGTTGCATCAACTGGCGATTGGCCAATGGTAACTTTTTGGGAGACTGTTACCATGGCGGAAATTAATGAACTTTATTTTGAAACACTTGTTGCAAGAAACGGAATTGATATTACCGCACTATACGACGAAGGCGATGAACGGTTAAGCCAAAAAATTGCACGATTGCACGCTAACCCAGGTATAAAAATTGCTGATTTCGGTACACGCAGACATTTTTCCTACCGCTGGCAAAAATATGTTGTCGAACGTCTTGCAAATGAGTTACCAAAACAGTTTATTGGTACTTCAAATGTTGGCCTTTCAAAACAACTAGGTACACAACCGGTTGGCACGTTTGCACACGAAATGCCCATGGTGTACGCTGCTCTTGCCGACAAGCATGGCGAAACGGTTCGTCCTTCGCACAATGCAATGCTTGATGACTGGTATAGCCGTTATGGTTCTACCCTTTCTATTGCTCTAACCGATACGTTTGGTAGTGACTTCTTTTTTGCTGATTTTGGTGGAGAACGGGCGGCAGCATGGCGTGGCATACGCCACGATTCTGGTGACCCAATTGCATTTGGCGAAAAAGCAATCTCCTTTTACCAACAACATGGTATCGACCCCACCACAAAAACTATAGTTTTTAGTGATGGCCTAACAATCGATGATATCGTTACCCTTTACAATCATTTTGAAGGTCGAATCAAAACGGTATTTGGATGGGGTACTAGCCTTACAAATGACCTTGGCATACCGGCACTTAATATCGTCATGAAAGCAACAATGGTTGACGGTACACCAACCGTCAAGCTAAGTGATGTGAGCGGTAAACACACGGGAGATGATGCCAGCGTAGAAAGATATATCCATGAATTTGCTGCATGAACTGCCACCGTCAATGCCCGAACGCTACATTGAAACACCAAAAGAAACACTGCTCGACGTTTACGCAGCGGTGTTGGCAGAGCGTCGCTACCCTGGTTATCCATCACAACAAAACCGATTATTTTTAGATGATTTACCGTATGATGCGCAAGGCCATTTTGTCTTTGACAATCTTGGGCCATGGCTCGCGGGCAAGGCGTGCCCTACAAATGAAGAAAAACACAGCGAAGTACTACACAATATTGGTTATCCAAAAATGTGCACACTCGATGCTGATTATCGGCCGCTTCATCCTTGGTGGAAAGAAATGGTACAACGCCCAGACATTGGGGGTGTTATTGGTAAAGGCTTCTTTTATCGATGGGGTGCAAATTATACTGCTGACGCCGCAGTAACGGCGCATGACGAAACCGGTACACCACACTTACTACTAATACAACGAGGTGATACTGGCGAGTGGGCATTACCTGGCGGTTTTTTAGAAGAATCAGAATCAACTAAACATGCTGCAGTACGCGAACTATACGAAGAAAGTGGCTTACTACTTAGCAGAGAAGATGCTCAAGCCGATAAAATTTACGCTGGGCCAGTACTTGATGTTCGGACGACTATCCATGCTTGGATAGAAACATCTCTTTGGTTATTTGAAGCGAAATGTGATGCCTTGCCCGCAGTAAGAGGGAATGATGATGCTATACATGCTCAGTGGTTTCGTTTAGATGCAATACCAACCGAACTGTATGGATCACACGCAGTGCTGATTGATATGGTACTTAGACGTCTTGCTTCGGGAACAGCGGACCATCAAGTGGCCGAACCACTCCCTCTTTAAATACAAACTGTATTTTATGAGATGTCTCTGGCATAAATGGTTCTAATAATTCTGCAATTTCAAGCAACGCACTCGTTGCATAAGCAAGTACTTCACGCAAATGAGCAACATCATTGGTTTTGGCAATTTCCCATGGTTTTTCGGTATCAATGTATTGATTAATGCCACGTACTTGCTCCCATGCTTCTTCGATAGCACGGTCAAATCGGCAATGACTCATGGCTTCTTCATACTCGTGGATATCGTGTTCTGCTGGCGGAATGTCACCAATAATACCGTCTTGGTATTTCTGAATCATGGCTGCAATTCGTCCTACTGCGTTACCAAGTTCGTTAGCAAGCTCGTTGTTATAGGCAGCTTCCATACGCTCCCAACTAAAATCACCATCGTTGTAACTTGGCACATGGCGCATAAAATAGTATCGAAACGCATCGACGCCATATTTTTCAACGATATCACCCGGCGCAACAACATTACCAAGGCTTTTACTCATCTTTTTACCATCAACATTTACAAAACCATGTGCAAACAACAACTTTGGAAGTGGCAAACCAAGCCCAAGTAAAATACCAGGCCAAATTGCTGCATGAAATCGCAAAATATCCTTGCCGATAATTTGCACATCAGCTGGCCAAAAGGTTTTGAAATCTGCATGTTCGGGGTAGCCTAACACTGTTATATAGTTAAGCAAGGCATCAAACCAAACATACATAACTTGAGTCGTGTCACCTGGCACAGGAATTCCCCAAGCTAACTTTTCTGCTGGCCGTGACACGCTAATGTCCTCGAGCCCACCTTCTAATACTTTTAGAATCTCGTGCTTACGAGTATCAGGAACAACCCGAAATGAACCGTCATCAATTGTCTGCTTTATCTGTTCAGTAAACTTACTAAGCGCAAAAAAGTAATTTTCTTCTTCGAGTTTTTCATATGGTCGGTTGTGAATTGGGCAGACACCCTTATTGTCAGACGCGGTGGTTTCGGTGACATACTCTTCGCAACCGACACAATACATACCAACATATTTACCCTTATATATGGCGTCCTTAAGATTGTGCCAAACTATTTGTACGCGCTGTTCGTGAGCTTTATCAGTTGTACGAATAAAACGATCATTACTGACATTAAGCAGCTTACCCATTGCAATAAATTTGGCTGCATTTTCGTCCACAAAAGCCTGTGGGGTAACACCTTTTTCGGTTGCTTTTTCTGCAATTTTTGCACCATGCTCATCAGTACCGGTACTAAATAAGACATTGGCTCCTCGCAAGCGATGATAACGAGCAAGTGCATCGGCATACATTAAATCGAGTGCAGTACCAATATGTGGCTCTGCATTAACATAGGGAATAGCAGTTGTAACGTAAAATTTACTCATATAGAGTATTGTACCAAGATATTACAGATTACTCCTACTTAAATACACCGTTAACATCCTGGCCATTAGCTTTCCATGTCGAGGCAGTATTATAGGTGTTATTCCAGGCAAATCGTTTAGCAGTCAAAGAATCAAGATAATAGGTATTATCATAAAAACGATTTCCTTTGCTCGTAAAGTAGCTGTTATCACTTACGTTCTGTACTAATCCTGTAGAACCCTGACCCCATAATGTCCCACTCTTCATTGTGATTGTGTTATTGTGAACTGTCGCATTTGTAAGTGCCCATACTCCATACTTACCACTACCACGGTTTCGCATTTGCAGACCAATACCGTTGGCATTATCAGCAACTGTGTTACCGTAGATATCTACATTCGTTGAAGAGTTTACATTAATACCAGCAACAGCATAGAGACTATAGTCAGCTCCACGTTTCATACCAAAACCGTTATTTTTAATAACGTTATTTTTAATTACACCGTTGTAGCTTATTTCATAGCGAATGCCATCTGCGGCATTACCTGTAATAGTATTACTATCAAGCGTGACGCCATTTCCATCAACGTCTACCCAAGCGCCAACTCCTAAGTTGTCTGTGACAGTATTACCAACAAACGTACCAGGAGAATTCGTCGTTTTATAACCACCAGATTCCCAATCGGCTATCCAGAAACCGTCCGTATTATTATTACGAATCGTATTATTGCTTATTGTTACCGCAGTGGAGTTGTATTGACCGACTCCAAGCTGACCATTTTTTTCTATTATGTTCGTATCTACTTTTGTGCCATCTGAACCAGATAAGAAAATACCAATTGCATGGTTTGCCCGAATGGTATTATTTTTTATTACCCAATTATCACCTTCTGCAAAAATAGCTCCTTTTTGAGCTGGTGAGGCAAATTTTTCTATCGTAAGTCCCCGAATTATTATGCCAGCATTGGTAGTTCTAATTGCGTAATCCGTGCGTGCTATTTCAGCTTTCTTACCCGTTGGATTATCAAATATGTACACCTTATTAGCACCATAATCAACGTAAAAAGTACCTGCTGCAAGAGCTGATAACGACATGACTCTTGTTAGATGAACATCATTTACGAAAACTTGGTCTGTCGGTAGACATGGATTCTTAACATTGTCATCACATTGACCTCCGCCATTACTAACACCCGCAAAACCTGACGCTACCCAGTATGAGCCCTGCTGTGTCCAGTTTGGTATTAGCTTCGAGCCATTAAGCACAGTGCCTGATGCACCCCATAGAGTCATATTCGACTTTGGTGCAAGAGGAGCACTTAAACGATATTCCCCTGTTGCAATACATAATGTCGAGCCGCTAACTGAGCTATTAACTATCGACGATAAATCGCTTCCGGGTGCAACATTTGTACCATTACACCCACTTGGGTATAGAACACCAACTGGCGTAGGAGTTGATGGTTGGTTAAATTGTAAGGCGGTTCCGTTACTTGCAGAGCTAATTTGTTGCTTTGAAATACTACCACTTAAGGTTGCTGAGGCACTGTTGACGCTAGCATATTTTCTGACCGCTGCGTGAGAGTTAAACAAGAGAATTGCTCCAATTGTTCCAAAAATAATAACAAATGAAGACAGTGTTATAACATGCTGAAAATGGTGGTCATTAGATAAAAATAGGTGTTGTCTATTCGGTTTACCTGTTGTGGTATGTATTTTGTGGTCAGTCATTCTTTAGCCCTTCGTTTTGAGGCTTAACGACAATTGGCTCTATATTATCAAGTGATTGTATTTCATGGATTTGACGATATTTTCTACTTGTCCTCTTTGATATAAATATCCAAACCATAAGACCTACCAGCGAAAAAACCGCTAATGTAAGCAATGTAATACCAATAATCTTGATTAAATTTGGTTTATTTTCTACCTGTATAGTCTGGGTTTCGGTGATTTTTTGTCCGTCTTTTAATGTCACAACTGTTTGTACACTATGCGCCCCATTGGCTAATTTTGCCGTATTCAATGGCGCTGCACCTTTTGATGTCTGGACAACTTTACCATCAACAATGTAGGTAGTCTCGGCAATATTAGAACTATTTTGCGCAACAATAGTTGGGGTTGTTGTGCCTGACGTAATGACATTACTAGGTTCTTGCGTTGTGCCGGTCTGGAGTGCTGCTGGAGCAGATCCACAATTATCACCATTTCCAGTCGGGGTTGTCGAATTGTCACTACATTTTTCGTCATTTCCGAGCAGAATAATTCGATCTATCTGCACACCAGCCAGAAGGCCTATAGCTTTAAGTGTGTGCGTACCCGAACTTGTGAAGTTATGCGTTATTTTTTGCGCTTGATTACCGCCATACCAGTTTACCCATGTCCATGTGTTAGATTGCTGCCCACCACCAACTTGCCAACAATTACCACCGTCTATGTCCAGTTGAAACTGTGCGCCTGTAGTATTCGGCGTATTAATTCGTGACCAGATTACATACTGACCTGCCTCCGGGACATTCACTGTCCATGTTGCGCTACCAAAGTTTGAAGTGTTTGAGCAACCCGCAGCTTGCACAGGCGTTGTGACTATAAGTCTAATAGTACATAGCAACAGTACTATACATAGCACTAAAGCGTTGATCAATCGTGTGTTTAGGGTCTCTTTCATTGCCCCTTATCCCATCAATCTTTTCGTCGAGATAATATTACAAGAGCAACTACTAATACGGTTGCTGTTAGCGCGAGACCGATAGCTAATAAAATAAGTGACGTATTGGAGTTTTTAGAAGTATCGGTTCCCGGTGTGGCAGCATTAGAGCTAAAAATATATGCCATACCTGCGAGTCCAAATACACCGGTAAATGCAGTCATGACAATTTTGTGATAACTGCGTGATCGCTTATCTAGATACGACATTGGATGATTTTGGATAACAGATATTTTTGGTTGTTTGGGTTTTTTCTTAAAAATCATAGTTAGTTCCTTACAGATAATTGTACACTACTCGTTGTAGTCTGAAGTCAGATGCCATAGGCTGCAGTATTTACACTGATACGGGCGTACTTTTGTACCGTGTTGATACTGGACTACCACAGCAGAAGCTGACGCCTCATCTTTTGTACCAAAGGTTAGCTTATCAGCACATGGTAGAGCAGCTGGTTCGTCCATACTTACAAAGCATCGACTAAATGAACTTGAAATACGAGTACCGAATTAGCTGGTATGCCATTTTGAGCAGTGCTACCATAGCCAGCTTTTGGTGGAATAATCATCAGTCGAGTACCTCCAACTTTCATACCTACCATATCTTGCTCAAAGCCAGGTATAACTTTATGTTCGCCAACCGTAAACACAAGAGGTTGTACTGTACCGGTATCATCTGGTTTTGATTGATCAAACAGTGTGCCATTTGTGAGCCAACCTTTATAGGTAACACCAACTTTAGTACCCGCTTTTACTTCTGTACCAGTACCTGTCTGAATGTCACCAAATAAGGCGCTTTCGGCATCTTTATACTTATCGTACTGGCTAAACTGTGACGGGTCAGGGGCCCCATTTGAGCTTGAGTTACTACTAGAACTTGAGCCGATTGTTGTTTTTGATTGTTGCAAGGCAATATCTTGAGTCCCAGTTGTGGTTTGTGCAGCTTGTTGT
>CAZMHJ010000004.1:0-14344 GCA_964566075.1 uncultured Candidatus Saccharibacteria bacterium | reverse complement strand
TGATTGTTGCAAGGCAATATCTTGAGTCCCAGTTGTGGTTTGTGCAGCTTGTTGTGTTTGTTGGCTCTTCTTATATTGATCGTAGTGATTCCATACCAAAAAGCCACCAATACTACCACCTATTAATACAACCAAAACTAATACCGTTGTGAGTATTTCTTTTTTTGACATTTATTACATTGTACGTTGTTTAGTTGTTATACAAAAGCGTTATTCGTAGCGAAGTGCGTCAATAGGGTCGAGCCGACTTGCCTTTAGTGCGGGTATAAGACCTGCTATCAACGTAATTACGGCCATAATTATCACAATAGTGATCATTAATGAGGGTGTGATGTTAAGCAGCTGGATACCCTCTATTCCTTTTAAGAACGTTTTCTTCGCAACCGAATTTATGAGTGTTTGTGCAAGCAGTGCAAAGATAAGCCCACCTACACTCCCCCAGAACCCGAGAAGCATAGCCTCAAAACTAAACAAACTAAAGATTGTTTTTCTTTTTGCGCCGAGAGCTCTAAATAATCCAATTTCACGAGTCCGCTCAAGTACTGCCATAAATAAGGTGTTAATAACACCAACAACTGCTGCCAAAATAGCAATACCACTAAACGCTGCCAGAGAAATCTGTACACCTGTAACAATACTATTTAAGGTATTGTTAATATCTTCTAAGCTTTGTGCGCTAAACTGAGCAGCTTTTAAGTTAGCCTTAAACTGTGCGTCAGTAACGTCATTTGCCCGTGTAGTGTATAGGTAAAAAAACTGAGGCTTACCGAGTAACGCTTGCGCAGTTGCAATACGCTGGGCGTCTGGTTGGCTGATGGTAATTGGTGCATCAACAAGGGTTGGTTCGTATAATCCTTTTACGGTAAATGTATCTGTTATCACTCCACCGTCAATTGTTTTATAGCTCACTGTTATTTTTTTTCCGACTGCTTCGCTCGAACTAGATGCACCTACAAGTGATACATATTTGCGCGAAAGTAGTACTTGCCCCGCATCCGCTCCAGCGGTTAGCGTCGTTCCTTCTGTAATACGCATTGGCATTTGGGCAATAAAGGTACTGTTAGGAGCGTCGTATTTTGTGCCGTTTGGCGCGGTAGCATATTCGAATACAGCCGTGTATGGCAATTGCACACTCGCCACTCCTTTTGTCGATTGTATTTTTTCTATATCTGCAGTTGTTAAAAATGAGTCGGCAAAGTTATTAGCAGCGTTTGCTTTATTAGCGTCATACTCTTTTGGATCACCATTGCCAAACCCACTACTAAAGCCATCAGCACCTGCTTTTGTTACTTGATACAAATTAACACCTTTATATTCGCCAAGTTGTGAAGAAATGTAATTACGTAAGCCTTCGCCCAAACCGAGGCTTAAACTTAGCGTAAATGTTCCAATACCGATGGCGAGTAGGGTTAAAAAGGTACGGAGCTTCGAACGGCGTAAGTTTGTATTTGCGGTAGATGCAATGTCGATTACGCGCATTATTTTGCCCCCTTTCGTGCCTTGACTGTGTCCTTTTCAACGGCTCCATCCTTTAGGTAAATAACGCGCTGACATTTATGCGCTAAATCTTCATCGTGCGTAACAATAATGAGTGTTGTGCCGAGTTTTTTATTTAAATCAAATAGTAGCTTCTCTACTGTTGCTCCGTTTTCACTATCGAGATTACCTGTTGGCTCGTCTGCAATCACAATTGCAGGGTTGTCAACGAGTGCACGTGCAATCGCCACACGTTGTTTCTGACCTCCGGATAAGTCATTGGCTTTATTACGAGCCTTGTCGGTTAAACCAACTTGCTCAAGTGCAGCAAGTGCTTTTTTGATACGATTTTTTTTATTAGTCCCTTGAATTTTAAGTGGGAGTGCAACGTTTTCTACGACGCTATCGGTCGGCTGTAAAAAGAACTGCTGAAACACAATACCAACATTACGACCGCGCCACGTATCAGTATCAACATCTTTTAAAATATTTTTGCCATCAAATAGTACGCTGCCTTCGGTTGCCCTATCGAGCCCAATCAAGATATGGAGCATCGTGCTTTTACCCGAACCACTTTTGCCGACGATGGCATTGGTAGTACCTGGCTCAAACGTTAGACTTATTTTTTTAAGCGCACTAAATGCGTTTTCCTTTTTACCATAGACTTTCGTTACGTTCTTCAGTTCAAGCACAAATACCCCTTATACTTACCCTTACAGTATACGCGTGAATAACCAATAATTATACGGAATCAAGGCGACGTATATTAGTACTTTTATGCGGGAAAACTATCTCTGTAGCCTGCAAATAATACTGATGCTTTTGTAATACTTGTTTTTGTGTTGAAATAAATGTGTCTTTCACTTCGCCTATCAATTCATCTATCTGACCATTTTCTGCACGTAGTTTTAGCGACCTGTCCCAGAATGTATTAAATGGTCTTCCAAAACTTGCTAGGTCAGCATCGGCAATAATTTGTGTTAAAACATCTTCGCTAGCCGATTGGTATATAGTCCCGTCTTTAAACGATACGACCGTGGCCAAAATCATTGCCTTAACTCGTTTTATATCGGCTACTGTGTAGCCGGCTTGCTGCATACAACTGCCAGCAATTTCGGCACTGGTTCTTTCATCTTCTCCGTGGCCGATTCCATGTTCAACATCATGAAAACAAGCCGCAATTTCGAGCAATTCCAGCTCGTGCGGTAATACGGCACTTTCAATGCCAATAGCTTTTGCAGCATCCATCACATCATGCGCGTGCTCTTCGTTATGGTATGGCAAATAGTGCTGGCTGTGTGTACCGTACTTTTCGTTAATAATCGTAAGACAATTATCAATGAGCTTTGTACTGGCTTTCATCACTTTTATGATATCAAAAAAAGCCCAGCCCAGAAGGGTTCGGCTTTTTGTGGTGGAGCTGGCGGGTAATGCTCCCGCGTCCAATGGTTAACGTGCGAACGTACTACAAGCGTAGTTTATTTAAGGTCTTAGGTACTAAACGGCTAAACAAACAAAACGTTTACTACAGCAACTCGAAAAGCTTACAACCTAGACTCGAGTAGCGCCCAGATTGGCATCCAGAAAAAATAAGACGTTAGTACTATATCTGAAGTCTAAAACTAACATCGTCTAGGCACTTAGGCGTAGACTGGTGCAAAACTGCGAGCAAACAAGTTTGCTACAGCTTCGCGAGCAGATGTTTTTGCATCTATTCGATTTATCACGGTAACGGTGTGAAAAGCCGGCTTGCACGCATCGCTTGTTAAGGTCCACTGTCGAGCTAAATCAGCCCCGAATCATCGCTGTAAACAGCGAAGTGGCGTAAGGTGCACTAAACTCACCTCAAGTATTATTATAGCACTTTTATTACTAAATTGCTAGTGTTTATACGTGTCATACAAATGGAGCCACTCATCGAGCGATAGATTTTGTGCTCGCAAATCCTTATCGATACCCGCCTTGGTAAGTAAACCATCAGTATCATCTTTTGACATCTGTAAACCACCACTTAGACTACTCCGTAATTTCTTACGCCGTTCGCTAAAACCAGCTTTAACCAGACGGAACAATTGCTTACTATCCCGAGTACCGAAATATGGTTGTGTGCGCCGAATTAAACGTAGGATTTGTGAATCTACTTTTGGTGGTGGCGTAAACAAGGCAGCGGGTACAATCATATCTGTAAAAGTTTCAAAGTACATTTGTGTCGTCACGCTCAGAACTGACATATCACCTGGTTTAGCGCAGACTCGTTCGGCAACCTCTTTTTGTACAAGTAGCGCAGCTTCGAGCGGTGAGTTGGTAGATTCGGACAAAATACGGATAAGGCCTGATGTTAAGTAGTATGGAATGTTTGCCACCACTTTGTAGTCTTTTGGCAGCATAGTAAAGTCAAACTGCATAATATCGGCTTCGGTTAACGTAAACTGTTCTGAGTCGTATAGCCGAGCTGGTAGCGATTGTGCTAATTCGTGATCAAATTCAATCGCATGCACCTGTGCACCTGCGTTGAGTAGTACTTGTGTGAGCGTACCGAGCCCAGGACCAATTTCGACAACATAATCGCCTGGCTGTACGTTTGCAGCCGAAGCCATGGCTTGTAAACTAGCCTCGTCGTGTAACCAATGCTGGCCAAGTTGTTTTTTGGGAGTAGGACTGTGCATTAGTGGTAATTCTACCACCAATTTTGTCGAAGCCAAGCTTGATATGCCCCTGCCCAGCTACCATAACGCCCGACTGCATAGCCTGTACACCACTTAAGCTGCGTAACTGGGTTGGTCGCCCAGTCAGAACCTGCCGAGGCCATTTTGCTGCCGGGCAACGCCTGACAAAGGCCATATGCACCGCTGCCAGCTCGGTTATACTTAGTCGTACCATTCCAGCCACCTTCGTGACCTACGATATAGTCAACGTAAAAGTAGTCACTTTCGGCAATACCAGCGGCTTGCATCCATGAAATACGATCACCTGATACAACGGCAGGAGTTTTCGAACCTTTTGTCTGTACTTGAGTTTGTGGTTCAGTTTTTACCGCTTCTTGTAGCTTAGTGCGTCCTATTTCTTTGCCATCTTGTAATTGCAGCTCATACACAACTTGTTTTTTCCCAACGACTCCCTTAGTAATAACGGTAGTTGTACCGATATCTTTCGTTGGGTCAGCTGATGATTGCGTATCAAATGGTATGTCTTCTTCTGCGGTAATAACGGTTTTACCAAATTTAGAAATAAAAATTGCCATGTTAGCAGTAATAGGGCTATTAACCGATGGAGTTACCGTTGCACCTTGTTCGGGGGTAATACCCTTTTCTTTTAAAAGTTCAGTAATGGTTTTGGCGTGTGTTCGGTACGTTACTGGAGTTGAGCCGTATAAGCTCATGGTAACAGGTGTCGCTCTGTCAATAATGAGCTTTTCGCCAAAAATTTGGTCTTGTACAAAATTATCAGCGGTTGTAATGGTAAGCGTGTCTTCAGGGTAGGTTGTAAAACCGGCCTCTTTTGTTATGAGTGAAGGACTTGTCTGCGCTGTTAGGACTCGCTTTGTTGTGGCCCCATCAATAATAGTCATAGGGCGTGCCCTATATACCTGTACCCTAAAATTATCGGCATTGATTGGAGTTGCAGCTACTGGTTCGACAACATCACCTTCATGCAAGGTAATATTTGCTTTTGTAAGAAAATCACCGACAGTACCAGCGCGGGTAGGCAATGTAGTTTGTTGATTATCAACATATAAATCCACTAAATGGCTATCACTTGGTGTCAGTGTCTGACCATTTGCAACTACTAAACCACCGGCAAAAAAGAAAAACGTAAATAATGTCACAAAAACGCCAAAACCAAAGGCATGACCATGCAACAGCGATGAAATTGTCTTATTGAATATGCTCATGAATAACCAGCTGTTTGATATCCAATAGGGTCTGCTGCGATAAGGATTCCTATTATTTGGAGATCAAAACCAAAAATGGTCTATATGATTATAGCAAAATCTGTTATTCCAGCCAAACGTAGTACATTGCAGCAAAGTAATAATGCTATTAGCGACCATCGTTATTTGACCAATCAGTCGCTAGGTCAAACTGATACGGCTGGACAAGTGCAAAACCACCGGTATCATAGACTTTTCCGGCACCAATACTTGTTTCAACAACCGTACAGCGCGGATAAATTTTTAGATTTGCCGCCACAATAACGTAACCATCTTTGTCTATTTTTGCGCCGTCTGCTCGTACCGAATACTGTCCACCCGCATTACAACTACGCATAGCACTACTCATTGGTAGGTCATAGTAAGTCTCGCGGTGCAAAACGCCTTTGCTGTCAATAAACACACCCGCAGATTTTGCCTTACTAAGCCCAGTACCAGGTTTTGTGCCTCTGGTTTGCTGTTGTGTTTGCGGCAAAACAGTTATTACTTCTTGAATTTTGCTACGACTAATTTCTTTTGAGCCCTGCATCTCTACCTCGTAGACAATTTGTTTTTTACCCTTTACTCCAGGAGTTGTAATGGTTGTTACGCCGTTCGCTTTTGTTGGGTCAGGAGTTGATTGAATATCAAACGGAACATCTTGTTCGCTGACCACTATTTTTTTACCAAATTTTGTAACAAAAATAGCCATATTTTGGGTAATCGTTGCTGTTAAATTAGGAGTAACTGTTGCACCTTGCTCGGGGACAATATGCTGCTCTTTTAATACTTCACCTACTGTCTGTTGATGGGTTCTGTACTGGGCAGCGGGTGCACCATAGATACTTATTGTGATCGGGGTTGCTTTTTTTATTGTCAGCTTTTCGCCCAGAACGTTGTCTTGCGAAAAGTTATCAGCAGTTGTAATCGTGAGTACATCTTCGGGATAGGTAGCAAATCCTGCTTGTTTGGCTATAAGTGGTGCTGAGGTTTGCGCAGTTAAAATATTTTTTGTACTTGTACCGTCAGTTATGATAATTGGTCGCGCACGATATACTTGTACCCTAAAATTATCGGCATCAATTGGGGTTGCAGCGACGGGTTCTACAATGTCACCTGTATGTAGTGTTGTATTTGTCTTAGCTAATAATTCCCCTACCGTGGCAGCTCGGGTAGGTATTGAGGTTTGCTTACCATCAACAAGCAAATCAACTAAGTGACTATCATTAGGAGATAGTACTTGATCATTGGCGAGCACTAAACCACCGGCAAAAAAGAAAAACGCAAAAATGATAACAATAATACTAAACGCAAATACGTGTGCGTGGAGCAAGTAGTCATTGATTTTTTGAATACACTTGTGGACTACCAACCGAATTGATTGTGTTGTTATAGGCAAGATTTGCACCGCATTTTACTGTAAACTAACTCTGTTTTTCTCTATAAAGTATAGCAAACTAACTATGTTCACCAACGAAGTAAGTCTATTGCGATACTTAGCTCTTCACTTAAGTCACTTTTTTCTAGGTCTTGTTTTGTAGCAAATGATGCTTCAAGAATTTCACGTTTATCTATCTGTATCGTAGGTTTACGACTTGGCTCTAGCACAAAGAGATCAACTAGATATCCGTACCTGGCTTCAATAGGAGTGCTGGTTAGTTGTATAAGATTCTTTTCAGTGATACGAATACCAACCTCTTCAGCTAGTTCCCTGCATGCAGCTGCTGCTGGGCGTTCGTTTTTATGTACGCCCCCACCAGGTAACCGCAATTTCTTTTGAAACCCAAGCCAATTTTTAGTAACTAGTATTTTGTCTTTATACAACACAACAACATATACACGATACGTATTTTTAATAAGTAACCGAAAGATTGGATACCCAAAAAAGTACACTACTCTGCCAAATATCGCAGGTATTCTCATAGCTTTTCGAGTGGCGCAAACGATACGTTTAGTTTTTTCGCACCCTTGCCTTTAAAATATACAGCCACGTTATCACCGTCAACTTCCATAACTGTACCAATACCAAATAGCTGGTGACGAACTGTATCTCCTTCACTTAAATCGGCTACGTAACGTGGTTCATTAGAAACATTCGCAGGCTGCATGGCGGTACCATAGCTACCATAGGCCATACTAGCGCTAGCCGAAGCTTGTGATAATAATTGTGGATCAATTTCACTCAAAAAACGTGATGGTGCATTGTGCTGGACTCCGCCATATAAAATACGACTATCGGCATAGAGCAGATATAGTTCTTCACGGGCACGCGTCATACCAACATAGCAAAGCCTGCGTTCTTCTTCCATTTCAAATTGATCAAACAGCGCGCGACTATGCGGGAAGATAGTTTCTTCGCAACCCGGCATAAATACAACTGGAAATTCAAGTCCTTTTGCAGCATGCAACGTCATAAGGGTTACTGCATCACCAGATTCGTTAAAGCTATCTAAATCACTTACGAGCGCAACTTCTTCTAAAAAGCTACTCAAGCCTACTTCGCTATATGCTTTAGCAACACTGAGTAGTTCTTTAACATTTTCTTGGCGAGCTTCTGCCTGAATAGAACCATCATCCAGCGATTTTAAAAACGAAATTCGCAATAGTAATTTTTCGAGCAAATTCGCAACCGGCATTTCTTCACTCGCTTGGCGAAAACTAGTAATAATGTCGGCAAAATCTGTAAATGCTTGCTTTGCTTTTGGTGTCAGCGGAGCTTCGTTAACACGTGCCAAAGCTTCGTCGAGCGAAATATATTCTTGTATTCGCCAGTCTAGAAATGATTGTACCGATTTTGCTCCAAGACCGCGTGCCGGCACGTTGATAATGCGCGCAAAGCTAACCAGATCTTCGGGCTGATATAAAAATCGAAGATATGCCAATATGTCTTTAATCTCGGCACGATCATAAAAGCGAACTCCACCAACAATTTTGTACGGTATGCCATATCGCACAAATTGCTCTTCTAAACTACGGCTTTGTGCATTTGTTCTATACAAGATTGCAAAATCACTATATCGGCGAATTCGCATATCAACATATGTTTGGATACGTCGTATAATTGCCTCACCTTCTGCACGTTCGTTCATAACTGGCACAATCTGCACTGGTTGGCCCGGACCTGCCGCTGTCCAAAGTTTTTTATCAGACCGTTGCTGGTTTTTTGTAATCACTGCATGGGCGGCGTCAAGAATATGCTTTGTGCTGCGGTAGTTTTGCTCAAGTTTGATAACGGTAGCGTTTGGATAATCACGTTCAAAATTGAGTATGTTTTTAAAGTCAGCGCCTCGCCAGCTATAAATACTCTGCCAATCGTCACCAACCACACAAATATTTTGTGATGTATTCGTTAACAATTTGATAAGTTTATATTGTGCAGCGTTGGTATCCTGATACTCATCAATCAAAATAAATTTAAATTGATTACGCCATTTTGCCTGAATTTCGGGATGATTTGAAAGCAAACTAACGGTACGACCAATTAAATCGTCAAAGTCCAATGCCTGCTGGTTGCGTAGTGCCTGTTCGTAGAGTGGAAAAATCTTGGCCGCAATTTTTTGACTTGGCGTACCTGCTGTACCTTCAAACTCTGCCGGGCTAACAAGCTCGTTTTTTGCACCACTAATGATACCAGCTATTGCACGAGCAGGATGTTGTTTTTCATCAACCATAAGCTGTTTTGATAATTGTTTAACCAAAGCTTGTCTATCGGATTCATCAAAAATTACAAAGTTTTTTGCAAGCCCAATATATTCACCATCTTGACGGAGTAGACGCACGCAAATACTGTGAAATGTCCCCATATACGGCATAAAACCTCGATGGTCGGCATTATCATGTAGTAAATCAGCTACGCGTTCACGCATTTCGCGGGCAGCTTTGTTAGTAAAGGTAACCGCCAAGATTTCGGATGGTTTGGCTTGCGCTCTGTCAATAATGTAGGCAATACGATGCGTAAGTGTCTTTGTTTTGCCACTTCCAGCGCCCGCTAATATCAGTAATGGACCGTCAGTCTTTTCGACAGCTCTTTGTTGTTCGGGATTAAGCCCAGTAAATAAATCTTTTTGCACCTATAAAGTGTAGCAAGTAAACCTGTGTAAAAACGTTGTAGTTTGTCTGCCTTACTTAGCAACTACGGCTAATACATAGACCAAACCGCCAACAAATACGAGTGCGAAAACGGTGCCAAAAATAAATGCCGACTTTGTACCATGGCCATGAGTCGTTTCTTTAATTGGGATATGATAGGCTGTTGTATCGTATATTTTCGGTTCTTGTGTTTCTGTCTTAGTTGCATCGGTGGTAGTATCTTCTGGCAACGAATCAGTTGCGCTATATGTAGTCGTTATTGGTGTGTCAACATCCTCTGGCTCCGGATTGGTAATAGTGGGTGCCTCTTGCTCGGGCTCTACTGTTGGCAATGGGTTTACCCCCAGTTCTTCTTTAAGAGGGACGTCTTCTGGAGTTTTTTCAACTTCTGGCTCTATCTGAGAATTAACTTCCTCGGTTTCAACTACTGGTGACGCTACCGTTAGTGTTTCTGGCGTGGGTTCTGTTTTTTCTTTGGCTTCTTCTGATTTATCATCAGATTCGGGTGGCTGAACAATTTTTTCGCGCTTGACTTCAACTTTCGCAGCTTCTGGTGGTTTTGCTTCTTCGAATTCAGTCGTTGGTAAAATCGTATCGTTCGATTCCTCATTCGGTTCGTTTACAATAACTTGCCGCTTTTTGGGTGAAACTTTAGCCGGACTGGTAGAAGGTGGCGTTACATCAAAAAATTTCTTTTTTACGTCATTAGCATCCATCAAGCGCGATCCCTTTCGTGCAATACATTGTGTTTAGTTCTAAAAGCGGCGTCAACTATACCGGCAAATTGATGATAGTTGAGGCTTGCACCACCAACTAATAACCCATCAATACCTTTGGCACGCAAAAAACCACTTGCAACATCCGCTGTTACACTACCACCGTACAGTACACGGACTTTTTTTGCGGTTTGTTCACCATATAATTCTGATATATTGTGACGAATTATATTAGCAGCTTTTGTGGCTTGGTCTGGTGTTGCAACATCACCAGTACCTATCGCCCAAACTGGTTCATAGGCAACGACTAGTTCTTTTACCTCTGTTGTAGTTACATTTGCAAGTGCAGTGACTACTTGGTCGTGTAGTACTTTATTCATTTCGCCAGCAAGCCGCTCTGTTTTTGTTTCGCCAACACACAAGATAGGAATAATGCGGTTGCGATACGCTGCAGCAACTTTTGCCTGTACATCTTCTAATGATTCATTAAAAATGTGACGGCGTTCCGAGTGCCCAATAAGCACATAGTGCACTAAGTCGTGGAGCATCGTAAACGAGACTTCACCCGTATAAGCACCTTCGTCTTTGTGATATGCGTTTTGCGCTGCTAGTTTAAATTTTCGTCTGTCTATTTGTAGACTAATAGGTTGTAGGTCAAGCATAGGTGGAGCTAGTACTACTTCGACATCACGATGGATAGCAATGTGCTCGTTTAATCGCCGTACCAGCAGACTTGCAGCTGAAACATTGAGATGCATTTTCCAGTTACCGGCAATAAGTGTTTTACGCATATATGTTGCTTATGATTATTTAGATACTACCACTGTTGTCGCTTTTTGCGCCAGTCTTTTTATCTAATAAGGCCTCGACTCCAGGGAGTTTTTTACCCGCCATAAGTTCTAAACTTGCGCCACCGCCTGTTGATACATGATCTAATCTCTCTCGTAAACCTGGAACTGATTCAACAAAACCAACCGTATCACCGCCACCAACAACAGTAAATGGTTTATTTTTTACCCCAGCGCGCTCACCAACTAATGCATCGGCAATAATTGTTGTTCCGTGCGAGTAAGGATTAGCAGCTCCGTTAATCGCCTTAGTCTCTGTAACACCCGCTGTACCATTCCACACTGCTGTATGGGCTAAGCTGAGCGCTCCAGCAATACTTGCAGCAGTCATTGGACCAATGTCCAAAATCCATTCATCTTGATGCACGGTATATGCAGACTGGTCGGGTTGTTTTGGATATGCTGTAATGTCAGCCCACGTGTGAGAACTAATATCAACCACACGCGTCGGTAATGCTGCGTCAATTTTTTGCGCCACTACAACATCACGTGGTAATTGAAACGTAAAATGTTCTTTTTGGGTACGAGCCTCAGCTTTTTCGATAATGCGTTTTGCTGTATCTATTGCATCCTTTTCTACGAGACTACTACCTACTTGGTGACCTTCAGCAAGTAAGAATGTATTTGCCATAGCGCCAACAACAGCAATGTAATCAGCACGCTCCACAAAGATATCGAGTAGTTCAATTTTGTCAGAGATTTTAGCACCACCAATCACGACTGCCAGTGGCCTGTCTGGTGTTTCCATGGCGTTCGTAATAGTGTCAACTTCACGTTCAAGCAAGTAACCTGCAACACTCGGTAAAAAATGAGTGATGGCTTCGGTGCTCGCATGCGCTCGATGTACAACACCAAAACCATCTTGGACAAAGTAATCTTTGCCTTCAGAAAGTGCTTTTGCAAATGTTTCGTCATTCGCTTCTTCTTCACTATGAAAACGAAGATTCTCGAGCAAAAGTACTTGACCTGGCTGGAGCGCATTCACTGCCTGCATAGCCGTTTCTCCAACACAGTCTGCCGCAAATGTAACAGGTTTGTGCAATAAATCTCTAAGACGTGTAGCGCATGGAGCTAAACTGTTTGCCGCATCATTTGGGCCAGAAGGACGACCAAGATGTGATATAAGGACTACCTTTGCACCGCTACTGAGCAAATGTTCGATTGTCGGCAACGCCTGTCGAATTCGATAATCATCCGTAATGACACCATGTTCATCGAGCGGGACGTTAAAATCAACTCGTACTAAAACCGTCTTATCCTTAACGTTGATATCGCGTACCGTTTGCTTTGTGAACATTACCCCCCCTTTTTTTGGCCTACTCGATGGCACGTACCTTAATAGTGTCTGTGGTTCCAACTACCCCTGGGTGTTGCCCAGAAACCGTAATAACAACATCGCCCTTTTTAAGAACGTTTTGCGTTTTTAACCAATCTGTAAATTTTTGAGCTTGTAGGTGTTCATCTTTACGAATAAAACTCTTGACCGAATAAACCAGTGCTAGTTGCTGTGCAACACGCGCAACACTCGTTACGGCAATAATAGGATGATGCGAGCGACGAGAACTAATTTTAAATGCAGTTGCACCACTTTTTGTTTCGGCCACAATTGCCGATACACCAAGAGAATCA
Source organism: uncultured Candidatus Saccharibacteria bacterium (assembly GCA_964566075.1). Classification (GTDB taxonomy): domain Bacteria; phylum Patescibacteriota; class Saccharimonadia; order Saccharimonadales; family CAIOMD01; genus CAZMHJ01. The sequence continues at coordinate 1,676 of CAZMHJ010000004.1, read as the reverse complement.
GCAAGCGTAATAATAGCACTCGAAATTGCACCTTGTTTGGTATGTGAATCAATTGATTCAGTTACATAGCTACTATTTAGTAAACCGCTCTCTTGAGCGTGCTTAATAACACGTTCCATAATTTGCACCGCTTTAATAGGATGCTTACCAGCTGCAGTTTCGTCACTGAGCATAACTGCATCTGCGCCGATAAACACCGCCGTAGCAATGTCGTTTACTTCGGCGCGAGTTGGCTCGGGGCTTTCAGTCATACTTGCCATCATCTGAGTGGCAATAATGGTTGGTTTGTCATACTTCATGCCGAGCGTTACAATTTTACGCTGAAAAACAGGCACGAACTCTGCTTCGGTTTCAACCGCTAAGTCACCTCGAGCAACCATGGTTGCATCAGCGACAGCTACAATCGATTCAAGTTGCTCAGTCGCCGCTTTGGTCTCGATTTTGGCAATTATCTTTGCAGTGCTGCCAAGATTATCAAGCAATACACGAAGCTGTTCGATATCATCGGCAGTCTGCACAAAACTCAGCGCCACATAGTCAACATCGTTCTCGCTGCCAAAAACAATATCTTGTTTATCTTTTTTAGTTAAAATATCACCTTCGAAATCGGTGTCTGGTAGGTTAATACCCTTACGAGAAATTAAAATACCGTCATTTTCGGCTCGTGCGTGGACTACGTCATCCTTAACGCTCGAAACAACTGTTCGAACTTTACCGTCGTATAAATATAAGCGTTCGCCACGCTTCACTTTTTTGCTTAAATCATATTGGACTGGTAGTGTACCTTCACGCTCATAATCAGCACCATATCTAAAACGAAGTGATTGACCCGCTTGTACGGTCACAACGCCGTCAAAATCACCAAGTCGGATTTTAGGCCCTTGTAAATCTTGAATAATCGCAATCGGCTTACCCGTTTCTTTACTAGCCTTACGCACCCAGCCAATTTGTTCTTTGCGCTCTTCGTCGTTTCCGTGGCTAAAATTAATACGAATTCCGTCAACACCAGCTTGCACCATATGTAATACCGCCTCATAGCTGTGTGTTGCTGGGCCGATTGTGGCGATAATTTTTGTGTAGTGATATTTCTTTATTGGTTCTAAATGTATCTGATGTTCCACGAGGTCAATGCCACCCTTTACTAACCCCCATTGTAGCAGAATTTATCTACCGAGGGCTTCTTCTGTTTTTTTGATATCAATGGTGGTCTTAACAACAGTGTCTGGCGCAAGTGAGATGCTATCGATGCCAATTTCGGCTAAGAATCGAGCAAACTCTGGATAGTCAGATGGTGCTTGACCACAAATACCGATTTTAACACCTTTTTCTTTTGCAACATGCACAACTTGTCGAATGAGCGCTTTGACTGCTTCGTTATTTTCATCATATACATGCGCAACCGTATGATTGTCACGATCAACACCAAGTGTTAATTGCGTTAGGTCGTTACTACCAATTGAAAAGCCATCAAACAGCTCAGCAAATTGTTCTGCCAAAATAACGTTGGATGGAATTTCGACCATCATATATGCCTGGAAGCCATTTTCGCCACGCTTTAAACCATTTTCGGCCATGATACCAAGCACTTTATGGGCTTCATCAAGATTGCGACAAAATGGCACCATAGCTTTTACGTTGGTTATACCCATGTCGTCACGAACTTTTTTGATTGCCTG
>CAZMHJ010000003.1:42476-49030 GCA_964566075.1 uncultured Candidatus Saccharibacteria bacterium | reverse complement strand
GGTGCAACCGAAAATCGGCTTACTTGGCTCAAACGCAAGCGATACGACGATTCTGTTACCAATACAGCGCAGCAAATTGCTCAAGCGTTGGTACGGCACAATATCACCCGCGATGAATTACTAACCATTTTGCCAATTGACCAAGAAGATACCGCTGCTGAAGTGTATATAGAGGCAACCCGACATGCGTTTGAAATGCTTTTTAAGCAACAAAAATTCGATACCGATTTATTTGTACTATGCAAACCAGACATTATAGGTTTTCTGGCAAGTGATAATTCACAAGTGTATGAACGAGCAAAAAAATACCTGCGGCATGCCCAAAAAATCGGCTACATGAGCGAGCAAGAACTTGCCGAGCTCGGTATCGATACCCCAAAACTATATGGCAATATGTCAGATAATCTTGCTACTATGCCAGATGTGGTAGAAGCGGTTAGCGAAATGACAAAGATAATTGCAAATGATTCTTACCTATCAGCTTTTATGTTACCGGTGCTATCACTCGGTGGTTCTCGGCTTAAAGGCTATGGCGAGCAAACATCTGATATTGATATATGCATTTTTATTAAACCAGGCGTTTCATATAACACGCGGCGTGATATGCGCAGTTACACACGTGAATTTTTTAAGAGCCAAAATATGGATGAACACCCGATAGAATTTTGGCTTGACGATATTGACGGCGTGTTACGTGTTAAAGATCTTGATGCTGATGACCAATTAGCGGCCGGTAGTACCTGGACGCACATACTTTTTGATACCGTTTTAATTGGTGATAAAGCAGACACAGATAACCTTATACACAATTTGTTACCAAGCTATTTTAAAGCTCCAGATATGACCGAATTAGATCAGCGTAAACGAGCGCTTTATTTAGAACGAATCGAACAAAACTTATTGCAATACCGCTTATTACATAAAGGTTACGAACGCCATTATCCACGAACAAACAGCATCGATACTCCACATGCTGCTGCCATAGATGGCGCGTCAGTTTTCTGGGATGCGGGTTATCGACGAATAGCAACAAGTTTGTTTGCAAAGCGTGTCTTTTTGCCAAAGCTATAAACTCTAGATATGAAAAGAGCCCTATACGGGCAACTGTTACGTTGTCCGTATAGGGCTTAGTGTTTGCCCGGTCAGGCCCGGCGCAGTCGAGTGACTACGCCGGGCCCAACACTGGGCTGTACCCACGCGGGTCTTAGAGCCTGGTCGGCCCCGCGACACCACTGAGGGTACGGTGGTTGCGCCCGCCCAGCTGATCCCAGGGGATCTGCTGGCCGAGCAGGTAGAGGCTACCGAAGTACTGGTACTCCTCGTTACCCGCCGGCTGGTCCTTCGCCTGAAGCGTGGACAGAACGAACCGGGTGAGGTTCGTCTCGAGCCGGGGGTAGGTAGCGCTGACCGCGACACCGAGCTGCTTGAGCATCTGGTCGCGGTTGGCGGCGCCGATCATCGACGGAAGACGCGGGTCCTCCATCGTCTTCTTGATCTGCGCTGCGTCGTACGCCAGCGCGGCGGCGATCTGGACACCGGTGCCGGCGAAGACGCGGTTGATGGCGTCTGCGACTGCATCGGCACTGTCTCGCAGCACTGCCGTTTCGGGCGGTGCCAACATGCCCGGGGGCATCCCACCGATGTTGCCCGGCATGAGGGCGGCCATGAACATCGCCGGGTTGGCGACGCCCTGCATCCACGCCTCCTGCCAGTTCTGCAGCTGGCTGTGGAAGTCGTAGATGGCCGGCCACAGGTGCTCGTTCACCCGCTCGAACAGCTGCTTCTTGCGGCTGTCCGTCACGAAGCTTCCGTCGAGCCCGTCGATGGCAGCGAAGACATCGGCGTAGCTGCGACGCGTGATCTGCTTGCGCAGCGCGTAGAACGATGCGTCGACCTGCTCGTCGTTGGCGTCGGCGAACTGCTCCATGGCGGCGGACAGCTTGGCGGGGATGTCGAACAGCCCCACCTTATTGGCCAGCGCGGCACGGATAGCTGCCGTCACGGTCGACTGGTCGACCTTGAGCACGCCACCGGTCTTGAGGGCTTCGAGCCACGATTCGTCGCTCGCCACCGTCGGAAGGACGGCGTCGAAGGCGGCGGTACCCAGTGCGGTTGCCTCGGCGACCGGAACGGTCGGAGCGACTGCCCCGACCAGCTTGCGCGCCTGCACGACCTTGAGCCCGGCCGAGACGAAGTCCGCCTCGGTCAGTACCTTCAGGTCATCAACGCTGGTGACGCCCAGGTCGCTCTTGATGTGGTTGATGGCCTCTGCGTCCACACCCAGCTCGGTGAGCTTGGTGGTGACGTCGTCGGTCACGGTTGCTGCGGTCGATGCCACGGGGGCGTCGACAACGTCGTCAGCCATGATTGGCTCCATCTCTTTTTGAGGCTGTTTACTTACACAGCTTGTCGAGTTCGGTTGCACCAAACGAAACCATACGAACTGGTACGTTCAGTGCGTCTGCGAAAACGTTCTCGCATGTGGCGTACAGCTGATTGTTGTCAGCCTCCGCTGCAATTGGCAGGCTTGTGACCTTTGGTTTACAGTCGAGCAACTTTTGACCCAGAGCAGTTTGGTGCTCGTGGGTTTGGTCGTCGGCTAGGCGCAACTCACCTTGAGGCGAGAAGTATATCGGGTCATCTGCGCCGTCGTAACGGTTACAGAAATCCCACCTGCCATTGGTCTTGATTTGGTCAAACCAGGTGATGGCCAGGCCATCAAAGGCTGTTGGTCCACCGCATGCCTGCAGCGCGTAGCGCAACAGAACAAAATCGAGCGGACCTACCCGTACCTCGCCCTGGTATCGATTGGCATCTTTATTACTGCCAGGCAACAGGTGCTCGGCCATGGTTGGGTCAGCAGTTGGCATCGGGCCAGCGCCATGCCGGATGGCGTAGGCTCTGGTTACCCCAATGTCTACAAGCTGCCCAGTAAAACCAGCTTCTTCGAACATCGCGTGCGTAAAGCGTGGCAATGTTCGAATCGCACTGACGTGCGGGTAAAAGCCGGTGAGCCTATCGCTCAGTACTCCGTGTGACGTTTCAACGACGGCCGCGCCTTTGCGAGAAAGTATGACCTCTCCCAAAAAGTCGTGACTGACGATGTTGGTCAGGTGACTTGCTTCGGTAAACCGCGTGACGACGTAGTCCAAAAACCCGTCGTCGTACAGCAACCGAATCTCGTCGTCGGCTGCAACTCTATCGCCGGCCAAAAATTCGCCTTCGATAATCGGCTGCAGTGTATGGCGTACGTGTTCCCTGACCAAAGCTAGACGCTCGCGCAAATCGGGGGATGTTAGGTCACCCGCGGTAAGCGCAAGTTCTGGCACACGGTTCAGATCACGATAGGCCTCACCAACACCCGTGCCAATGGTTCCTCGCGGATTATCACCGCGCGCCAGTTCGTTCAGGCGCGAAGCAATGCCGTGGTACGGGGTGGCACACAAGGCGTTTTCGTCCACTGTCAGCAGACTAAACGCATCGTAAATGCCGTGTTGGTAACGGAGCGCAGTGGCTTCGTTGAGTAGCCCTTCTGGCGAAATCACCATCTGGGCCGACAGGTGCGTCGGGATGCCCTCAAACGTGCCACATCCCCACTGGCTAAAAGCGAACTTTTGGCCGTGAGAATTACTGACGCCGTGGCTTCCTTGCGCACCACCACGCTTGATAACGGTGTGTACACGCATCATGGTACTGATTTTGTGTACCACACCGCCCTTGCCTCCGTCACCCACCCCAAGGTCGGTGACGATGTATACCTTATCGGTCATTATCGTCACCTCCCTAGGGTGTTGGGTAGCTCAGAGCCAGACCGGCTCGTCGCTTTCCTCGGTGATCGCATCGGGTACCTCGCTCGGGTCGATCGGCCAGAGGTCGGTCTTGTCCCGGTACAGGTCGCCCTTCTGCGGAACGCGGATGCCCTCGCGGAGGACTTCCTGTGCGCCGATGGGAATGTTGGCTACCGAGTTCTCGATGCGCTTGGCTTCCTCCTTGGTGACCTTGGCTTCGGTGAGGAAACCGGTCACGTCGCTCAGGCTGAGCGTTCCTTCGGTCAGGCCGATGATGATGGCCTGCACCTGCGGGAGCAGCTCGATTCGGGGCAGAACGATGACCCGCTCGGGGCCGAACACCCTGGTCCAGAATGCGTGAGCGTTGTAGCGGTCGTAGCCGTCGACCTCCAGGTAGAAGGCATGCGCTCGCTTCAGAAGGTCCTGCACGACCTCTTCGGTCGAAGGCAGGTTGTTGCGATCGATGTCGAACCCGTTCGCCTTTACCTTGTCGAACACGTCCGGTCCGAACACCCGAACGAGCTGTCGCTCGTTCAGATTGTCACGGGCCGGCTCGTCCGAGATGGTGAAGTCGTAGCCCTTCAGCCCGATGCGATTGGCGTAGGCGGCCACCAGGTAGGCACCGCCAAAGAGCCCGTAGTGCGGGTCCTCGCCACCGTTGCCGGCACCACCGTGCTCAGGGTTCATCAGCGTCAACTGGTGGACAATCTTGTCCGCCAGCATCTCGAACTGAGGCCTGCAGAGCACGAAGTTGTCCGCACAGTCACCGAAGATTCCGATGGCCATGTGAACGTCGTAGCCCGGCAGAACCCGACTGCACAGGTCGTACTGGTCGGCCAGCACCTTGAGTGCTCGGTCGACGTTGTCGCCCATGCTGCCGGTGGTGTCGAGACGAATCTCGATCGGCATCGAACAGCCGACGGTGAGCTCGAACAGCCCATTGGGCTGCTCTTCGAACCGCAGCAGCGAACGACGAATGACGCCGTACTCGGCTGGGTCCACGAGCGGGTCGAGCTTGCCAGTTCGCCTGATCTGCTCTTGCGCTCGCTGGGTCGCAGGCCCACTGCGCGGCACGTATGCCGCCGTTGCTGCGTTGTACGAACTTCGGGTGAACGTGTCACGTCCCATTTGTTGGTATCCTTTGCTCAGGCCACTTTTTACAGTGGCAGTGTGGTGAACGGGTGGAACGTACGGCCGTAGATTTCATCAATCAAGCTGTACAGCTGCTGATGAGCTCGTTCGGCATTACCTTCGCGGTGCTGCATCATGGTCGTTACGAGACTAATGTATCGACGATCATTAACGTCAGCACTACTCAGGTATGGGTAATCGGCAGTTTGGGGGTCGCCCCCCAAGGCAACAAACACGGTTTTCGCCGCATTTGCTACGTCGTCCACGCGGTACTTACGCGGTACGTGCTGGTCTTGGTGCGTCAATGCAGACGACCAGTCAAACACGACCGCAAAGTGTTGCGAAGGTTCGAGTAGAACATTGCCACCGCCGAGCAGGTTGACCGAGATTCCTTCGCCGTGGGTAAACCCAAGCAGCTTCAGAAGCCGGCCAAGAACCCATGCACTTGAGCGCAGGTCTAGGCGCAGATGGTCCTTACTTGTCAGGTTAGAAAGTGGCACCATAAGCCTGATGTCACTCACTTCGCTGAAAGCGAGAATGTTTACGCGCCGTCGGCCTTGCTCTTCGGGTACGAAGCTGTCGACAAGCTCGGGGAACAAGCGCTCGTAACTGAGCAACCTCTTTCCGCCTTGCTCGGCGTGGATGCGCTCAAACTCGTCAGCCGTAACCCTCAGTTTCTTAAGGATATAAGCTGCCTTGTCGAGTCCTCCACTGTGTTCGACAGATGTCGCAATCTGCAGCAGGCACTGTCGTCCGCTCGCTACCTCTTCGCAGAGGTACATGCGGTAGGCGGCGGTTTCTGCCACTTGCAAGCCTACTTCGTACTCAGCACTGCTGCTGCGTAGTTTCACTCCGGTTTCACCTCCTTCGGTGATTTGTGAAAATCTATGAATAGGTTGGTGGATACCGTTATTTGTAGTTGTTTATTACACCAAGTTGTTAAGTTGCGTGTGTGCTACCACACCACTTAGTGTAACACATACACTAAAGAACACAATACTTCATAAAATTATCATATAAAAATGCCAAAAAGTCAATTATTCTAAGAAGTTAAAATCCTGAAACGCAATGTCTTATAATAGTTATGCTTATAACAACTTAATACACTAACATATAAAAAAGAACCGGATACTTCCGGTTCTTTTATTTTGAAAGAATTACTTATTTCTCGACGAATGTGAGGGCGTAGCCAATGTTGCCTGCCCTACCGGCGCGGCCAATACGGTGTACGTAATCATCATACGATTGTGGTAACGAGTAGTTAATCACGTGTGTAATATCAGATACGTCTAACCCACGAGCTGCAACATCGGTTGCAACAAGCACGTTAATTTGGTTGCCCTTAAACTTGCTGAGCACGCGTTGGCGTTGACCTTGGGTCTTACCACCGTGAATTGCATCGGCGTTAAAGCCGCGAGCAATCAGTTCGTTCGAAAGCCTTTCGACATCACGCTGTGTATCATCAAAGATAATCGCTTTAGCGGTATCTCCATGAATCAAGATATCGTGTAATGCCTCGATTTTGTGGCTGTGGCTATTATAAGAAACAATATTTTGTTCTACGTTTTCGCTGGTTTCGCCAGACTTAACCGATATATGGATAGCATTTGGCGAAAAGTCGCTAATAATACCGCG
>CAZMHJ010000003.1:21399-42376 GCA_964566075.1 uncultured Candidatus Saccharibacteria bacterium | reverse complement strand
TTAGAGCCCTTTTCGGTCAAAAGCCTGTTAATCATTGGTACGGCAAATGCAGCCGTCTTACCGGTACCAGTGTTGGCAATACCAACCACATCGGCTTTTTCGAGCCCAAGTGGAATGGTTTGATCCTGGATTGGCGAAGGTGTACTAAAGCCCATCGCAGTAAGATTTTGCTTTAATAATGGCTCAATCTTAAAATCTGCAAACTGGTGCAATGGTTCGTACGTTTCCATTTTGACTGGACGCGCACTTTTAATAAATTTAGACGGATGAATATACGCCTTTTTAGGTTGTCGTGAGCGATTGCCACGATTATTGCCGCCGCCATATGGCGCGCGAGCAGGACGAGTATTAGTAAAACGTCGTGAACGATTTTGATACATAAAAAAATGAATCCCTTTTTAGGTTAATAGTGTGACTGTTTGCAATGAACATCCAGTTAACGCTATACCTAAAGGATTCATCAGAAACAATACGCATATATTAGCATAAATGTTTTAAAGAAGCAAGGGTTTAAAAGCTTGACTATAGATAAGCATTAGTGTTTAGTAAAGGTAAATAATTACAACAAAAATGACAAAAACTAAGAAACGGATAAACAACATGCCAAAACAAGCTAAAAAACAGCCTGTATCTACATTTTCTAGCCTTAAATCTAAATTGTTGCGCAACAAAGTACCACTGATAGTACTTGCGGTAGTGGTATTTGGCCTTTCTGGCGCATGGTTACTCAAAACCAGCTCTGCGGCAACATCCTGGACGTTAGTTTGGTCTGATGAGTTTGATGGCACAAGCCTTAACTTAGCTAACTGGGGCGTTTACAACAATACCTACGGCGATGGTAATAAAGAAGAAGAATGTTCTACCCCAAATAACGTTAGTGTATCGGGTGGAACGCTCAAAATTACCTCAAAACGCGAAGAAATTAACTGTATGGGTGATGCCACTAAGCATCGTTCGTTTACTTCTGGCTTTATAGCAACTCGTTCTATTGGTAGCTCTGGCTCATCGGCAACAGCCAGCGGTAAATACTTCCCTGCCTACGCTAAGTACGAAATGCGCGCTAAATTGCCACACGGCCAAGGCTTATGGCCAGCATTTTGGCTTCGTCATAAAGATGGCGCATCAATGGCAGAAATAGATATTATGGAGTACTTCCATGCCACCGTGCCAGGTAAAACGACCGGTACGCTCCACTACAACAATGTCCATAACGTTACTAAAAAATCTGTCGCATTTGAAGCACCTACGGTAAGCCCTGGCTGGCACACATGGGGCGTAACGACTGAAGATACGAGCGCGGGCGTACTTATTTCTTGGCAGCTCGATGGCGCCACCTATTATCAGTACACCGAAACCGATAAATCTCAATTTACAAAGTATGCTAATGCCTTTGATATTGCCTTAAATATGGCTGTTGGTGGCACCTATGTTGGTCACCCAGATGACGCACTTGGTTATAGCCGATACACCGGTAAATGTTTACAACCGTATGGTGGTGCACAGCCATGTGACACTAGTGGTATTTTACGAGCAAACTTCCCATCTACCTACGAAGTCGATTACGTTCGTGTTTACACCAAAACTACATCAGTTGACCCAGTTGTCGTTACACCTACACCAACACCGACCCCTACTCCTACACCTACCCCTGCACCAGCAACAAAACTAGCGACACCAACTAACCTAAAAGCAGTTGCCAAAGATGGTTCGGTGTCATTTACCTGGAACGCCGTAGCGGGAGCAAATAACTATACAGTGCGCTGGGGCCAAAATGGAACCTGGACAAATTATTCAAATAACCCTGGCTCTACAAACCCAACAACCAATAGCTATACAATAAGTGGCCTTAAAAATGGCCAGACCTATCAATTTTCTGTAGCTGCACGTGATTCTACTGGTAAAACACCTGGTAGCGACTACGCGGCACCTATTACCGCTGTACCCGTAGCTACGCCAATACAGGTACCTCAAAACGTTAAGGTCGTATCTGGTAGTGGTAAATTTACCATATCGTGGTCAAAGTCTACCGACCCACGAGTTGATGTATACAGCCCACGTTACATTCGATCTGATAGCACCAAAAAGTCTGATGGTTCGGCATGGACCTACCCTGGCCGTACAACTAACCTCAGCATGACTGTTAGTGGCTTACAAAAAGGTGTATCGTACGACGTACAGGTACGTGCAATTGATACACTCGGTACCAGCTCAACCGCCGATGATGTTCATGGTGAATACTCACCAGTACTTGTTGTTAGGCCTTACTAACAAACAAGCCCTTCTCTAGATTTACAAAAATATATAATCATTGTATAATAACTTCTAACTTCACTTTTGCCCCAACATAGCTGGAGGAAGGAATGAAGACGTTCATCGAAGTAAAAGTGGTCGATCTGTATGTGCAGTGCGCATACCCCATGCGAGCGCACGCAATCGCGATGTCTGACTGCTGCCGGAAGTCTGCAACCTCTGCGGTTGTGCACCCCGACGGCATGAAAACCTGGCGCTGCGAGGAACACCGAGGCCTCATCAAGGGCCAAGAGCGTGGACCGGTGGTCGAATCCATCATGCGTGAGGTCAAGCATCAGAGCAAGAACATCGGGCCGGCCGACGACAACAGGTCGTGGGCCGACGAGGAGATCTGACCAATCAACTTCACTTCGAATAACCCCGCATCACAACCGAACAAGCAATTGCTTCGCGTCGATGATGTGGGGCTTTTGCTTTTTATTGGGTTGTCTTTTTGCGGAACAAATAGGTTGCAACCGGTATTGCAACAACTAGCATAACTAAGCTCCAAAATACTGCTAAGTAACCGTGGTTACCGATTGGCGTACCAAGCATGAGTGCACGTACTGCCTCTATCACTTGTGAAATCGGCTGGTTTTCGGCAAACGCCTTTAAGTACTTATTCATGTTTTCGGTAGGCACAAATGCACTACTGGCAAAGGTGAGCGGAAAGATAATCACAAACGATAACCACTGCACACCCTCGACACTTTTTGCCATCACGCCAACAATAGCCATTAGCCACGAAAAGCCGAGTGTAAACAGTAGTAGAATGCCAGCAATCATAAGCCAATCAACAAATGATGCGCTGCTTCTAAAGCCAAGTACTAACCCGGCAAGTAACATCACAACGGTTGAGATACCGTTTCTAAACACATCTGATACCACATGGCCATTTAGCACGGCAATGTTAGACATTGGTAGCGAACGGAACCGGTCTACAATACCCTTTTGTAGGTCATTGGTAATCGCAACCGCGGTTGTGGTAGAACCAAATGCCACGGTTTGCACAATAATACCCGCCATCAAAAAGCTCAAGTAGGTTACGCCCGGTGGTAGCGATAATGCAATTGCACCACCAAAGACAGCCGAAAACAGTACCAAAAACATAATAGGTTGAAAGAACGTGCCCAGCAGTTGATCCGTATTGCGGATAATATGCATGCTGCTGCGCTTAATCATCAATAACGAATCATTAATGGTTAAGTACCATTTTGGTTTCTTTTCAAACTGTAATTCAACAGCCATATTACGCCTCCTCGCTTTCTGACATTTTTTGTTTACCGGTGAGGCTCAAAAATACATCGTCGAGCGTTGGTTTATGGATATCAATGGAGCCAATACTGACGTTTGCCTTTTCGAGCTTTTCAAGTGTAGTGCGCACATCTTTACTGGTATCTTTTGCTGGCACCACAATAGTTAGTGCCTTTTCGTCTTGCTCAATTTTAATATTTGTTAACGATGCTACTGCTTTCTTATACTGATTTGCATTTGCAAAGGTCAGCACTAAACGGTCGTTACCAACTTTGGCTTTTAGTTCGGTGCTGGTGCCCTTAGCAATTACTTTACCGCCGTCAATTACGGCAATTTCGTCTGCCAACTGGTCGGCTTCTTCAAGATATTGCGTGGTAAGCAAAATGGTTGCGCCGGCTTTTTTGAGCGAATCAATGATATCCCACATAGCAATACGCGAACGTGGGTCGAGCCCAGTTGTAGGCTCGTCTAAAAAGATAATTGGAGGCGTTGCAATAAGGCTAACCGCTAGGTCTAACCGGCGGCGCATACCGCCAGAATAGGTTTTAGCTGGCCTGCCAGCCGCTTTGACTAAGTCAAATTGCTCTAATAACTCATCGGCCCGCGCAGCAGCGCTGTCTTTGGTAAGTCGGTACAAGCGGCCCATCATAATGAGGTTTTCGCGACCAGTTAAAAGCTCGTCAACAGCAGCAGATTGGCCAGTAAGGCCAATGACCTCACGTACTTTATCTGCTTGCTTTTTTGCATCAAAGCCAGCCACTTTTACATCACCACTATCGTAGTTTAAAAGTGTACTTAATATACGCACTGTTGTTGTTTTACCTGCCCCATTTGGGCCAAGCAACGCAAGCATGGTGCCTTTATCGACGGTTAAATCGATACCTTTTAAGACCTCGTTATCGCCGTACGATTTTTTGAGCCCTTTAACAGAAATTACATGAGACTTAACAGCCACGGATACCCCTTAATACTTAACTATAGTAAGTATATCGTGTATCTGTAGATTTTTAAACGATACTAAAGTGTACTTTACTAGACGCTCATGCTTGCCCCTGTTACCCTGTTGGCATAAGCTAAAGGAATTACTATGAGTTACGAGGCAAACGCGCACGAAGCGCAAATGGCAATCTTAAAGCACCTACTGCTAGTACCGAGTGCTGGTTTTGCAGAGTTACAAAAGAATACTGATTTAACAAGTGATCACTTTAATTTTCATATTAAAAAGTTAGTTGATACTGGTTACGTAGAAAAAGACGATGCTGGTAACTATGTGTTGAGCCGTGCTGGTAAAGAATACGCTAACCGTATGGATACCGATGAAAAACAGATAGAAAAGCAACCAAAAATATCAGTTGCGTTAATTATCGAGGACGAACAAGGTCGGGTTTTAGCCCAGCAACGCTTAAAACAACCGTATTTTGGCTATTGGGGTCGCCCAACCGGCAAAATCCGTTGGGGTGAAGAGTTACAAACAGCTGCTGCCCGTGAATTGTTAGAAGAAACTGGCTTAACCGCCGACTTACGGGTTGCAGGCTTGTACCATAAGATGGACTACGATAAATCGTCTGGTGACATGTTAGAAGACAAAATTTTTGTACTTGTGCATGGCACCAACCCTAAAGGCGAACTAATTGTTGATGGCGAAGGCTGTCATAACGAATGGCTCAGTGACGAAGAATTTCACGCTAAAGGTAAAGTATTTCAGTCGGTAAAAGAAATCACCGCCATGGTACAAAAGCCGACAATGGAATTTATGGAACATAAGTATGAATACGACTCCAGCGAATATTGAGTATTTGTTTACAAAACCAGCCGAAGTAGCAGAATTTGGTCGCCCACTCAATGTGGCGATTGCTATGGGCGCGCTTGCAAGTAGAATGGTGCGCGAAGAACGTTCACGTACGGATCACCCTGATGGCCGCAAGGAAAACGTTGCCGAACACAGCTACATGCTTGCAAAAGTTGCCACTGCCCTTGCGGACGAAATATATCCGTGGCTAGACAAAGGCAAAGTCGCGTTATACGCAATTAGTCACGATGATGTCGAAGGCTACGTTGGCGATACGCCAACCGATTCGATTGCCAACCATGACCCCGAGCTAAAAGAATTGCGCGAAGCACTCGGTTTACAGCAGCTAACGGCCGAATACCAAGATCTTGTGCCGGGTTATGTGGCCGAAGTAAATACCTACGAGCAGCAAGAAGAATACGAAGCCCAGTTTGTGCGTATTATTGATAAATTTATGGTGTTGCTAATTCACATTCCAAATGACGGCGCTGTATTAAAGGCACATTTTACGTACGATATGTTAATAAATGATGCTCGTGCGGTAGAAAGAAAACTACTAGCCCAATACCCACATTTTATTGAAATCATCGAAATGCGCACCCAACTATCTGATTACTTAGCCGAAAAATACCTTAAATAATCCGTACACCGTGGAGTTTGCCTGTTGCAAGTTCAAAACTAGATTCAGGTTCTTCTTTTGGTTTAGCATCCCCAGAATCTGGTGTAAGATGCAATAAAGCGTTACCTTTAGGTGTGACTTGGTATACTTTTTCGTCTGCAAGCCCTCTAGAACGTAAATCGGTAGCGTACTTGGTTGCTAAGCCAGCCTCATCATAGGTGGTAAGGTATGTTTTGCGGGTAAGTAACTCGAGATCGACTAGTTCATTTGGGTTATACGTATCGAGTGTTAATACGTGATCAATATTGAAAATATTGACAAAATCTACGGGTGTTCGTTGGTCAACAGGGTTATCTTTTACATGCTCAACACACATACCAAATAATCTACCTTCAGAAAAAGAGACTATTTCTCGTTGTTTAGCAGCGATAGGAAATTCTGCCTTACGGTTAAAGTCAAACCCGAGTAAACGCCCGGCGTCGGCCTGCTTATATAAGAGTTGGCCAGTGGTTTCATCTGGGTAACAAAGCTTGTAATCAAGAATGGAGCCTTCAATAAACCCAGCAATTTCTGCGGGGTTTCTCATTTCACTAGCGCTATAGCCTTGAGTCTTTGCATACATCCAAAGGACTGCACGGAGGCCAAGTTCAGCAAAAAATTTTTGTCCGCGATGCTTTCGGAAATGCTCGCGTTTAGAAGAGAAATCAAATTCACCCATAGCTTTACAATATATCACATATTTTGCAAACGATTAAGCAAAAAAGTTCTTTAGTTCCCTACCGTCTTACTCGTGTACCGGGCAAACTGAATCTGAATACCTCCCTGCCCGTTTCGTTGTAGGCCGGCCTATCATATTTCACATCCCATCCGGCTTGTCGATATTTATCCTCAAAATCTAACCAGTGCTTGCTAAATATCTCCCCCCGATTTAAACCAGCTGCAATTGCTTTTTCTACGATTTCGTCTTGGTAAAGTGTAATATAACGGCTGTATGCACCGCGTTCGGCTAATAAATCATTCACGATTTGCATGATTTCGTCTGGTATATAGTGCTCTTCGCGAGCTTGTTCTGGTGTGATGGGCGCAATGCGCATTTCTGGTGACATGGCGTGTCTCCTGTTTACACCTTATTATTACGTATAACCCCTGATAACGCAGTCGAGATGTTGTAGACTTGACAAATACTTGTTATGGTTGCGAAAAAACAT
The DNA here is from genome assembly GCA_964566075.1 of uncultured Candidatus Saccharibacteria bacterium. GTDB lineage: Bacteria > Patescibacteriota > Saccharimonadia > Saccharimonadales > CAIOMD01 > CAZMHJ01. Next base: position 35,217 of record CAZMHJ010000003.1, on the reverse strand, counting down.
ATATTTAGCTACAATTAACACCTAATGAGCAAACTATCGCGCGAAGATTACACACTCGAAAACTACAAAGCACTGTACGAACACTATGCAGAATATATGCCCAGTAAGCGCACAATTCAGCTTGCTGCAACGGCTCTACGAGCGGTCTATAACCCAGAGGTCTCACCGTTAGATATCGAAACCGAAAAAGTGCTTACCGAGCACGTAGAAAACGGTAACCCTATTATTTATGCATCAAACCATTTACGCATGGATGACCAATACGTACTCGGTGCTGGTGTGTGGGCGGTACCAATATTGGGTAGAAATCTAAAACAAGGGGTTATTATCCCCGCTAAAGTAGATTACTTTAACGGTAAAAGCAGAATGCCGTTACCTATGTCGGTACTTGAAGGGCTTGGTATGATGCCGGTGTTCCGCGAGCGTGATGGCCGTGGTCACCCTACTCTTTTTAAAGAAGCCACCGAAGCATACCTAGATACCTGTGCCACCCAACTTAGTAACGGTGTCAACATGGTTGTATCACCCGAAGGCACGCGCAACAAAAACGACCCAACCCGGATATTGAACTTAAAACACGGGGTAGCAAAAATCGCCCTAAAAGCCTGTGAGCTCGGTGTGAGACCGCTAATTTTACCAACCGCACTAAGTTACGCGAATACCTCACTAAAAGTGCGCGGCCCAGAGGTTTACTTTGGCGAACCAATTGTGGTTACGGGTGACGAAACAACAGCACACCTTACCGGTGACCTACAACGCAAACTCCAACACGCTGTCGACGTACTCAACAGCTAAAAAAGCGTTAAATCTTGTTTTTCGTCGGAACTTGCGCTTAAGCGAGCAACAATATTTTTTAAGCCTATTTTGTGTATATCGTTTAGATTATCTGCAAATCGGGCTGGCACATACATGGTTGCTTTAGTTTGGTTGTCGCTGTCTTTAGTAATAACCATTACATACAACGGATTACTATCATCGGCTTGCTCTATGGTGATTTCTATTTCGTTGGTACCATCAATTTCATAGGAAGTACTACTAAAAGCGCCATCACTGACGACTTCTTGTAGCTCGTCACCATTTGGCACAACAACAGTGATGTACATTGGGTTTGTTTCGGTATCGAGCGAAACATACTCACCATCTGGGTGTAAATCTGCAAAGTATTTATTTGCAACTTCGTACGGTACTTCTGTAGTACTTTGCCATAAAAAACCCTGCTTTGGGCCAATACAAGGAGTACTTTCGTATTCGGGGAATGCTGACATTGCAACGGTGCATTCGGCTAAGTCGATTAGTTCGGATTGGTAATATTCAAGCAACTCTGGGATTAATGAGTATGCGAGTTTTTCTACCTGCAGTGTCTGTTGCCACACGTATGCATCATATAAATTACCACGTTCGTGTTCGCTGTCAGATGTGTCGCTACCAGTGAAATACTGATCAAATAATTTGCCCCAATGGGTGCTAAGCAAAATTTGCATCACCTGTGTCAATTTGACGGTTAGTTCATCATATGCAGCCGAAACACTAGTATCTTTTTTAAACGAATCAAAGACTGTTTTACCATTGCCTGGTTCTACCGTATCTAGTTGTAACGAATATTCTTCAATAATTGCCTGTGCGACGACGCCAAGGTACTGTTGCATCGCTTCAAAAAGTTCAGTTTTATGCTGATTAACAAAAGTGTCTAATGATCCTAAATATGCCTGGCTAAATTCAGAGAACCTACGTGAAACTTCAGTGTCCGCTCTAAAATAGGTACCATAAAAAGTGGCGCCAAAAATATCAATGATTTTGTTTCTAGGTATCTCAAATGGAATACTCACAATTGGTTTTGCCCTGTAAAGCTCATACATAATATCCGACAAAATGGTGCGAGTTTTTATATCATCTTGGATGGCGCTTTCGAGCGTTACAAAATACGTTTCAATGAAGCCAGCAAGTAGTTCAATCTGTTCACTCGACTTATTTAAAGGGAGTAATAGATGTAGTGAATTTAAAGCATCTAAAATATCACGCGCACGATCTTGTGCTGTTATTGGTTCGTCGCCCAAACCCAGTGCATCACCATGCACACTATCGTTATCCACAATACTACCAAGTGCCGTAATATTATCGGCATGCAAAAACCGATGCGCTAAATCAGGGTGAAGCTTACCAAGATTCTGCGCAAGTTTTGGCGCTAAATAGTTAATTACATATACGGACCAATCATCCATTGAATTTGGGTTAAGTGGCTGTTCGCCCTGCTTAACGCGTTCAACATTTATGTGATCGTAGACATCTTTACGATTTTGTACATCCATAGCTGGATCCCAATGTACATCGCCGAGTCGATATGGGGTATCGGTTGCGCGCATAGAAACAAAAAACGTTTTATCGTTAAAACTGTCTAGTACCTCTGTAAAATCAAGTTCTTGGCGTTGTTTTTCATCTAAAGATTTCCAGAATGATGCAACAATTCGGGCCTTATAATCAGCCAGCGGAATCATTTCGTAGGCGCAGGCATCAAAACCATGGGTTGGCCACGCATACGCTTTTGGTTCTGCTAACCCCATGATAAATTCGGTCCCAATACCACGAGCACGCATTACATTAGATGCTTTTATTACTCGCTCGATAATTTTGCTTTCTTGCAGACCCCAAGCTATGAATCCATCAGTTGCAGTTAACGTTTGGATAACCCCCGGGTTTGAAAAGTTATTGCCTTTTAAGGTTATAGACGAATATTCATTGCCATATTCGTCGTGCCAAAGGGTGTCTACCGGTGGGCCTTTTAGCTCGAATGACCGGTTATGTACTCCCGAAGTTTGCTTTAAATGTAAGTCTGCAAGTATGGTACCGGACACATCGGCTGGTTGTGTAAACGGCAAGCTCTGCTGGTCGGTATACGGTGCGGTAATAACGATTGGGCACTGACTTAAAATAAAACGACGAGCCTCGCTGCTGAGCGGACATTCAGGAATGTCAGTAGCAATTCGCTCGTCTTTTATATTACTTACTACATGAGCTTCAATGGTGTGGAGTTCACTCATGTTAAGTCGTTTTCTATTAGGCTTTACGGCCGTCGGTGTCTATCTTGCGGTCGTTTGTTGGTGCTGCGGCGGTGTTTTCTTGTTCTGGTAGGTATCTACCAAGTGTAACAATATGATTTTCGATTACACTTGCATCGCCTTCGTCAAAAGGCGGTTGAATCATGCCGGCAACGTTAAGTGCTAGTGCGCCACGGCACTTTGCGATGGTATCAGCAGCATATTTTGGTGCTTGCTCAATGGTAAGCTCCTGTGAGCCTGAACGAATAATCATAGAAAGAGCCATTAACATTTGCTTTGGGTCAATTTCTGAACCGCGACCAATTATCTCAGTATATGATGCAATGCATCGTTCGTAGCTAGGGCTAACAGAATCTGACATAGGTAATACCTCATTAAATATTTAGCACTATATTACCATATAATGCAGTAATTTCAAATATGTTGCAGACTATTACTCTGCTTTATCTTCAGTGGCTTCTTCGCTGATTTCAGCAATGGCTGCGGCTTCTTGTTCGGCTGGTGATTCTTCTGGCTCTTCGGCCTGGACATGTGGCGCATCAACAGTGACAACTGGGTGTTCTGGATCATCTAAAATTTCGATACCAGCAGGTGGTTTTATATCACCAACGTTAATTTTGTCACCAACTTCTACTAAACCTTCGACAGATACTTTAATGCTATCGGGTAGGTCTTTTGGCAGTGCGCTAATTTCAAAAACCTCAAGGTTTTGATGGACAAGCAAGGCTGCCTTAAGTGCCGGTGCTTCGCCAATGAGCTCTACTGGTACATCGGTATGCACCTTTTCGTTTTGGTTAATTGCACCAAACACAACATGACGAAGTGTGCGTTTTGCTGGGTCTAAATCAACCTCCTTAATAATGGTTAACAATTTGTCTGAACCAACGGTAATTTGCACTGGGTGGTGCTTACCTGCCTTTTTAATAACTTTATCTACATCAGTTTGTAAGCCCGCTACTACGAGCGAGTCTTTGCCAGGGCGATGGATAACAGCTGGTACTTTGCCTGCTGCCTTGAGCTTACCAAGCCCCTTGCCCACCACATCACGTTTTTCTAATACTAAAGCAATATCTTCGCTATACACTCATATACTCCCTTATGTACTTATATAGTATGGACCTATCATGAGAAAAAGTTAAGTGTTTCGCTATCGTGCTTATGGTATGACGTGCTATGATTTTTGTAACGATGCGAAAACACGCGAAACTAATAGGAGGGATAGTTTTGGCGCTCGCAGCCATTGCCGCTGCAGCTTGGTTTTTGCGTGATGCTAACTTTGCGGTATTGCAACCAAAAGGTACTATTGGCCAACAGCAAAAAGACTTATTACTTTTTGGTGTTTTCTTGAGCATATTTGTAGTTGTACCGGTGTTTATACTACTTATATTTATTAGTACAAAATATCGTGAGACGAATAAAAAAGCTGATTACGAACCAGAATGGGATCATAACAAAAAGTTTGAACTCGTCTGGTGGGCAATACCGATACTTTTAATTGCAATACTATCTGTCGTGACATGGCGTTCCAGCCACTACCTTGACCCGTTCAGACCACTCAAATCTGACAAAAAACCACTGACTATTCAGGTAGTTGCGTTGCAGTGGAAGTGGCTGTTTATTTACCCTGATCAAGACATTGCAACGGTAAATTATGTCGAGATGCCAATCAACCGGCCAGTCCAATTTATGATTACCTCTGACGCGCCAATGAACTCGTTTTGGATACCACAACTTGGTGGCCAGATATATGCTATGAGCGGTATGTCAACTCAGCTACACCTAATGGCAACGTCAGCTGGTAATTATCATGGAGTGTCAGCCAACTTAAGTGGTTCTGGTTTTGCGGGTATGCAATTTACTGCCAATGCGAGTGCTGAATCTGACTTTAATCGTTGGGTTGATTCTGTCAAAGACTCTCCGGACTCGCTTAACCACGAAACATATGAAAGCCTGGCTGAGCCAAGTAAGAACAACCCGGTATCTGTTTATAGCTCAGTTGAACCAGGGTTATATGATACGATTGTCATGAAATATATGCTGCACACAGGTGGCGCTGAACATACACATGAGGTGGTACAAGAATGATTACATTAGTAGGCTCACTACTTGAAACAATTCAGAGCAAATTACCTGCTGATGGCCCAGTGCTAATGGGTGGCAAATTAGCAATGATCTTTGGCGCACTAGCAATTGTTATTTTGCTAACGGTCTTTAAAAAATGGGGTTGGCTGTGGCGCGAATGGTTAACAACCGTAGACCATAAAAAAATCGGTATCATGTATATTTTGGTTGCGGTGGTCATGTTACTCCGTGGTTTTGGCGATGCCGTGCTGATGCGTATTCAGCAAGCGATATCTGTGGGCGCCCACCCAGGCTTACTTAATTCTGACCATTTTCAGCAGATATTTACAGCGCATGGTACACTCATGATTTTCTTTGTGGCTATGGGGCTAATGTTTGGCATTATCAACTTAGTACTACCACTCCAGCTTGGCTCGCGCGATGTGGCGTTTCCGTTTTTAAATTCAATGAGTTTTTGGCTGTACGCTGCCGGTGCGGCGCTCATAAATATATCGCTCGTAGTTGGTGGCGAGTTTGCTGCAACAGGCTGGCTGGCGTATCCGCCATTATCTGAGCTGCAATATAGCCCTGGCGTTGGCGTTGATTACTGGATTTGGAGTATCCAAATTGCGGGTATTGGGTCTATGTTATCGGGCATTAACTTTTTAGTAACCATACTAAAAATGCGTGCACCAGGAATGAAAATGATGCGCATGCCACTGTTTGCCTGGAGTGTGTTTGGCAGTATGGTGTTAGTTGTCATTTCGTTCCCAATTTTAACAGCTACACTTGCGCTACTTACGCTTGACCGTACGTTTGGTATGCACTTCTTTACTTCGCTCGCAGGCGGTAATCCAATGTTATACGTAAATCTGATTTGGGCCTGGGGCCACCCCGAAGTCTACATATTAATTCTGCCGGCATTTGGTATATTTTCTGAAATCGTATCGACCTTTAGCAAAAAACGTCTGTTTGGATATACCTCTATGGTGGTGGCGATTATTGCGATAACATTCTTGTCGTTCGTTGTTTGGCTACACCACTTCTTTACGATGGGTGCCGGCGCTAATGTGAATGCGTTCTTTGGGGTTATGACCATGATTATTGCCATACCGACGGGTGTTAAAGTCTTTAACTGGCTGTTTACGATGTATAAAGGCCGCATTAAATTTACGAGCAGTATGCTGTGGTTTATGGGCTTTGTCGTTACCTTTACGATTGGTGGAGTGACTGGGGTGCTAATGGCCGTGCCACCGGTTGATTTTCAGCTACACAATAGTCTGTTTTTGGTCGCTCATTTTCATAACATGATTATTGGTGGTGTTGTTTTTGGCTACTTTGCAGGCTTAACATACTGGTTCCCGAAAGTCTTTGGCTTTAAACTCAACGAACGGTTGGGCAAATTAGCAGCATGGGCTTGGATTATTGGTTTTGCAGTCGCCTTTATCCCACTGTATATTTTGGGCTTTATGGGCGCAACTCGCCGGCTTGATCATTACGATGCAAGCATGGGTTGGCAAGGACTATTTATCGTTGCTGGCATTGGCGTTATGATTATCGGCTTTGGGGTTGTCTTACAACTCTTACAAGTATTTGTAAGCTTTCGTAATCGTAAAGCGCTTAGAGATACCACTGGTGATCCGTGGGATGGCCGCACGCTTGAATGGTCTACCGCATCACCTGCGCCAGTATATAATTTTGCTGTAATACCTACGGTAACCGCCATAGACCAGTTCTGGGTAGATAAAAAGAGCCCTCAAACGAAAAAACCACACTACACGTCGATTTTACTGCCAAAAAATACGCCAGCTGGTATGTTTATTGCGGGTTTTGCCTTTACATTTGCCTTTGCCGCTATTTGGCACATTGTTTGGTTGGCTGCAATCAGCTTGCTGGCAATAGTTGTAACAGCGATTTTGCGCGCAATGAATGATGAACCAGAATATATGGTTTCAGCAGCCGAAGTTCGTGCAACCGAGGCAAAGCGAGGAGTAGCCGTATGAAGGGCGTAAACGTGCAAGCACGTCACCAAGAAGATTTTTCTAAGAGTCAGCTTGGATTCTGGCTGTATATTATGACTGACTGTATTTTGTTTTCGGTCTTGTTTGCTACCTATTTAGTACTTAAAAACAATACCAATGGTGGGCCAGATTCGAGTGAGCTTTTTAGCTTGCCGTATGTGCTTGCCGAAACCATGTTACTACTTACAAGCAGCTTTACGAGTGGGATAGCCCTTTTGGCTGCGCATCGCAATAACGCTAAACAAGTGCTTGTGTGGCTTGGTGTAACGGCGGTGTTAGGTGCAAGTTTCGTGGCAATGGAGCTCGTTGAGTTCGCAAAGCTCGCCAACGAAGGCCACAGCTGGACATCAAGCGCCTTTATGTCGGGTTATTTTACATTAGTAGGAACACACGGATTGCACGTTACGGTTGGTCTACTTTGGATGATAATCTTGTTCTTATTTGTTCTTAAAAAAGGTCTTGTCGGTAGCAATGTTAAACGACTAACTTTGTTTAGCCTATTTTGGCACTTTTTAGATATCGTTTGGATATTCATTTTCTCGGTCGTCTATATGATAGGAGCGTTATAAGATGGAAACCACAAAACCACAACCACTTAAAAGTCCGCAACTCTATTCGTATATCATCGGCTTTGGCCTATCGGTTATTTGTACGCTCGTGGTGTATTATTTTGTAAATCGGCATGTTACTTCTGGGCACACGGCTATAAGCCATCGTTTTTTGGTTGCCTTTATTATGGCATTTGCCATGGTACAACTGGTTGTACAGCTGGTGTTCTTTTTGCACTTAGGTAAAGAAAACAAACCAAAGTGGAATTTATATGCCCTGCTCTTTACTGGTTTGATTGTTGCTATCGTAGTAGCTGGTACATTATGGATTATGGCAAACCTCGACTACACGCACGCCAATATGACCCCAGAACAAACAGACAGTTTTATTATTCATGACGAGGGTGTAAATCATTAAACAGTCGGTTGTAAAAACGTATTACAGGCTTGCTAAACCAGGCATTGTGTACGGCAATAGCATTGCTGTTATCGCGGGTTTTTTGTACGGATTAACCGTTGCATCATTTGATATGAAAGCTTTTTTTGCAGTTATTTTCGGTACTGGTTTTGTTATGGCAGGCGCCTGTGTATTTAATAACATCACCGATAGGTTTATCGATGCAAAAATGGAGCGTACCAAAAAACGAGCTCTGGTTACCGGAGCTGTCAGCGTGCAACAGGCGCTTTTGTATGGCACACTGTTACTGTTACTCGGCTTTGTACTGCTTGCACAAACGAACTTTGTGACCGTATTAATAGGAGCGGTTGGGGTGCTTGACTACGTAGTGCTCTATGCGTGGGCTAAACGCGCCGGTAGTTACGGAACGCTCGTTGGCACCATTTCGGGGTCTACTCCTCCGCTTGCTGGCTTTACGGCGGCTACAGGCACTATTACACACGCAAGCATTATCTTATTTTTTATGATGGCCTTTTGGCAGATGGCGCATTTTTATGCCATTGCAATTTATCGGTTAAAAGACTACCGAGCGGCACACATACCGGTATTACCTGCAGTACGAAGTATTGCCGCAACGCGCCAGCAGATACTGGTGTATATTGTTTTGTTTGCACTTAGTAGTGCATACATGGCGTATTTTGATTATGCACCTTGGTGGTACGCGCTTATATTAATTGCAGTCTGTGCGGCCTGGATGCGTAAAACTCTTACCCCAATCGCAAAGCAAACCGAAAAAGTCTGGGCACGATCAGTTTTTATGTTCTCACTGATAGTTCTACTCGCTTTTTGTGCGGCTACAGCCTTAGTAGGTGTACTCGCCTATTTCTTGCCGTAGTATATTGAGGCTACGCCACCAGTTAAACGACGATAACCGACCTCTGTGAAGCCGACATTTTTGAGTATATTGGTAAAGTCGGCACCTTCTGGGAAAGCCCTTACTGAGGCTGGTAAGTACGAATACGCCTTTTTATCTTTTGATACGAGCCTACCGATTGTTGGTATTACAAAACGAGAATACAGCGCAAAGAGCTGTTTCATAGGGAAAGCATTTGCTTTAGAAAATTCGAGCACGACAATACCCCCGCCGTATTTGGTAACGCGGTACATTTCGCTAAGCCCCTGTTGCAAATCACCAAAATTGCGGACGCCAAAGCCAACGGTGGTAACATCATAGCTTTCTGCGGTGAAAGGGAGATTTTCGCTATCCCCTACCTGGAGTGTAATAGTATTTTGCAAGCCTTTTTTAGCAACTTTTTTTGTGCCAATAGTTACCATATCGGTAGCGATATCGACGCCCGTTATATGCTGAGGCTTTAGTTTTGCTACTGCGATCGCTAGGTCACCCGTGCCCGTAGCGATGTCGAGCACTGTTTGGTGAGGATACTGTGCAATGCGTTTGACCGCTTGGCGACGCCACCAAAAATCAATGCCAGCAGACATAAAATGGTTTAAAAAATCATAGGTACCAGCGATATTGTTAAACATGGCGGTAACTTCTTGTTTTTTAGTTTCACCCGTATTGTTATACGGCTTAACTGGTTTAGACATGCAACAATCGTAGCAGAATATAGGCTATGGTTCGATAGATGAGGTATACTTTAGAGCAAAAGAAAGGATAATCACCCGTGAAATTTTTATTTTCATTTACGTTACTTGTACTACCACTGTTTTTATTAGTTTGCATACAAATAATCCGCCAGAATGAGGATTTTAAACGAACCGTTTTCGGTAAGTTTTTGATTGGGTTATTTGGTTTGTTTGCACTTGCATCGCTTGGCACGGCAGTGTACCTCATTACGCAACTATAACAGATTGATACTATTGTAAAAGTAAATAAAATATGATATAAAAAAGCATAGATTGGAGTAACTATGCGTATTTTGCGATTTGTCCTTATCATTTGTGCCGCAATTTTATTGCTGTTCTTGCTCGTAAACCTTATTTTTCGCCCGGCTAAAAAAACAGCAACCACAACTACCCCAACCACGAGCCTTAGTGACACCTTTGCTTCTGCCGGTGGTACCGATGCCGTTGTTAGTTTCCAGACCAATGGTGTGATAAATGGTAATGATATCCACCGCGAAATTAAGATTACTATCAGTAAAAATGCGCGCACCCTTACGGTGTACCAAGGGTATCAAGGCTCAGTACTGAGCACTCAGTCGTTTGCAAATAACGACAATGCCTTCCAGAGCTTTTTGAATGCAATTTACGGAGCTGGATTTACAACTAAAAAAACAAATTCAACTCAGACGAATCTAGCAGTTGCCTGCCCTCTCGGTAACCGTTATGTATATGCAAGCCAGAACATTAGTGGTGCACCAGACTCGTTGTGGGCATCGACCTGTGGCGGCAAAACCGGAACCTATGGTGGAAATGTTGGTACTGTAAATACGTTGTTTCGTTCGCAAATACCTAACTACAACAACTTGGTGAGCCAGGTTAACCTTAACCAGACCCAATAATTTTCTGCTTGTTCTCAGGTAGTGTTCAGGTGGTAGACGTGTAATAGTGCACATGCACCGGACTGCTCAACGAGCATTTATCATAACGACAATAGCAATTACTATTGGTGTAATGCTATTCGGTTGGTGGCTTGGCTCGGGACACGGGCTAACAAGCCATGCGACAAAGTTTATTGCTATCGGCCGATTGGCCGGAATTGTAGCAACTGCCTGTGTTTTATTAGAACTACTCGTTATGAGTCGAGCCCCGTTTATCGAAAAGAACTTTGAGCTCGAAGAAATCAATGATTTTCACCGCTACAACGGCTATGCAATGACGTATGCCCTGATTGCCCACATGCTTTTCTTGACACTTGGCTACAGTATTACCAGTCATACAACGCTGTGGAGCCAGTTCTGGGGGTTCACAAATCAGTTTGAAGATGTGCTAAAGGCCATGATTGGCTCGGTTGTTTTCTTTACGATTGCTGTTTTTTCGATGCATGCGGTTCGAAAAAAACTACCATACGAAGTGTGGTATTTCATGCATTTATTAGTATATGGTGGTGTACTACTCGCTTTTGGCCATCAGGTACACAGTGGTAGTGATGTTATGACTCAAAAATGGATGCAAATCTTTTGGTACGGTATCTATGCGACAGTATTTGTTATTTTAGGCTATTACCGATTCATGCGACCGATTATTAATTACCTGCGCCACGGTTTTGTCGTGGACAAAGTCACAGAAGAGGCAGATAACATTTATTCTATCTATTTCACTGGGCGTAACTTAGAATCATTTTCGTACGAAGCCGGTCAGTATGCCCACTGGCGATTCTTTAATAAAGAGTTGTGGCTCGAAGCGCATCCGTTTTCGTTCTCGTCCGAACCAGGTGCTCATTTTTTGCGCATAACGTTTAAAACAAGTGGTGATTTTACGGAAATATTAAAACAAATTAAGCCTGGTACCCGTGTGCTTTTAGACGGGCCTAGGGGTTCGTTTACCCCTGATAGAGCCGATACTGACAAGGTGCTATTGATTGCGGGGGGTATTGGAGTAGCGCCGTTTGTAGCTTCGCTTAAACATCTACTACAAGAAGGTAAACAGGTGCAATTACTCTACAGTGTTAATAACCGTAATGATCTTGCCTTTGTGGGTGAGCTCAAGGCAATACGTGATACATCAAACGGCTATTTTGGCATCACACCACATATTTCGTCAGAACAAGGCTATGTTGACGAAGCTCGACTTTTGCCATTCGTCACCGGCACAGGTGACTCATTAACAGTGTACGTTTGTGGTCCAGAGCCGATGACCGAATCGTTAAAGGATTCGATCTTACCTGCTCTTGGTATCGAAAAGCGACAGATTGTAGCCGAACGCTTTAAGTTTTAGGCGGTCGTAGCCTGTCCGTTTTTGTTTACAAAAATTGCTTGGTAGCCACGCTGTTTTTTCATAAACGCGCTTCCCTTTTCGAGACCCATTGCAAAAACTGCTGTTGCGTATACGTCAGCGGTAATAATATGTGGCCCGATAATGGTAACGCTGCCGAGTTCGTCAGCTGGTATTTTAGTGTGTGGATCATAAATATGCGTACCACGTTCATAGTTTCCCGAAGTAGCTACAGCACCGTTATCAATAGCGAGAGAGACTATTGGCTTGGTCGTATCAGCCGGGTTTGCAACAACAATGTTCCATGTGTGCCCATTGACACTTTTGGCAGTGATATCACCGGCTGCGTTGATAAGATAGGTTTCGACTCCTTGTGTGTCTAAATAATCAGCCATACGTTGGATGGCCCACCCCTTAACGTACCCAGTTGGGTTAAAAGTACCCGCATATCGTGCCGAAAAATAACCATTCGTTTTTTGCTCGTACTGATTACATGCGCTAATAATTGCCTGCATATCAACGCTGGCATCTTTTTCGCGAATTTGTCCGCGCCATAGTTTAGAAAGTTCGCTGGTGCTTTTATAAGGGCTAAATCGTGCGTCGGTGTCTTCGCATAACTCAAATAGGGCATCAAAGATTTTTTTGCTCTTTGAGCCCGGGATATCAATGCTAATGGGCATGCCCATATGTTCGGCTACTCTGCGCATGTCTCTATTAGGCTTTTGCTGCATCAATGGCAGCCTGGAGTGACTCTACGTACCCTTGACTCGTGTAAGAAGCGCCAGACACGCCATCGATATTTGCGCTCTGCGCGCTTAGTGTCTCAGATTTTAGGGTTGGTAAGGCCATGCTCGAAATCATCTGTGAACGCCTGTCGTCACTCGGGTAGGCAAGATACTTTACATCAGTAATTTTACCGCCTGAAACAACAATAGCAATCTGCACATCACCATATGGAGTTGATGAGGTTGAACCGTTAATAGTTCCATCTTTAAGGCTACTTGCTGAGCTGGTGCTTGTTGTTGTACTTGAGCTTGTAGCGGTTGGAGTTGTTGTTTGACTTGTGCTTGTTGAACTCGCTGCACTAGAGCTAGTGCTTGTTGTTGGCTGTGTGGTTGCAGCTGCAACGGTGGTGGTAGTGCTCAGTTTCTTCTCTGGTAAAAAGTAAATGGCGAGCATTCCAAGTATTGCGATAGCTGCAAAAATTGCAAAATATTTCTTCATGCTGTTAGTATTACGCCCTAAACTGAGTCTTGCCTGAAGTCAAATCAGAAATGTTATCGATAAAATTCACGCACTAGCTGTTCAAGGTTTTTTTGTGTAATAGGGTCAATCTCGCCAGTCCTGATTTCGTGTAGTGCCTTTTCGTTTTTGGCACGTCGTAGAATCTCTGTAATATCAGCTCCGGATAAGCCCTCGCTGAGTTTTGCAAGTGCTGAACAATCAATATCATGTGTAAAAATATCATGACGAACGGTCGGCTGTTTATCTGAAAAATCGATACTACTTATAGCATTTGTCGCAGTTGTTGCGATGAGACCACTAAAGATATCACGCCTTTCATCTTCTTGTGGTAACGGAACGCTAAGCTTAACATCGAAACGCCCGCTACGCAGAACCGCTTCATCAATCTGATGTATATCGTTGGTCGTGCCAATGACAAAGACGTTCTTCCTGAGCTCGGTCATGCGAGTTTTAAATATACCGAGGACGCTGTTATCAACACCACTATTACCTGAACTACCAATAGTTGAGTCTATTTCGTCAAAACACATGACAACAAGGTCGGGAAAGTACTCTTCGGCATCATCGAAAAACTCTTCAAGGTTACGCGCCGAAGA
>CAZMHJ010000003.1:1673-21389 GCA_964566075.1 uncultured Candidatus Saccharibacteria bacterium | reverse complement strand
AAGAACCAACCCATTTTTCATTTACTTGTGTTGTTCCAATAGTAATAAGGTGTGCATCAAGCTCGGCCGCGAATGCTGATGCAAGTGTTGTCTTGCCGGTGCCTGGTGGGCCATGCAGTATAACGCCTCGTGGAGGGGTTATACCCCACCGCTCAGCGACTGCCGTATTTTTAAATAAGGCAATCATATCTTTTAGTGATTGTTTTTGGGCTTCGTAGCCAATAATTTGGTTGAATCGAATTGAATCTGGTAAATCTTCACGATGGTCATGAATACTGGCAGGTGTCGCATCGAGGGCTGTCTTACCAAGCTCTTTGGTTGGGTTTTTGACAATACCCTCTATCTTAAAAAGATAATCTACAATCTCGTGCTTATTATGGCCTTCTAGTGCTGATGTAATTGCGTGTGCCAGTATACCTGCACCGATGCAAAAATCAGTCAGTTGTTCTGGAATATTAACCTGAGTATCAGCGCATGGTGTTATTCGAAGTACCGACCCATCCGCTTGTTCGGTGATGGCCCTATTCATCAGTGTAAGCGTGTTACCATCTTCTTTTGAAAAGTCGTATCCAAACGCCCAGTGGCCACTACTATCGGTATCATTCGAAAATATTTCAAAAACAACGGCTCCTTCCAATAAGGCAACTTTTCTTATGAGCAACGTATCGATTTGATAACTCCCAGATTCACCACATAAATTTTCAAGATATTCAGAAACACCTCTGGCATCGTCTTTACTAGCAAAATGAAAGCTCGCATCAAGTAAAACCGCATTTGATGACTGATTTGACATATCAAGTGCTGTAACAGAAACATTCTGTAGCGTGCTTTCACGCTCAGCAAGATTGAGTACCAAGCTTGTATTACTAGTGTTACCACGGTTGCAATCGTCAATAATTGTGGCAATGGCACCGCGTTCGATAGACATTGTGGCACCAGTTGTTAACTGAGTTTGAAAATCAAAAGATGTTTTAGCTTTTTCACTCATAACGGTAGATGACATTCATATAACCATATTACGTAATAAAATCAAACCATAAGAAAATTACTTACGTTAAATACTTATCTCTGTTAAGTAGTTACTTCTTGGCAAGAATTTTATACACAGATTTATATAGAAAAGTGCTAGCGTTTTGATTTTGCCTTCAGTACAATGCGCTTAAGATTAACTAAATTACAGTGGGTACAAAAACATGGAACATTTGAACGCATCGCGGCTCCTAATGGGAGATTCGCTAGCTTTTCATATTATCTTTGTGATGTTTAGCCTTACGTTACCATTACTCGTCGTATGGTTTCAGTGGTGGGGACTTCATCGAAAAGATAAGAAATCAGTTGAAACCGCCTATTTTTGGTCGAAAATTATGGCATTGCTTGTCATAACTGGCGTACTGTCTGGTACCGTTATTGCTCTGCAAATGTCACTCGTTTGGCCAGGAATTTTAAAGTTTGGTGGCGAAGTTATTGGTTTGCCGTTTATGTTCGAGACATACGCATTCCTCATAGAAGCAGTTTTTCTTGGTCTTTATATGACGACTTGGAAAAACCCCAAAGTGCCCCGGTCATTGCATATCTTTTTTGGCATCATGGTGCTCGTTGGCGCAACACTAAGCGCTTATGCGATAACAGCAATTAATGGTTGGATGAACTTGCCAACAGGTTTTACGATTGTCGCTGGTAAGTTTCAAGATGTAGATGTCTGGCAAGCATTGTTTTCGCAAACCGCAATCATCGAGTTTATTCATTCAATGCCAGCTTACTATATGGCTGCATCACTGTTTATTGCTTCACTATATGGTATAAAAATCTTGCGTTCTCGTCCGAGTGACCGAAAGGGAGCTAAACACAAATTTGATTGGGTTATAATTCAGCGTCTTACTTTGTTTGCGATTGCCTGTATGGTTGCGCTTGTCATCACGGCTGATATTACTGGTAAATATCTTGCAAAGAACGAACCAGTTAAGTTTGCGGCCATCGAAATGGTAAACGAAACTAATAATCACCTGCCTTTCGTGTTTGGTGGTGTGCCAAGTGCAGATGGATCGGTCAAGGGTCCTTACTTTGTGTTCCCGAACGCGCTTAGTGTGCTTGTTGGCAGCTCAACGGCGACTACCGTAAAGGGTATAAATGAGTACCCACAAGATCAACGACCACCCTCATACATTCGAGCTTTGTTTAATATTAAGCTCACAATGATTGGTGTCGTCGTTGCCATGTTTGCTATATATCTACTAGTGCGCTGGCTAAAGCCAAAATGGTTGTCAGGTGAACTCTTCTTATTGCCGTATATCGTTATTGGTTTCTTTGGAATCGTTATCGTAGAACTTGGCTGGATGCTGACCGAAATCGGGCGCCAACCCTGGGCAGTCACTGGCTATGTTACGACAGAGCAAGCGGTCACAAAAACCAATAATATAACGAGCTTCGGTTATATTTTCCCTGCCGCGTTTGTGTTACTACTCATTGTTACCATTATGGCAATTCGTAAAATTGTAAAAGATGGTACGTTGCTACCTTCGAAAGGAGCAAAGAAATGACAGCTGCAGTCATACTATTTCTTATTCCGGTCGTTTTGTTTGTACTAGCCTTTTTATATGAGACGTTCTTAAGCTTCAAACGGTTGAAAAACCCCAAAGCTGGTAAAACAGGTTACGTAACCGCCACTTGGGAAGTTACGCACACGCTCTTAGTAACGGGTGTGGTTATGCTTGTGATGATGTTTACCCAATCTATTGATCAGCTTGCGGCTGCAATATTTTGGGCAACCTTTTTGGCGGCAGTCGCACTTGGTGTGCGCGGTGTGTTGTATACCTACATCTTTTATGTACGTGAAAAGCAAAAAACAAACTGGCTCGATTGGGCGTTTGCTTGGTCGCACCTTGCGGCCGCCCTACTACTGGTGATTGTGGTCGTACAAGCACTATGGTTTTTGTACAAAAATAACCCAACACCAAACTCACAGTTTTTGCCATACTTTATTCCAGGTGTAGTTGTTGTCATTGCAATCTGCATAGTACCAATACTGACACTGTATAAAACCAAAGACTAACAGCAAGGCAAAGAGCCACATAAGAAATACCCCACATACCGTGGGGTATTTTCGTTTTATAACAGGTTATTTTGGTTGCCGTGAAGTCTGTAATCTGTTACGATATATGTAAATATGGGTAGCAAATTAAACACTGGCCTTGTGATTCGTGTGTCTGTACTTAGGCAACGTCACATAGGCTCTTTTGAGGGCGATGTAGCATGCTAGGTATGCCTTTCTTTGCGGCTGAAGAAGGTGTCCCACTTTCGGCAGAAAGCCTTTTTTCAATTGGCGGTTTTACGGTTACCAACTCAATGTTGCTTGGCCTTGTGATAGGCATCATCATCTGCACTATTTTTATCATTGGTGCACGTCAGGCGAAAATTCGCGGTAGCTCGCGATACAGTTTTTTTATTGAGAACATCGTGTCGTTTATTCTATCGACTCTTAAGAATAACTTTGGTGGGGATGAATCAAAAGCCCGTAAATTTTTACCTTTGTTTTTGACATTCTTCATCTTTATTTTGCTTAATAACCTGTTTGGTTTACTGCCAGGCATGGGCGGTAGTGTCTATGTTGAGCAAGGTGGTGTCAAAGAAGCTTTGCTACGTCCATTCACGACTGACCTTAACGGCACGATTGCGCTCGCTATTATCGCAATGGGTACAGTACAGGTGTATGCCATAAAAACTCGTGGATTTCTACCGCATTTTAGACACTATTTTAGCGTTATGACGCCGTGGTGGAATCCAATGAATTTTTTCTTGGGGCCACTTGAAATTTTAGGCGAACTTATCAGGTTGATTACCCTTGCGCTTCGTTTATTTGGTGTGATTTATGCTGGCGAGGTGCTACTGCACGTGATTACCCAACTCAGTGGTAATTTTGCGTGGGCTGGTACGGTACCAGTGCTTCTTATGGAAATCTTCTTTAGCGCCATTCAGGCCTATCTGTTCATTATGCTCAGTTCGGTGTATCTCGCTATGGCGACTACACCAATTGATCATGGTGGACATGAAGATTCACATAAATCACCTGCACCACATGTAGCAGTAACAACGAGTAAATAAGAGGAGAAATAATACTATGGACGTAAGCCCAGAACTCATCAAAGGTATCACAATCGCACTTGGCGCCATTGGCCCAGCAATCGGACTTGGTTTAGTAGGTGCAGCAGCAGTTAATTCTGTTGGCCGTAACCCAGAAGCGCAAAGCAAGGTGCTTACTATGGCACTTATCATGGCAGGTCTTGTAGACGCTATCATGGTCTTTGTTCTACTTATTGTATTTACCACTAAATAAGAAAGCTCGCGTACATGACCTATTCACTACTAGCATCTAACGAGCAAGCCAGCGGCATTGGCGCACTCGGTATTAATCTGAAGAGTATCGTTTTTCAGATTATTGCGTTTGCTATAGTGCTCTGGATTCTTAATAAATTTGCGATAAAAAAATTCTTGGCTGTTATGGACGAGCGTAAGGCGGAACTTGAAAAAGGTCTTTCACGTGCTGATGAAGCTAAAATTGAGCTCGAAAAAGCAGCTCAAAAAGCCGATGATACGCTTGCAGAAGCGCGTGATCAAGCAGATGAAATCCTTGCGTCTGCACATGGTGAAGCTGCCCAATTACTGAAAGATGTTGAAAGCAAAGCTGCTACCAAAGCCGAGCGTATCGTGAGCGAAGCTCGTGAGCAACTAAACCGTGATGTTGAAAAAGCCCGTAAAGAGCTCAAAGCTGAAACGACTAAACTTGTGGTTACCGCTACAGGTGTTGTATTAGGCGAAAAACTTGATACAAAAAAAGACGCAGACCTCATCGCGCGAAGTCTTAAGGAGTCTGAATAATGGCCTCTCGTACCGCAGTGGCACAATACCTCGCCGCAACACTACTTGGTGGTGGCGATCGTCAAAAAGCGGTTAACGAAGCAGCGGCATGGCTGACAACGCATGGAAAATCACGACAAGCCGTCTATTTAGCGCAAGATGTTGCTAAAGCACTTGCGGACCAAGGTTATCTTTTTGCAACGATTACCACTGCTAGGCCGATTGATGCAACAACGAAAAAGGAAATCGAATTATTTTTACAAAAAGAAACCAAAGCAACTACTGTTGAATGCGCTTACATGGTAGACCAGAAAATCATAGGTGGCGTACTTATAACAACCCCATACGGAACATTAGATGCAAGCGTTAAGGCGACGCTGGCGACCATTATCGAAGGAGTAAGCCGATGAGTGATTTAAATGTTAAGCAACTAAGCCAAGAGCTCGAAGCTGCCATAGGCGGTATGCGAACTGGTGCCTCACTTGAGCAATCAGGTGTCGTAACCCGTGTGAGTGATGGTATTGTCTGGGTCTATGGGCTCAGTAGTTGTGGTTTTAGTGATGTACTTGAAATTGAAACAACGAATGGTACGCCTGCTCGTGCTTTTGCGCTTAACCTGCTCGAAGACGAAATTGGCGCTGTGTTACTTGATAGTGAAATCGGTGTGAGTGCTGGTGCTCGTGTTACCTTAACCGGTAGCCGACTCGAAGTTCCTGTTGGCCCAGAACTCGTTGGCCGCGTGGTTGATCCACTCGGACGGCCGCTAGATGGCCTTGGTCCAATTAAAACAAAGCAAACTGGTTTAGTAGAACGCCCTGCCCCTGGTGTTATGGATCGAAAGGGAGTACATGAACCACTTGCAACCGGTGTTATCGCGATTGATACGATGGTGCCAATCGGTCGTGGTCAGCGTGAGCTTATTATTGGCGACCGCCAAACTGGTAAAACAGCGATTACGGTAGACACCATGATTAACCAAGCTCGCCAAAAAACGGGTGTTATTAATGTCTATGTTGCGGTTGGTCAAAAACTTTCTAAGGTTTCTGCTCTGGTTGAGCGTCTTAAAACCGAAGGTGTGATGGATCAGACTATTGTGGTCGCAACCAGTCCATCTGACCCAGCTAGTATGCTATATTTGGCGCCATACGCAGGTACCGCCATGGCTGAATATTTCCGTGATAATAAGCAACATGCTTTGATTATTTACGATGATCTTTCTAAACACGCGGTTGCGTATCGCCAGATGTCACTCTTACTCCGTCGTCCACCGGGTCGCGAAGCCTTCCCTGGCGATGTTTTTTACTTACACTCTCGTTTACTTGAGCGTGCTGCTAAACTTTCTGACGACTTGGGTGCTGGTAGTTTAACGGCTCTGCCAATTATCGAAACACAAGCTGGTGATATTAGTGCCTATATTCCAACCAATGTCATTAGTATTACTGACGGTCAGATTTTTATGGAAACGAATTTGTTTTATCAGGGTATTCGCCCTGCTATTTCTGTTGGTTTGAGTGTCAGCCGTGTAGGTGGTGCTGCCCAGACAAAAGCCACTAAAAGTGTGGCTGGTACCCTACGGCTTGAGCTTGCTCAGTTCCGTGAACTCGCTAGTTTTGCGCAGTTCGCAAGTGATCTTGATGATGATACCAAGCAACGTATCGCTCGAGGACGTTTACTGACAGAAGTGCTTAAACAGAAGCAGTACCAACCCTTGAGTGTTGCCGAGCAAGTCATCGCCCTTGTTGCAGCAACCAATGGTGCGTTTGATCATTTAGTAAACCATGATGTCGAAGCAGCGGTACATCGTACCATCGCTGCAGTTAAGAAGTCGCACGCTAAATTGTACGCATCACTAGACGAAGGTGTAAAACCAGAAGATACAGATATTGCGACAATAACCAAAGAAGCAGCCGCGGTTGCTAAAACATTTGGACGGGATAAGGTTCGCTAGGTCATGGCAGCTCAACAAGGCATTAAACGACGGATAAAATCTGTTAGTAATACAAAACAGATTACCAAGGCAATGCAGCTTGTAGCTGCAAGCAAACTTCGTCGTGCGCAAGATGCCGCGTTGGGTCCAAAAGCCTACATTGCGGCTGGTCAATCTATTCTGGAGTCTCTTGCTACTACTGTCGAAGCACAATATCACCCACTCTTTGAATCACGAAAGCACAAAAAAGTGCTCACGATTGCACTCACCAGCGATAGAGGTTTAGCGGGTGCATACAACAGCAACATTAACCGTGCTTTAACGAAACATGCGCATGAGATGGCTGTTGCTCATGAGGTCATTGCGATCGGTAGATACGCATCACAGCATGTAACGCGTATCAATGAACTAAACGAGCTTGCAGCCTACCCAATGGAACTCGATAACCCAGATGTTACGATTGCGCAGCCAGCACTCAGAGAGTCTCTCGACTTATTTTTGTCCGGTGAAGTAGATGCTGTCTACGTACTGTATACCCGTTTTATATCAACCGTTAAACAAGAAGTTACGTTAGAACAACTACTACCAATTACGGCTCCGGCTAACCAGTCATCCACGGCAAGGACATATGAACCTGAACCGGATAAGCTACTTGATTTAGCAATTCGACGCATGCTGGAGGCACAGGTCTATCAAGCAGTGCTAGAAGCCCGAGCAAGCGAGCAAGCTTCGCGCATGTTGGCTATGAAGAATGCAACTGACAACGCCTCTGACTTAATTGAAGATTTAACACTTGCATTTAATAATGCCCGACAAGCGGCAATTACTCAGGAACTCGCTGAGATTACTGCAGGAACTGAGGCAATCAATGGATAAGGAGCAATAGATATGGCTGAGCAAGCACCTACATTTAGTAGTATTGATGAGTTACGAGAAAGTGTCGATGTACAGGGCAGTTTTTTGCGACAAAACCCACATCAACTACACCCTGGGCGATTTGGAAGCGAAGTCTTAGGCTTAGTAAACGAAGCGTATCGACTTGGTCGCGAGCAAGGTCGTATTGAAGCCAAAGTAGTTCCATTGCCGAAACATGATGGTCAGCAGGTTTTTGATACGGAGCCTGCAGAACTAACAGCAGTATTACCGATTGATGGATTAGAAGATAAGGAGAGCGCATAATGCCAACAGTAACAAAGCAAACAGGAAACGTAATACAAGTTGTCGGTGTGGTTGTAGATGTCGAATTCGAAAAAGACACACTGCCAGCTATTTACGATGCACTTATTATTGAGCGTGAAGATGCGAAACTATACCTAGAAGTTGCGCAACACTTAAGCGAGACAACCGTTCGGGCGATTGCGCTTAGTAGCACTGATGGGTTGCGCCGTGGCGATACCGTACATGCAACAGGTGCACCAATTAGCGTACCGGTTGGTGACGAAACAATGGGCCGTATGTTTAATGTGGTTGGCGAAGCAATCGATAAGAAACCAGAACCAAAAGGTGCAAAACGGGCCCCTATCCACCGTGAACCACCTGCCCTAACTGATCAGAGTGGTAAGGTTGAGATTCTTGAAACAGGTATTAAAGTGATTGACCTTATCTGCCCTATCACTAAAGGTGGTAAGGTTGGCTTGTTCGGTGGTGCTGGTGTTGGTAAAACGGTTCTCATCACTGAGCTAATTAACAATATCGCCAAATATCACAGTGGTAACTCGGTTTTTGCTGGTGTTGGTGAACGTACTCGTGAAGGTAATGACCTGTACGGCGAAATGGCAGATAGTGGTGTGCTTGATAAAACTAGCCTCGTGTTTGGTCAGATGAACGAACCACCTGGGGCACGTTTACGCGTAGCACTTTCAGGTCTTACCATGGCCGAAGGCTTTCGTGATCAAGGTAAAGACGTATTACTGTTTATTGATAATATCTTTCGTTTTACGCAAGCTGGTGCCGAAGTATCTGCCCTACTTGGCCGTTTACCAAGTGCGGTGGGCTACCAACCTAACCTGCAACAAGAAATGGGTGCTCTGCAGGAGCGCATTACGAGTACTAAAGCAGGCTCTATTACATCTGTACAAGCAGTATACGTTCCTGCCGACGACCTTACCGACCCTGCCCCAGCCACGACCTTTAGCCATTTAGACTCAACCATTGTGCTTTCTCGTGCACTCACCGAACTTGGGCTATACCCTGCCGTTGATCCGCTTGATAGTAGCTCAACAATCCTTGACCCCGAAATTGTTGGTGATGAGCATTACAATACTGCGCGTGGTGTACAGGCAATTTTGCAGCGCTATAAAGACTTGCAGGATATCATCGCTATTTTAGGTATGGAAGAACTCAGTGACGAAGACAAACAAACCGTCGCCCGAGCTCGTCGTATTCAGCGTTTCTTAACACAACCATTCCATGTTGCTGAAGTGTTTTTAAATAAGCCGGGTGCATACGTTAAGCTCGAAGACACCATCAAAGGTTGCCAAGAGATTCTTGACGGTAAGCACGATGATAAACCAGAGTCAGCATTCTACTTGAAGGGTTCAATCAAAGAGGTTCAATAATGCAATTTGAGCTTTTAACGCTTGATGGTGCCAAATATAGTGGCGAAGCCTCTGAGGTTATCGTGACCACTACTGAAGGCACTATGACTATTTTGCCGCATCATGAGGCGCTGACAGCCATTGTGGTGCCTGGGCCAGTTACCGTGCGTGATAAGCATGTAGCCGAATCGCTCTTCGCTACCTTTGGTGGTATTTTAGATATTCAAAATAATAGTGTGCGTCTACTTGCAGATGAAGCAGAGCATGCTGATGATTTAGTAGAGCACGAAATCGAAGAAGCACTTGCCCGTGCAAAAGCAGCTAAAGAAGGTGTTAAAGATAAGCACGAGCTTCACCGTGCCCAGCAACTAATCGATCGTCATGCAGTGCGTCTTGAGGTGGCTAGAATTCGCCGTCGCCGTCGCACACATCGTTAACGTATTTTGTTGTAAAAAAACTGTTGCCATAAGCGCTTTTGAGGTATACTAACGCTAAGAAGTAAACAAAGTGAGGGGTATTTTTAATGGAAGGAAACGACCAGAGTCAAAATAACGAGGCACCAAAAACAGATGGTCAGGCGCCTGTATCTAATGTTGACGGCTTTATTACAAGTCCACAGCCAGCAACAACCGAGTCAAGTGCGTCTGTTGCAAGCCCAGAGCAACCAACAGAAGCAGTTGCAGAAACACCAGCACCTACTGTTGATACAACGAGCCAAGCTCAACCTGCACACGAAGTAGAAGTCGCTAAGCTTAAGGAGCAAAAGAAAGGCATGGCTGTATGGCTGGTAGTTCTTTTGGTTATCTTGTTCGCTGGTGCGGCCGCTGTCGCTGTCTATTTTTATCAGTCTAACCAAGCTAAGCAAGATTTAGATGCTCAAAAAGCTCAGACCGCACAACTCCAAAAGCAACTCACCGAGCAACAACAATCAAGCACACAACAGCAGATTACTGATTTGAATAATCAAATCACCACTCTGAAAAATCAGAATGCGGCATTACAAAAGACTGTTGATGCACAAGCAGCATATATTAAAACGCTTACTGATACTGCTACTAAGCTTAAGACGACCTGTGGTACCGCTTGTAGTAGTATTACTATTCCAACGCCACCAGCAGGAACGACTACATCAAGTAGCTCATCAAGCTCAAGTAGTTCAACAACTCCAAAAACAAACTAGTAGTAACTCAAAAAAAGCGGTACAAACAACAAGTACCGCTTTTTTATTAGCCTAAAATATGGTATAAAAACAGATAAGTATTTATGAAATCCGACAAACAAAAGTCGTCGGCTGGTAAGATTCAGCCCTTAGTAATTAATGGCCTACATGGCCGAGTGTTACGATTGCCAGCAAATAATAACAAGTATGCTGGCAAAGACATACTAATGTTATATGGATTGCATTCTTCGATAGAGCGCATGATGGGTATTGTTGAAAACGTTGCAGACTACGGAAATGTGACAATGCCCGACTTACCTGGCTTTGGCGGTATGGATAGTTTTTACAGTATTGGCCAAGTAGCATCCATCGATGCAATGGCTGACTACTTAGCTACGTTCGTCAAGCTGCATTACAAAGGTAAGAAATTTAGTATCGTGGCTATGAGTTACGGATTCGTAGTTGCTACCCGTATGCTCAGTAAATACCCTGACATTGCCGCTAAAGTAGAACTCGTCGTTAGTCTTGCGGGCTTAACGGATAAGCAAGAGTTTATCGTACCCAAAACGACATTCGCTTTCTGGAAATTTACATCTGTTGCGTTTGACGGGCCAATACGAGCATGGTTATTCAGGTATGTCATTTTACAACCAGTGTTTATAAGAACAATCTATGGTTTGCAAGCCAAGTCGCATCCGAAGATGAAGGGTGCTGATAAGGCAGAACTAAAAAAGCGAATTGATTTCGAAATTCATCTTTGGCACGCGAATGATGTGCGCACCTATGTGCATGTGACGCGTGATATACTTCGCCTTAAGACCCCGCCAGCTCAAATCGAATCACCCTGCTTGCACGTTAGTATTTCTACTGACCAATATGTTGACCATGTGCTTGTCGAAAAACACATTAAAGAGCTATATACCAAAGTTTCAGTTACCGAAGCTAAGATGCCTAATCATGCACCAACTATCATTAGCGATAAAAAAGAAGCAGCCGCCTTCATACCATCGTCAGTTCGTCGTAAACTAGCTCAGTTACATAGGGCTAAATGATATACTAATGCTATGAAAATAGGCCTTGTTTGCCCATATAACATGTTCCAGTTCGCCGGTGGCGTACAAGAAATCGTATTTCAACTGCAAAAAAGCTTAGAGGCTAAAGGTCACGATGTAAAAATCATTACCCCTCGACCACGAGCGCATCTTGATAATCCACCCGCTAACATGATTTTGGTTGGAAGAAGTGCCAAGGTTAATACGCCATTTGCAACTATGGTTGATTTTGGGTTTGAAGCCGATGGTGATGAAATTCAGGCTATATTGGATGAAGAGCAATTTGATATTTTGCACTTTCACGAGCCATGGGTACCCCTTTTATCACGGCAAATTTTAAGCCGTTCTAATGCAATTAATGTGGCTACATTTCATGCTACACCGCCAGCAACCATTATGAGTAAGTCGTTACTTAATGTTGTTGTGCCATACACTCGATCTGTTTTGAGCTATCTGCATGCCTATACAGCAGTATCTGATAGCGCTGCTGAATATGTACGAAGCTTAACTGATGAACCAGTTGAAATTGTTCCTAACGGCGTAGACTTAGAACGATTTATTGCCCCACGAAAAAAAGCTACGAACGAAAAGAAGTCCATACTGTACCTTGGCCGCCTTGAGAAACGAAAAGGTGTTGATTATTTGCTGAGTGCATATGCTCGTTTGCGAGAGACACACGATGATGTACAGCTCGTGATTGGCGGTAAAGGTGTTAAGCGAAAATCACTCGAACGCACCGTTGAGCAATACGAGATCCCAGACGTTACGTTTACGGGTTTTATCGCAGAAGAAGATAAAGTTGCGTTACTTGCGAACGCAGATGTATATTGTTCGCCAGCACTCTATGGAGAAAGTTTTGGTATTGTCTTGCTTGAGGCCATGGCGGTTGGTACCCCTATTGTTGCTGGCAATAACCCGGGTTATGCGTCAGTTATGACAAGAACAGGCCGAATGAGCCTGGTTAATCCTAAAAGTACTGAGGACTTTGCGCAACGACTCGAAATGTTGTTGTACGAAGAAGAAGTGCGTTCGCTATGGCGCAAGTGGGCAAAAGACGCTGTAGAGCAATATCGTTTTGATGTAGTCGCTGATGCCTACGAGGCGGTCTACAAAAAGGCGATGAAGGTGTATGCCTGATCAAAAACTTAAAATAGGTTTTGTACTTGACGATACGCTTGATACCCCTGATGGTGTTCAGCAATATGTGCTCACTGTTGGCTCTTGGCTGACAAAACAAGGCCACGAGGTACACTATTTGGTTGGTGAATCAAACCGTCAAGATATTGAAAATATTCACTCCATGGCGCGTAATGTAAAGGTGCGCTTTAACCAAAATAGGCTTAGTATTCCCTTGCCTACCCGACGGTCAGAAATTATCCGTAAACTTGCTGAGCTTAAACTTGATGTTTTGCATGTGCAAATGCCGTATAGTCCCCTTTTTGCTGGTCGAGTTGTAAGTGCAGCTCCGCAAGCGACTAAAGTGGTTGGTACCTTTCATATTGTGCCCGCTAGTTGGTTGCATAGTGCAGGGGCGCGTAGTCTCGAACTTGTAAACCGTCGTACGCTTAAACGGTTTCATTCTGTTATTAGTGTTTCGCCTGCTGCGGCAAGCTTTGCCAAAACAGTCTTTGGTATCGATTCAGTTATCATTCCGAATGCAGTTACCGTAAAAAAAATGCGCCACGAACCAATTGTTGAAAAAACACCTCATATTGTTTTTTTGGGTCGTTTAGTCGAGCGCAAGGGCTGTCAGTATCTATTGGCCGCGCTCGTACAGTTACAGCGGCAATATAAAGGAGCTTTTAAAGTTACGATTGCTGGCAAAGGACCACTACTGGCGAAGTTAAAACAATATGCTGATAAACAAAACCTTAAGCAAGTATCGTTCGGTGGTTTTATAGAAGAATCAGACAAACCTGCGCTGCTAGCGAGTGCAGATATTGCCGTGTTTCCAAGTACGGGTGGCGAAAGCTTTGGCATTGTTCTTATTGAGGCAATGGCGGCTGGTTCTCGGGTTGTACTTGGTGGTAATAATGTTGGTTATCAAAGCGTACTCAGCGACCATCCAGATTTGCTTGTTGATGTTCAGAACGCAAAGACGTTTGCAAATCGTTTACAGTATTTCTTAGAGCATCCGAGCGCACGTGAAGCTGCAGCACGTTGGGCAAAGATTGCCATCAAACAATATGATGTTGATGTCGTTGGAAAGAAACTCCTAGAGCAATATTATGGGTAAACTATTTATATATGGTGGTATTACGGTCGGTGGTCTTATTGGGGCATATCTACCCGTTTGGCTATTCCATGTCGATGCGTTGAGTTTTTGGAGTATTTTTATGAGTGCTGTTGGCTCATTTATTGGTCTGTGGATTGGTTATAAGGCCAACCAAAACTTTGGCGAGTAGCTACTCGTTGCTATAGGTATTAATTATCTCTTGCAGTTGCTCAGCTTTTTGCTGATTCCAGCCCTCCGGAGGTACCACTGCACCCCAGGCATTCACTATCGTATTTGGATAGTTGTGACCATGTCCGTTTGGTACGGTAACACCAAAGAACTGGTCAACCGTGACCTGAAAGAATGTTACAAAAGGATACCAATGAGTATTTGGTGAAACATCTGGGCCACGAGGTTCTTTAAGCCAGTCAGGTGCACTCGTTGGTAAGTTAAAACTAAACCATACTACTGGGTCAGATGCGTGCTGCATATATAATACGCGTGGGTACTGCCAATTTTGCTGGTTTTTTAAAATATCTTCGTTACTTGCTGCGAAACGTACCGTTTGACCATTTTGGTATGTTGGTTGCCACTCAGGCGAGCCGGCATCTCGATTATCAGTAATCTTTCGCCATAAAGCAGTGTCATTTGGAGTACCCATAAAGAGCGCGCCATCAATAGATAGCTTTAAGTCATTAACGCCACTATATGCAGATTGCCCCCCAAACGATCCAAGGCTAAGGCCATAGGCAATTAATTTTGGACGTGATTCTTTTGGTAGTGTAGACCATTTTGCCCAAACAGCGTTATAGAGCGCCTGCCCTGCCTCGGTGGCATTTTGTTTATCTACTAAGAAAGAAATCCAACTCGGTAAGTACGAATATTGTTGAGCAACAATTGCAGAGTCACCACCATACATATATTCGATTGAATCAACACTTTGCGGTTCTAGCCAACCGGTTCCAGTTGCGGTTGCTAAAATGAGCACTTTACGGCTAAAGGCGCCTGTGCGCTCGAGTTCTTTAACGGCTAAATCGGCACGTGCTTCTGGCGTAGCGGCACTCTGAAGGCCTACATACGTCCGAATCTGCTCTTGTACTGGCTGCCCAGTGTAATTGGCCATTTGAGATTGATTTGGACCGCGTGCGACAAAACTACGGCCTTGATATCCGAGCGTGTTCCATGGCACAAAGCTTTCCGGACTACCCGACCGATACGGGCTCGAGGGTTGGGTAACTCCAATAGCTGTTGTCTGATCTTTTTGACGATACATATTGTTAGAAACATTCACGAATGCGCTGTACAATACGCCATCGAAAAGTAAATACAACAGTACAATAACAAACCCGTAGGCTATGACCTTACTAACATTCTTAGGTAAAAACCGGTCACTAAGGCTGTACAATTTTCGATAAAGCCAGCGTATGCCTCTGCTTGTAGCAACGAGTATAAAACTGACAATTAGTGCTAAAAGAGTAATTCGAATCATATGACTGCTTGCCGTTTGTGGTTCTCCTACAAGCTTCATAACCTGATTCTGCCACTTCGCACCAAGCAAAAGTGAAACAATGATAATAACCGGCGATACAATAGCTAGTATTTTCCAGGCATTCTTTTTTACAGATGGACGTGGCTCTTTATCGAGTAACCATCGTACAAGCCAACTCATAAGGCAACCAATGCCGTATCCGACTGCTACCGAAATACCACTGATGATACCTTGGTATAGCCATGGTCTTGGTAGTAATGATGGTAACAATGACATGTAAAAAAAACCGAGCGCAAACACGAGTCCGGTAAAGTTATATTTTTTCCAATTTTGCCACCAAGCGGCTGCACTTTTTTTAGCCATAGATTGCTCCTCTTTAAGGCTAGTGTAACACTAAAGCGCATTGTATCGTTATAAAAAATAGGCGTATAGTAAGGATGGGAGGGTTATGTATGAAACGTATGACACCAAAGGCCTTAAGACGGCTCGAAAACATACAAGACAACATACAAATAGCAATATATCTACCTATTATTCCCGGGCCTGAAAATACAGCTAAAAATATTGGCGCACTGCATCATGCGACAGCGCTTTTAAAAAAGACGATGAGCGCGAACGAAATTGCGCCAGAAAACCAACGTGTAATTAGCAAACATATTACCGAACTAGAGCGTGAGCTCACACTTCCAGTGTCAGGCAAAAGCCTGGCTATTTTTATTACCGATTTTAACCAATTACTGGTGTATCAAGTGAGTTTTGAGGTCGAGACGGCAATATACTTTATGGCACCAAACGTGCAGCTTGAACCGTTAAAACGGTATTATCGAGAGCGTAGCTCTTATTGGGTACTGGTACTCAGCCAAAAAGGCTGTACTTTAATGCGAGGCAAAGGTCACAGGCTTTCACCTGTACAAGCAGCCGACCTATCAATTGACTTAAAATCGGCACTCGGATTAGATGAAACAGAACCAGATATACAAGCCCATGCCGTTGGGTCTAGTGGCGGTAGGGTGCGCGAAGGGTTTCATGGCCACGGCGGCTTTAAAGATATCCGTAAAAAATATATCGAAAACTACTTGCGTCTAATTGATAAGCGATTGCAAAAGTATTTAGGAATGACAAAAGAACCAATCTATTTGGTAGGTCTAAGTGGCACGCAACACCTTTTTTCTAAGGTATCAAGACGCAAAAATGTTATATTGACCCGTGTATCACCTGATATGCATCATCAAAATATACTTTTGTTACGTGATAAACTACTGCACCACATTCAGACACAAGCCGTATAATGTAAAGCGTGGATGAGAAACTAGATAAAAATCTGTTAGCTGACGGTGATACTCGTAATGTTATCGACGAATATCGTTTTTGGCAGGTAGATGCAATTTCGGCAGACATGGCCGAGCGGTCTTTTGATGTACACATAGCCATCGAAAATATACAACACGACTTTAATATTGGCAGTATAGTGCGTAGTGCGAACGCCTTTAATGTTCGTGGAGTCCACATTATTGGTAAACGTCATTGGAATCGACGTGGCGCAATGTCGACCGAAAAGTACCTTACGTTATACCACCACAAAACGATAGACGAGTTTGTACATTGGGCCAAGTCAGAAAAGACACAGATTATTGGTGTCGATAATATTGCTAAAAGTGTTACGTTACAAGAGGCTCAACTACCAACTCATAGCGTACTCGTTTTTGGCCAAGAGGGCCCTGGCCTTTCACCAGAAATGCAGAATCACTGCACGCAACTTATTGCGATTGAACAGTTTGGCTCAACACGCTCGGTTAATGTTGGCGTAGCAGCTGGTATTGTGATGTACGAATGGGTGCGAAGAAATGCTACACTGTAATTAAGGAGTTATCAGAAATGAAAAAATGGGCTGTTGTTGGTGTGTTGGCGCTAGCGCAATTTGTAATGGTGCTTGATAGCACGGTTATGAATGTGTCGATATCGACCATTGTCAAAGATTTAAATACAAGCGTAACCGCCATGCAGGCTGCCATTACCTTTTACACTCTCACCATGGCTGCCCTGATGTTGATTGGCGCAAAGCTAACCGTTAAATGGGGTTTATTGAGAGCGTTTGCAATTGGTTCTATAGTCTATGGTATTGGTTCGCTTATTACTGGCTTGAGCCAAAACATCGGCATGTTATTCGTAGGATGGTCTATTATCGAGGGCCTTGGTGCCGTTTTGGTTATCCCTGCTATCGCAGCGCTTATTGCAGTTAATTATTCTGGCAAAGACAGAGTCACCGCATATGCCATTATCGGTGGTATTAGTGGTGCCGCTGCCGCTGCAGGCCCATTAATTGGTGGCTTTATGACAACCTACCTTTCGTGGCGATATGTCTTTTTTGCCGAAACAATTATTATGATTTTCGTCTTGTTTGCGGCGCGAAGATTTAAGGCGAGCAAGCCTGCTAAAAACGAAAAAATTGATATGCCGAGTGCACTATTGTCTGCGATTGGAATGACACTCGTTGTCTTTGGTATGCTGCAAAGTAAGACATGGGGTTGGGTAATGCCAATGACTAAGCCAGAGATTGCAGGACACGAGATTGCACCACTAGGTATTTCGTTGGTTGCATATTTAATTTTGGCCGGTGCAATATTGCTTAAATTCTTTTATAATCGCCAAAAAACACTCGAAACTAAAAAAGCTAACCCACTTGTCCATGTATCAATGTTTAAACTCAAGCAACTGCGGGCTGGCCTTACAGTGTTAATGTCACAGTACCTTATAACGGCAGCGGTATTTTTTGTCGTACCAGTGTATTTACAGATGGTGCTTGGTTTTGATGCGCTTAAGACTGGCATGAAGATACTGCCGCTTTCGGTAGCGCTCATCCTCTTTTCTGTTGCTGGGTCACGTATGATTCAAAAATGGACACCTCGACAAATTGTACGCATTGGACAAATATTACTTATTGTTGGTTGTGGCTTTTTACTGGCCTCGATGGATGTAAATCTTAGCTCGTTTACGTTTGCTGCGGCAATGTTTACGGTTGGTGCTGGCCTAGGGCTATTAGCGTCACAGCTGGGTAATATTAATATGTCAGCAGTTGATGAATCTAAAACCAACGAGGTTGGTGGCTTACAAGGTACGTTCCAAAACATAGGCTCATCACTTGGTACTGCTTTAATTGGTTCGGTACTTATTGCATCACTTACGACTGGATTCTTAACAAGTGTAGGTATGAGTAGTTTGCCTTCGAGTACCAAAACATATATCAGCGATCATGTAACTACCGCACAAATTGTGCCTGCAGCAGAAGTAGCAACTGCAGCAGAAGCACAAGGGGCAACACCAAGTGAAGCACAAGAAATTAGTGCAATCTATGCTGATTCACAAATGAACGCACTGCGTGAATCAGTTTTCTTCTTGCTTGTTGTATCTGTGTTTACGCTCGCCTTTTCGCGCAATATCCCTAACAAACTGCTGGCCAGTAGCAAGAGCTAATGAAAATATCCGACTACGAATATAGTCTCCCTGAGGAGCGGATTGCGAGCGAACCCCCCAAAGTACGTGGCACTTCAAGGCTCTTAGTACTTAATCGCCATACAGGTGCGTTTGAAGACAAACAATATACTGACGTTGTAAGGTATCTTGAACCAGGAGATGTTTTAGTCCTAAACGATACTAAAGTTATAAAAGCACGCATTAAGGCACTTAAACAAAATGGTGCCGAACGCGAACTAATTATCCTTGAAAAACATGGTATATCGGATGATTGGCATACGCATATGGTAATGTACCGCCGCAAGCTTGTTGTTAGTGATATATTACGTACTACTGGTGGCGCGGAACTAGAAGTTATCAATGTATTAGGTGACGGTCTTGCAATCGTAAAAAGCAATACCGATTTGTTAGAACTAGCCGAATCTGAAGGTATGGTTCCCCTGCCCCCGTATATGCGGCGTGATGCAACACCACTTGATATTGAGCGATATCAAACAGTGTGGGCAAAAGATAAAGGTTCTGTCGCAGCCCCAACAGCCAGCCTTAACATGACCGATGAAATCCTTGATGAGCTAAGGGCTAAAGGAATTATTATTTGCTATGCGACACTCCATGTAGGTTTAGGTACCTTTATGCCTATCCGCGCAGACAACGTTGAAGACCATGTTATGCACAAAGAATTTTTTGTGGTACCACAAGAAACCGTAGCCGCTATCCAAACAGCAAAAAAATCTGGCAAACGAGTAGTAGCATTAGGCACTACAATTACACGTACGTTAGAATATGCAGCCAACGAAATCTTGCACGAAGAACCAAAGCAACTTACGGGCGAGGCTGATATTTTTATGTATCCTGGTTATGAATTCAAAGTCATTGATGGCCTACTTACAAACTTTCATGCACCACATAGTACAGTACTCATGCTAGCAGCGGCCTTTGCGGGTTGGGATAATCTAAAAGCCGCATACGAGCACTGCATTGACGAACACTACATGTTCTTGAGCTACGGCGATAG
>CAZMHJ010000003.1:0-1573 GCA_964566075.1 uncultured Candidatus Saccharibacteria bacterium | reverse complement strand
ACGCCGCATGGCGATATTAAAACACCAGCATTTATCGTGGGTGGTACCAAGGCAACAGTTAAAGCGCTCACACCAGAGCAAGTAAAAGAACTTGGTGGTCAATCGATTTTAGCTAATACGTATCACCTCATGCTTCGGCCGGGTGCTGATATTGTGCAGCAAGCTGGTGGTTTAGGTACATTTATGAATTATGACGGCCCAACCTTTACCGATAGTGGTGGGTTTCAGGTATTTAGTCTTGGCGTTGCCTATAAAAAAGGTATCGATAAAGTTGCCCACACCGAAAAAGGCGATGCAGGTGCTGCAAAAAAATCGAATGACCAACTCGCGAAAGTTACCGATAAAGGGGTGCAATTCAGAAGCCACATTGATGGACAAAAATTAGAAATGACTGCCGAAAGTAGTATGGAATTGCAACACCAAATTGGTGCCGATATTCATATGGCTTTTGATGAATGCCCCGCCCCACTCGCTGAGCGCGAATACATTATTGATAGTCTTGGGCGTACGCATGCATGGGCTGACCGTTGTTTGGTTCGTCATCAGCAGCTTAATGCTGAGCACCTTGAAAGAGGTGAAAACCAGCAAGCGCTGTATGGTGTTGTACAGGGTGCCCGCCACGAAGATTTACGAAAACAGAGTGCATCGTACCTTGGCACCAAAGATTTTGATGGTTACGGTATTGGAGGTGTGTTTGAGCCAGGTGAAATTAAAGATACCGTGCGCTGGGTAACCGAAATACTACCAGAAGAGAAGCCACGACACCTTTTGGGAATGGGATCACAACCAGCTGATCTCTTTTTGGGTGTTGAATACGGTATCGATACGTTTGATTGTGTGGCCCCTACTCGCCAGGCACGAAACGGTGCTTTATATACCTACGATGGGCGCATTAATGTTACAAATAGTAAATATGGTCATGATTTTTCACCAATCGATACAGATTGCAACTGCTATACCTGCAAACACTACACAAAGGCTTACATACATCATTTATTTAAGGCCGATGAAATTTTAGGAGCCACACTTGCAAGTATTCATAATGAATATTTTGTTGTTAGCACTGTAGACAAGATACGAGAAAGCATAGATAACAATACCTTTTTTGAATACAAAGCATCGTTTTTACGTCGCTATTACGGCAAAGAAGCAGCTACAGCTTTTATTTCGTAAAGCTTAGGCTTGGGTCTTCGTATGTATCGATATTTTCGGTGCGCTTAATTCGGTTAATGACAGCTAATGTTAGTGGCGATACAATAATTTCGGTTGCAATCTTAATAAAGTAAACGGTGGCAATCAATTGCAACATCGTGCTGCCACTCATGGTACCCGCAAATGCAATAAGACTGAAAATCACCGTATCGATTAAGCTACCAATAGCCGTTGAGCCAACCACACGAGCCCACAGTTGCCTACCTTCTGTTTTAATTTTCAACTTAGCAAGAACATAGCTGTTCATGAAATCACCAATAAAGAGTGCCACAATACTCGCAAAGACGATACGCCAAATAACGCCCAGGATAGTATCAAAAGCACCCTGATTACTCCAGTCGCTGGCAGCTGGCAACACCTG
>CAZMHJ010000002.1:0-56732 GCA_964566075.1 uncultured Candidatus Saccharibacteria bacterium | reverse complement strand
TTTTTGGCATGAAAAGAGCCCCGGAATAGTGGGCTGTTCTTGGTAGAACTCGCCGCAGTATTGCGGGGCTTTCGGTGGGGCCCGGGGCCCCGAAGCTCGCTGCGAACATGTTCGGCGCCGGGAGGCATGACCTACTAATGCACGAGGGCTCCGGGGCTACCCGGGTGTAGCTGTCGCGAACAGCACAGCGACTTCTGGCAGTCTAATCACAAAATATTGTAATGTAACTACCACAGGGGTCGAACCCTGTTTGGACGAGTTTTGAAACCAGTGACTGAAAGTGTCGTACGGGTTCACCGTTGCCTTGGCAAACCCCACTCAATCAACCTAGCGATTACGGCCTGACGTTGCAACGCCTGGATCCGTACCGTCCCTCTGTAGCTTGGCCCGGGTTGTAGCTTAACATTGGGCCACCCTTGGGATTACGGCATAAGTCGCCGAGTTACCCGATTCGCGATGAGTTGGCGTGGTTGGCACCACGCTTTCTCTTTCAACACATCTCCCTTGGGCGCACGATGCCCGCGGTCGATAGTGCCCCCAAGACTTTGGACTCAGACTGAGACTGCAGACTTGGACTTTAGACTTCGACTGGGCATCGAAAAACCTATGTTCACGATGCGTTAAAACATATAATAACAATTTAAGTAATAAATGTCAATAGTACCTGAAGCTTGCTATCTATTTTTTTCGCTTTATGACGCGCTTGCGTGCTGGCTTAGCCTTTGCGAGCATCTCTTTGGCTTGTTCGAGAGTGATGGTCTTAGGGTCAGTTGATTTAGGGATACGGGCATTCTTTTTGCCATCAGTAACATATGGGCCATATTGGCCATTTAAGACCTGAATTTTTTCTTTCTCAAACGTCTTAATTTCGCGATTAGCAAGCGTTTCGAGCTTCTTTTCGTATAGTTCGCGGGCTTCGGCTTCGGTAATGCTGAATGGGTCGTGCGGTTTAATAGATACAAACAGCTTATTAACCTGAATATAGGGGCCAAAACGGCCAATATTCGCCTTTATAACGTCACCATCTTTAGTAACACCAACTTCGCGGGGCAAGCTAAACATGGTCATGGCTTCTTCAAACGTTACATCTTCTATTCGGATACCGGTAGGCATCGGTGCAAAATCGGGCTTGTCTTCGCCTTCTACTTCGCCACGTTGTAACATTGGTCCAAAACGGCCAAAACGAGCATAGATTGGCTTGCCTGTTTTAGGGTCTTCGCCAAGTAGACGAGCTTGAGATGTTTCTTGGCGGCTAGCATCGGCTGAAGCTTCGATTAACGGATGGAACTGGGCGTAAAAGGCCTTCATGGCGTCTTGCCATATCAACTTGCCTTCGGCTACTTCATCGAGCTGTTCTTCGGCACGAGCGGTAAAGCCAGTATCAATAATGGCATCGAAATACTTAACCAAAAAATCAGTGGTTACCTCAGCTAGGTGTGTCGGTAATAATTTGCCTTTATCGGCTCCATAGACTTCCGCTTGCTCGTCACGTGTAACGTTATTACCAGATAGCTCAAAATGGACTGCCTTACGTTCTACGCCCTCTAAATCGGCCTTTTCTACGTAGCCACGACTTTGGATAGTACTAATCGTTGGCGCATAGGTGCTAGGACGACCAATACCGAGTTCTTCGAGTGTTTTAACCAGGCTTGCTTCTGAATAGCGAGCTGGTGCACGGCTAAAGGTTTCGTGGGCGGTAATCGTTTGACGTTGTAATACATCACCTTTCGCGAGTACAGGGAGAATTGCGTCATCTTTACCACCACCATAGACCTTTAGAAAACCGTCAAACTTAAGGACTTCACCTTTAGCAATAAAAGCTGATGCCCTACCACCAATAGTAATTTCGGCCTCGGTACGCTCGGTTTCGGCTGCTGCCATTTGGCTGGCCAAAGCGCGTTTCCAGATAAGTTGATATAACTTTTCTTGGTTTTTATCATCACCAGCGTTTAAACGTTCAAAACTAGTTGGGCGGATTGCTTCGTGGGCCTCTTGAGCTGAGGCATTTTTAGTCTTGTATTGACGAACTTGGTGATATTTGGCGCCAAATTCCTTTTCGATATATTTGCTGGCAGCAGCGATGGCTTGGCCAGATAAGTTTGTGCTGTCGGTACGCATGTAGGTAATATGACCGTTTTCATACAAGCGCTGTGCAAGGGTCATGGTTTGCTTCACGCTAAATCCGAGTTTTCGGGCAGCTTCTTGTTGTAGGGTCGAGGTTGTAAATGGTGCCGATGGGTTACGCAGGCTTGGTTTTTGCGAAATGTCATGCACAGTAAAGGTAGCGGTTTTACAATCTTCTAAAAGATCAGTTACATGCTGTTCGTCGGGCATGCGGATGTTAAGCTCAGCTGGAATTTCTTGATTATCCTTTAAAAAGATAGCTTGTACCCGAAAGCTGGCCTCTGGGTTAAAGGCACTAATTTCTCGCTCGCGCTCAACAATTAAGCGTACAGCAACAGATTGCACACGACCTGCGCTGAGGCCCGCTTGGACCTTTTTCCATAGTATTGGTGATAGTTCGTAGCCAACTAAACGATCAAGCACACGACGGGCCTGCTGGGCGTTTACCAAGTCAATGTCTACGGTACGCGGGTTGGCAATAGCATTTTTAATGGCACTTTCGGTGATTTCATGAAAGACAATGCGCTTGGTTTTTTTAGCATCCAGGTTTAACGCTTCGCTTAAATGCCAGGCTATAGCTTCACCTTCGCGGTCTTCATCACTTGCGAGCCAGACGGTTTCGGCGGTTTTAGCCTCTTTTTTGAGTTCGCTGACAACCTTCTTTTTATCGGCTGGTACTTCGTAGGATGGCTCAAAGTTATTATCTTTGTCGATGTTTAAGCCCTTTTTCGGTAAATCACGGATGTGACCAAAGCTACTTTTTACGGTGTAGTCTTTGCCTAAAAATTTCTCAATGGTTTTTGCCTTTGCAGGCGACTCGACGATAACAAGATTCTTATTGCTCATATATATATGTAAAACCTATCACAAGATAACCACATTAGCCTATAGCTATACGGATTAAATTGCAAGCGGCCCGGCCAGTGACCCCCGTTAGAGGGTACTGGCCGGGTCGAAACGGAATGGATGGTTGCGATGTTCACCGCTTCTCGCTCAGCTGTTGGTAGTTCACAAGTTTCCGCTTAAGCGGGAGAATTGCGAACCCAAAGATGATGATCACTGAAGTGACACCGACAGCAAGCAGCGGGTTGAAAACCCAGATGGTGTAGACGCTGTACGCGTACAGCATGCCGCCAACCAAGGTGATGAGGATGTACATCATCTTGCTGTCATCGTGATCTGATGTCTTGCGGACCGATCGGTAACCGTAGACACCGAGATATACCACCAGTGCACCGAGCAAAAGCATGAACGTTGTGCCCATGTCCCCTCCAGTTCGTCGCTGTGTTCCGAAACAGCGAAACTATATTATACAATGATAATAACACTAACGCAATGTAAACTTACCACCACCGATAGCGGTAATTTGCCCAGTAATTTCGAGCATACTGAGCGTACGTTGAAATTCATCGGCAGATAATAATGACTGTTGCTGTAAGTCATCGATATCGTGTATTCCGTTTTGTATAAGTTGTAAGATTGCGGATTCGGCTTGGTTTGCACCACCAACCCTTACATCGTGAGGAGAACCGCTTAGTTTATAGTGCTGTAAAATATCATCGACAGACGTGACCATCTGCGCCCCAGTTTTTATAAGACTATTACAACCAGCGCTCAGCGGGCTATTGATTGGTCCCGGCACGGCTAACACTTCTTTACCCTGTTCGAGTGCAAAGTTTGCTGTATGTAAGCTTCCGCTCTTTTCGGCCGCTTCGGTTACGAGTACAACACTAGCAAGGCCCGCGATAAGTCGGTTACGGGCAATAAAATTACCCTTAAAAGCAGCAGTTGTATGGGGTGGATATTCGGTCAACAGTGCCCCACCCTGTTTAATTATTTGTCGGGCTAAGCCGGTATGCGTGGTTGGGTATATGTGTTCGAGCCCACTCGGAAGGACAGCAATAGTTGCACCACCAACTTCAAGTGCAGCCGCATGCGCTATTGAGTCAACTCCCAGCGCAAGCCCACTGACTATCACAATACCTCTGGCTGCCGCACCGCGTGCAAGCTGTTCGGTGACCGCCCTACCGTATACTGAGACCTTTCGGCTACCAACAATGGCGAGCATAGGTTTTTCTACTAGATCAGCCCATTTTACCGACTCTATAAAGAGCTCTTTTGGTGGGCTTGGTATATCTGTTAGCTGTCTTGGAAAATCTTTTTTAACAGAGGTGATGTGAAGCATAAGCGAAAAGATTATTTAAAATATTGTTGACAAAAAATAAAACAAATGCTATTATGTGCAACGTAAGCGTGAAACTCTTACGCTTTACGCACCTTATACCCCCAAATTCTAACGATGTATGCATAAAGTCTCAATGACTTTATACATACAACACTGTTAGATTGTTTTAGAACGTGCGTCGAACGTTGTTACCCTCCACGCGAAACGCGCTCGCTAACCTTGTGTTAGCTAACAGGCGTTCTAAAACATACTAACGCCTTTAACCGTAAGCTTTAGCCCCTCGTTTTGTTTGAGGTGGGATGTCAAAGCGTTGAACTGGTTTCCAGTTCGGGGTTGAAGGCTAACATGAGCCTACAGCGGTGCCCACCCCCTCTGTGGGCTCTTTTTAGTTTAAAGATATAATTCTGCTAGTGAGCTAAGATTTAGAAGGTTTTACGTACCAATATTGCGGTAGTACAGTACCAGTGTTAGATACGGTCGTTTCACATGTTCTGCCATCGATGATATCTATTGAAGTAGGTGTTTGGATCTTTGCGTTGCTAGCAGCAATAAGGCGATAATTTGACGGACAACTGTATGTTGGAGTAACGGTTTGCGTAAGTGTTGCACACCTGTCGTAAGTATTTTCAACATAGTAGGTCATAGATGAGCTAGTACATTGGGGTGCTCCAGCTAGTTTTGTTTGCTGCCAACGACGAGCACAACCACTATCAACCCATTTTCGATTTTTACTAACACATGTACTGTAACTAATTTTGCTAACAGCACCCGAGCAGTAATCATACGGGCTCGCTACCACGTGGGACCCAGCACCAGAAATACAAGTTTTAGAACAAGAACTACCCGTCCAGACTCGGCCCCTAAGATAACATCCGCTACTGGTAAGACTTGACGCCGCATGACTGTTTTTCATCAGTACATATGCACCCACGCCACCAATAGCGGCAATAGCTATTACGAGTGGCAGAATGATATGCAGGCTTAAAAAGCCTTTCTGGTACATCTTTTTAAGAGACAGCTTCATTTTTTATCCTTTTTATTTTAATTGCTAAATCTTTCTAGCTTGAATAGTGTGTTACTGAACAGTTGGCAATATTGTCACCGTATACACCAGAAGAAATTATCACTCTTGTGCCACCAATCGCATATTCAGCCGTATCTGCAGGATCAAGCGTGAAAGTACCCGACGTTGTCGTTGTCGCGGCACCATATGTTTTTACAGTGGTCCACACACCGCTCTTAAGCGTTTGGATGGTAATAGTATAGTCCACCTTTTTTGCTTGGACGGTTGTGCCAACCAGAGGTGTAATTTTGAGGCTTGGCATAGTTCTTAAACCACCGATTAGTCCGTTAAAGGTTTGCTCTGACTTCATAGAATAAGACCCCGAGGTACAAGACTTTGAAGATACTCTT
This sequence comes from uncultured Candidatus Saccharibacteria bacterium, assembly GCA_964566075.1. Classification (GTDB taxonomy): domain Bacteria; phylum Patescibacteriota; class Saccharimonadia; order Saccharimonadales; family CAIOMD01; genus CAZMHJ01. The sequence continues at coordinate 51,010 of CAZMHJ010000002.1, read as the reverse complement.
GAGGCACCGGGTTGCCATGGTGCATTAACCCCGTTGTCTCCACCGTTATTATCAATCTTTCCCTTTGCGATGGTAACGGTATCGGAAGCTATATTGTACTGTTTGGTAGAAATATAAGCTGCGGCACTTGTACGGCATACAAAGAACACGTCTTGTCCATCGGATGATACAAATGAACTGCCAATATTGACACAACCGGTTGGTATATCTTTTACGACAGCCCCATCGATGCTCACAAGCTTTAGATACCCTTTATTGTAGGCTGTTGATAGAACCCACTTGCGGTCACGTGACATCACTGGCGGCCAGTAATCAGATGATGTAGATGCAATTTTAGTCCGTGAACCTGTAACCAAATCAGCGTAATCAATTACGGTTGTTTTAGCCGTGGTATCGTAGTAGCTACCGACAACGTGACTATTGTCTGTATAACCAGCTACTTGCTGAGCAGGCATGCCTTTACTATCTTGGGAAAAAATACCTGATGTTACGTCATAAACGTAGGAACTATTTTGAGAGCTGTAAAAGATGCTGCCACCGCTTGGGCTCCACGCTAATTTCCAGCTATAGGTAGGTGCCAGAGCTTCAGAAATTTTGGTACCGGTCAAGCCGTAAACCATCAATTTATTTGTCGTATCACCTTCTACAAATGCTATTTTGGAACTGTCAGGTGACCAATGAGGGTTCCTCATATACGTAATAGAAGACAAAGAAGGCGTCTTGTAAACTGTGGTTAGGTTAGTCCCATTATAATTGGCAACTGCAAGAGTCTGGTAATAAGTGGCACTTAAACTACTGCGGTAAACAACAAAGAAGTGTAGACCGTCTGGTGCCCACTGAATTGAATCGATGCTAGTTGCGTTTGCAAGCTCTACACCCTTTGCGTCTGTCAGTTTAATTACTGACTTTAAACCAGTATAAGGATCAACTGTTGCGAACCCGCCTGTATAATATGTGGCGTTCGAACCTTGTATAAGGTACCCATTACCTGTTGGAGTGGCACGCACTGTTGGAGCACTTCCACCTGTGGTTGGTGGCCCAACAGCCGCATGACTTTTTCTTAAAACATAGGCACCTATACCACCAACAGCAACCATTACAAGAACCATTGGCAATATAGTACCTAAGTGCAAAAAGCCTTTTTGGGACATCTTTTTAAGAGACAGCTTCATTTTTTATCCTTTTTATTTTTTAGCGTTAGCTTTATTTAACGAGTATTTTGTAATATTGTCAACGATTTCTCAGTTTACTTATCCACCGATGGCAATGGTTTCGTGCTCGAAGCCATTTACAAAATAGCCATCGTGGCTCACAAAGATGATTGCCCCTTGATATTTATGGAGCGCCGTTTCGAGCTCTTCAATACTTGGCAGGTCCAAGTGATTGGTTGGTTCGTCTAGTATGAGTAGTTGCGGATTATTGCTGAGCATTGCAATCAATTGAAAACGTGCTTTTTGGCCACCACTAAGTGTGCTTAGTGGCAATTTAGCATCTGTTATTGGGTCAAATAAGTAATCTGCCATTAACTGACGAATGCGCTGATTACTGATAGACAAATCTTGGTCTAAATACAGACGCTCAAGCGCCATTTCGAGCGGTAAGTCTAGATATTTGGCGGCAATTTCTTGCTCGTACATGCCAATTGTTAATTTTGGCCGGATATCGATAAAGCCATCATAGTAGGTAGCATCACTTCTTTGCCCATTGGCCGTGGCGACGATAGTTTTAATGAGTGTTGTTTTACCAGCTCCATTGCGGCCGTGCAAACGCACTCGGCCACCTTCTGGCAGTCGAAAACTGACATGCTCGAACAACGGTCTATCGTAGCCAAGTGATATATCGCGGACATCGACGATCGGTAGCTGGGCGCCGGCATTTTGAGTATTAGTACTACCAATACGAATATTTTTGGCCTTATATTTTTGGTAACTAGTGGCCGCTTTGTCATGCAGCTGTTCTAATGATTCGCGGTCTATCCAAAAACTTGGTTTTTGAGCAGTTGCTTCGACTCGGGCAAGCTCCTTTTCGAGCCGATTGCGCATAACAATCCATGGATTTTTGGCGGCTTTACCTTTATAACCCGGCGCACGGGCCTTGGCGTATTCTATCTGTTTTTTTAGATTGGCAATGGTTGCTTGGGCGACTTCGTAATCTTGGATAGCACCGACGGTTGACGTGCTATTTTGCTTTAGGTACGCATTGTAATTACCTTTATAACTGAGCGCAATGCTATCTTTAATTTCGATAATTCTATCAACTTCACGCAGTACGTCACGGTCGTGTGTAATAACCAGTACTGCTAAATTACTGACTTCGCGGAGCCACTTTACAAACGCTTCTTTAGCGACATAGTCCATATGGTTTGTCGGCTCATCTATTAATGCAACGTCAGCATTGGCGTGGGCGATTTTAACGAGTTCGACAAAGCGCTTTTGGCCACCACTCAAGTTTTTGAGCGGTCCGCGAGCCTTTGCCTCGTCTATTTGGTATGTTGCCAGCTGCTGCAGTACCGAATCCTCAATCGTGTAGTAACCGAGTGCACCAAACTGCTCAAGCGCATCACTGTATTTGTTCATTTTGGTCTGGCTGGTAGCCATGGTTTCTGGGTATGTATCAATAATATGCTTTAAGTTGCTGTAATGTGGTAACTCGCTCAGTATGTAGTCAACTGCTGCTGTATCCTCGAGTCCAAGGTGTTCTTGGCGGGTACTCACAATAATGGTATTGCGAGCAGTCTGGATTGTACCGTCAAAATCGGTGTCGTCGCCAGCCAGCATGGCAAACAAGGTACTCTTGCCTACGCCATTACGGCCAATTAAACCTACCTTTTCGCCTTTATCAAGCGAGAACTGTAGGTCGCTGTAGAGTACTTTGTCGCCAAAGTGTTTGTCAGTGATATCGATGTTCAGTAGCATATTAGTCGTCGCCGTAATCAAAAACGATACTGCGGGTATCGTTTGGTAGCTCACCACCATAGGTGTATTCGGTCAAAATGCCGTTTACCTCTACAAAAATGTCATCTAAGTAACTCTGCTCTACCTTGCTAAATTTAGCGAGTACAAACTTACTGGTATCAGTAATCTTTGAAAACTCATCTTTTACACCAATACGAACTCTGCCAAAGTTTTCACCCACATGCTGAATCACTGATTTGATGCCATTATGCCCCGCAGCCTGCCCACCGACTCGATTGCGAATTTGGCCAAATGTAATACTGAGTTCGTCGTGTAGGACCACAATGCGTTCGGGGGATATTTTATAAAAACTAGCAACTGCCTGGACTGATTCACCGCTTAAATTCATGAAAGTCGAAGGCTTTAGCAAAATGACACGGACCGAACCAAGCGTTTTTTCACAAATAGACCCTTTGAATTTCTTATCTTCGTGCCAGTCGCTAAAATCGTTCTTTTTGGCAAACCAATCGAGCGCCATAAAGCCCACATTGTGCCTCGTACCATTGTACTCATCACCTGGGTTGCCAAGGCCAACGATAAGTACAGCCGTAGTGGCCATCGAAATGGTATATGGCAGATTTTGCTTTAACTGGTATGGTTGTTTCTGAAAAAGTCCCATTAGGGCATTTTAACATCGCACCATCTTGTTTTGCCAAAATAAAAAGACAAAGCTGCAAACGGTCAGCCTTTTTTCGGCGTAGCTAAGCTACTCCTTAAAAACTGTAACCGTTTTCGCAATTTGTATTTGTATTTTGACTATAAAACAGAGGTACGGTGTTTAAATGTTCATCTATTGTACCAGTGTTTGCCAGATAACTGATGGTACTGTAGTATGAAACCATAAGCTAAAAAAGCAAACATGAAACCATTTTTAAAATTAGTTGCACCAGAAAAAGCTGAAGTAATCGTATTTTTAAGCGTCTCGTTGGCACTACTAATTATCGAAAATATCCAAAAATTTTGGCTTTTACTTGGTGGTAAAGACGCCAATACGTTATCTGATACCGGAGATTTTGCTACTCAAATTGGTAACTGGTATTTAAATAACATCGAAACCAGAATTGATCCACGATTTATCGACTTTTTGGTGTGGATGCTTATTGGTTGTGTAGTCTTTGCTATTTTTGAGTATATTGTGGTGCAAGTACGTAGCACCGACGAAGAGCTGACTCTGTTGCACGATACACGTAGTAAAAAGAGTCGAGCTAGCGAATTTAGGGCATATATTGCACGATTGGCGCTCAGAATTGCGGGCGTTATTGGCTTTTTGCTGTGGGCGGCACTGTTCATCGGTTCGCTCAATAAAGCACTAGCCAACCTGTTTTTTGTTAACGCTGCCTCTCTTGGTGAAATCAGCTCGTGGCTGTGGCTGTTCGTAAGTGTAGTTGCAATGGCAGTTACACTCTACATTTTTGCTATATTCACCCGAATTATTGCTTTAAGGCCACGTGTGTTTGGCACAGGTGAAGAGGTTTAGCGACCGCGAGGTTTTGGTGCGTTTGGCTGGTGTTCGTGCTTTTCGCTAAAGATAAAACGAACAGGAGTGCCTTCGTATCCATATTTTTCACGTAGGCGTCGTTCTAGATAGCGCTTATAACTCCAGTGTAGTAACTTTGTGTGGCTCCCAAATGCCTTAAAAGTTGGTGTGGCATCGTCTGTTTGCGTAATGTAGTTGAGGCGCGGAAAACTGTTTTTAAGCCCTGCAGGTGGATGTGCATCAACGCAAGCACGGAGCCAACGGTTGAGTTCTCCAGTAGTGATTTTTTGCGTACGGTTGTTGACAATTTCGAGTGCAATTTCAAATAATTTTGATACGTTCTGCCCGGTGATGCTACTTGTAAATACGAGTGGCGCCCATGGCACAAAGTCAAAATCGTATTTAATTTTTGGTGCTAAGGCATCACGCGTGTAAGCATCTTTGTCAATTACGCTGTCCCACTTGCTCACAACGATAACGAGTCCCTTGCCCGCTTCTTTGATAAGACCAGCAATTTTTTGGTCAAGCTGCACACTCATTTCGTTGACGTCAATCAACAGAAAACAGACATCCGCTTGCTCAACTGCGGCTAGACTTCGGATGACACTAAATTTTTCTACGCCAACTTCAATCTTGCCGTTGCGGCGAATACCAGCGGTATCAAGTAGCTCAATCTCGCGACCCATGTATTTAATAATGGTGCGGTTGACGTCACGGGTTGTACCTGCCCGGTCGGCTACAATTGCCTGCTGTTTTTTTGCCAAGGTGTTAAATAATTGGCTTTTACCAACATTTGGTCGACCTAAAATGGCAATTTTTATACGGTCATCATCGGCGGTAATCGTTGCTTTTGGCAAGTCGCTTACGAGTTCTTCTAGTAGTTCGTCAATACCGGTTCGCTGCGTTGTACTGGTAGCCATCACGGGCTTGATACCAAGCTTTAGATAATCTTCTAGACGGACACGAACATTTTTATCTACCTTATTTACCACCAAAATGACTGGTTTGCGGCTTTTAAGAGCGAGTTTTGCCACACGACGATCTTCTTCTGTAATCATAACGTTTGCTTCTACCACAACCATGATTACATCGGCGCTGTCAGCTGCCTGAATAATCTGCTCTTGGATGGTAAATTCAAACTCGTCTTCGGCGTCTTTCATACCGGCGGTATCAATCAGCCAAAAATCATGCGCACCATAATTTGCCCGCGCCATAATGCTGTCGCGGGTGGTGCCAGGCTCGTTGGCAACAATCGCCTCTCGGTGACCGATAATGGCGTTAAACAAACTACTCTTACCTACATTCGCGCGGCCTACGATGGCGACAATAGGAACTTTTTTACTCATTCGCCTGAAAGTATACCATTAACAGAGGTAAAAAGCCAGCAAAATATTGACAATCGACATGACTAGTATATAATTTTTTATCTCTGTATAAAAACAGTGACTTATCTGTGGGGGTGTGCATTGAAGGTAGCCCTGCTCAGCGGAGCGGTAGCGGCTTTTGCGGCTGTCGCATACATCAAGCGCGATTCGCTGCTCGACATCTGGGTATCGTTCGCAAGCTCATGGAACGACGAATCGTTCGAGACACAGCTGTATAGCTGAAAACACGAGGAGGTAGTCAATGATCCCACAGGTCGAAGAAGACATCGGGTTCGCGGAGCCCAAGAAGAGGGTCGTTTGGTGGGTCAAGCGAGGTCGCCTCTGGCAAGAGGTCGAGGAGTAGGCCACACCACAGCCGGTGGCGCGGCGTGTCGTATCAGACGCGCCCGCCCCGGCTCATTTTTTTGTTGCAATTTTTAAAACATGAGCGTATACCTGATATATAGACGGAGAAAATAAAAATGGCACACGAAAATGAATCTTTTGAAGATAATTTTAGTGAATCACCAGAGCCAGTAGATGCTAAATCGGCTTATGTAATGGGTCTTCGGCAAGAAATTGAAGATAAAAAAATTCCAATTGATGCCTTGGACGATTGGCTAGATGTAAAGTTTAGAAACGAAGCAGCGGTTGATAACAATATTGTGTGGGGTCGTGCAATTCGCGCGTTTACTGAAGGGATTGCAACAGTTGATTTAGCGAGTAACCCTACACTTTCACGATGGCATAGCATTAATGACGGTAACACTCGGTTTGCTATTAAGGTTACAAGCCAGCTTGAAGCTACTGATTGGGCGGTTGCAGATGTTGTAGGGCTCTACCAGAAACTCCAAAAATACTATTCGATGCCAGATTTATTTGAAGAAGTTGACCTTAGACGGCGTATACAAGAGTGTTTTTATGGGGGTTTGGTGCGGCTCGAGTACGAATACTATGTGCATCAGGACGACTTAGGCCGGTTACCAGATATGCCTGATTTAGAAGATGCAGTTACGTTTGCGGGGACCGAGACGTATATACCAACATCTGGGTATACTATTGGGCTTCGCCCTTTTAATCCTGAGCTACCTCTTGCACACTATCAAACAGAAATGCAACCAAGCGAATTTATCGCCGAGGTGCAAACCAATACACTCTACAATGAGTCGTTATGGGACAGCATTCAAGGTGGAAAAAAATTATCTAATCCTATGCCCTATTATGTGGCGGCAACTGGATAAACGCTTTTTCTTGCAGTTGCGTGAGTGTGTAATCACCGAATTGGGTACGATGCAATGCGGTGATAGTGTAGCCAAGCGCTTCGAATGTACGTCGTATTTGCCGATTTCGCCCTTCATGCATACGTACTTGCCATACTTTACCATCGCGACGCAAAAGAGTTAACGATAATGCACTAGGACCATCATATAGATCAACCCCGTCTTCTATGTGCTTTTTATCTTGTTCAGCCAGCGCTTTGTCGAGAGTCACCGTATACACTTTCTCTTTTTGGAATGAAGGGTGTGTTAATTGCTGGTGTAACGCGCCATCATTTGTCAGTAATAAAAGACCAGAACTCTCTTTATCGAGCCTGCCCACTGGGTTGAGATGGGAGTATTCTTGTGGCAATAAATCATAAATAGTCTTACTACCCTGACCGTCTCGACTACAAACATAGCCAGTAGGCTTGTTTAGCAATACATATACAATTTGCTTTTTTTCGGCTAGCGGTTTGCCATCAACTAATACCGTATCAGAATCGGTAACATCTTGACCTGACTGCGCTGTCATACCATTAACCGTTACGTCATGTAGGTTTATAAAATCATCAGCCCTGCGGCGCGATATACCAAGGCGTTCGGCGAGGTACTTATTAATTCTCATCACCCTAAGAATAAGGGGTTATTGGCTACAATGCAAAATTTGCAGGGTCGTTTGGATCGGCTGTTTTTTCTTCTGTAGTGGCAGGTTCAGGTGCGACGGGCGCTTCTGGTTGGGTTGGTGCTGCTACAAGGGGCTGTTCTTCACCAACGGTTACTCCCTCAATTTGAGACACATCTATTTGCTCAAGCGGTGCTGCTACTTCTGTAGATGCTACGGTCATAGGATTATTATCGGGCTCTGCGGCTTCTACTGAAGCGCCTGCACTGGGGTTAACAACTGGTGTGCTTGCCGCTTCATCCGCCATCTCTTTTTCATATAGTTCGTAAATGTTTGGACCTTGATTAGGGTCGCTAATTGGTGAAATCACTTTTTTGCGAGCACTAGCGGGCTCTGGGCTGTCGGCAGGTGCTGCGGTAACACTTGGAATACTTGGGTCTACCGGTGCAGCTGGCTTAATGACACTTGGGTCTTCAATATCGTTTTGGGCATGAATTAAATCTTGAGCACTTGGTTCGACGAGTGGTGCTTCGTGAGTGGCTTCCTGAGCGGGCTGCTCAGCAACAAACTGATTTATTTGTTCGGCGATTGCATTGGTTTCGTCTTGTGTAGATTGTGCTGCAGCAGATTCTGAAGCAGGTGCTTCAGCTTCAGCTGATGATGTGGCGGGTTCTACAGTGCCAAGCATTGGATTCGCGGCCACAACGATGGGTTCAGTAGCTTCGGGGCTTGTAATGACAGGTTCAGGGGTAGCTACAGCAGGCTCTGCTGGTGCGGTAACTACGGGTTCTGGTGCCACTGGCGAAGCTGGTGCTGGCGGCATAACGATAGGTGTACCTTCGTTGTCATCATCAACATCGGTCGGTACGACAGGATTATCAGCCGTCGGCGCTGCGGTACCATCATCGGTTACAGGAGCAGCTACAACTGGTTCGGGTGCCACCACAGTTGGTACAACCGGAGCTACAGCTGGTTCTGTGGGGGTAGCTACAACAGGCTCTGCTGGTGCGGTAACTACGGGTTCGGGTGCCACCACGACTGGTGCGACAGTTGGTTCTGTTGCTACGGCAACTGGTTCAACAGTTGGTGTTGCTGCGGCTTCTGCTACTTGAGCGGCCTCGGCATCTTCGCCATAAATAAGGTCGTGCACAACACGTGCTACGTCTTCAAGGGTAACTTGAGACTTAACGAGATACTTATCAGCACCGAGCTTGTCAGCCCGGTCTTTATCTTCTGTTTGACTGAGGGCGGTCATCATAATAACTTTGGTATTCTTCGTTTCTGGGGTTTGGCGCAATATATCGAGCATGTCAAAACCACTAATCTTCGGCATCATGACATCACTGACAATAAGGTCTGGTTTTTCTTTAACCGCAAGCGCAAGCGCTTCTTCACCGTCACCGGCAGATACAATATCGTAACCCTCAGCCATGAGGCGTTCACCGTAGATTTCACGTAGATTGTTGTCGTTTTCGACGAGCATGATTTTTGGCATATCCGTTAGTACCCTTGTTTAACGCTTTTGCTTATTTGCTTGTATTGTAGCATGGTCAATATCCTATTAATACACCTTATACTTTAGTCGTTTGCGTAATCCCAGTTGGGAGGTTTTCGGCGTCTTCTTTCTTTTTAAGTTCCATTGCCTTTTCGCTACTGATTCGAGGCAGGTTCATAAAGAATGTGCTCCCCTTACCTAGATCACTTGCTACCCAAATACGCCCGTTATACATTTCGATGATTTTTCGACAAATAAACAAGCCAAGACCAGTACCGCCAATGGTGCGTGTGGCGGTGTTGTCGACGCGATAGAATTTTTCGAATAGGTGCGGAACGTCTTCAGGTGGAATGCCCGCGCCAGTATCCGATACACGAATTTGGATAACATTATCATCACCTGCAAGACCAATACTGATTTTGCCAGCGTCTGTATATTTGATGGCATTATCGAATATATTAACAATCACTTCACGTAACCGTTCTTGGTCGGCGTGCACGTAGTACAGAGGCTTTATAAGTTTCATTGAGCCACCACCCTTAGCACTTACCGCTGCTGCCGGGTCGGCACCAATGACAAAATCAACTGCAAGGCCCTTCTTTTCGGCGGTAAAGCGCATATCTTCGGTTAATTGCTGTAAGAACTCGCTCATTTCGATAACAACCGGGTGGTTTTGCAAACGACCATCTTCTGCTTTAGCACTGGTTAAGAGGTCTTGGAATAATTTACCTAGGTGCTCCGTGCTTGCATGTGCTTTTTCTAGATATTCACGGGCTTTGCTATCTATGCGCGAGACACGTTCGTTCATGGCAAGTGCTAAATAACCTTCAATCGCAGCAACAGGAGTACGCATCTCGTGGCTAGCGGTACTGATAAATTCGGCTCGTTGCTTCTCTTCTTGACGCTCAAAGGTTACATCACGAAACACAGCGACCGCCCCAGTAATTTCGTTTGCTTCGTTGATGAGCGGGCTGACGCTCAGGTTAATAGCAATGGTTTTTTCACTACTGGTTTGTAGCCAAGCACCGTTATCACGTATCGGGGCGATTTCGGCAAAAATACGATCGAGCGGATCTTGCTCGAGGGTGTACGGCTCGTTTTTATCATTAGCAAGCTTAATAACAGATTTATAATCAAGGCCAATGGCATCTTTAGCAATCCAACCGGTAATTTTTTCGGCAGCTTTATTAAACATCTGTATTGAGCGGTTTGTATCTATTAAAATCACACCATCTTCAATAGCGCCAAGAATAATTTCGGACATTGCTTTTTGGTCATGCAAATTACTCGCCAAACTACTGGCTGGAGTACTCGGATTATTTTGGTTTTTACCTAAGCCAAACATGTACGATTTAGCCCACCGTAACCGTAACAATAAACATAAGTGTATTATCTGGGTTTTCACGGTAAAAAGCAAGCTTTTTAACAGAGGTATGATATACTCACGTTATAAACTAAACAATTATGGCAAAACAAACAATCAACAAAGGAGTCCATGCCAAATTACATTGGTTAGAGTCGTACTGGTGGCTTTTTTTAGGAGCTCTATTTGTCGCAGGTTTTGCCTATTTTGCGGCTGGACGAAATGCCCCACCAGATTCTCATGCCGCTAGTGTTGCACTTCCTTTTGATTTGCCAGCTAACTCAACACTTAAATCTGCCAGTAAAAAGGTATTTGCTCACTACTTTACTCCGTATCCGATATCACTCGACAATAAAGTATCGACATCTGACTACTATACAAATGGCTACTTGAACCCAAATGGCGAAAGCGGCAAACATGCTGCTTACGGTGGTCTTTTAAGAGATAGACCACTACCAAGGGCCCCGATTAGTAACAATTATCAACTTGAAGATATGAAAACAGAAGTTAGGCGTGCAACTGAAGCTGGACTTGATGGATTTACGATTGACTTATTGAGTGTCAGTAGCACGAGCGCAAATTGGCAAAGAGCTCAATTGCTTTTGCAAGCTGCACCCCAAGTTGACAGCTCCTTCAAAATGATACTCATGCCCGACGGTACTGCTTCCGCAACCGGTGACATCAATGCCCTTACCGCCGCAATTGGGAGCGTTAAAGACTCATCTGCATTATATAAACTTTCAGACGGACGCGTGGTTATATCGCCATTTGCACCCGAAAAACAAGGCGCAGCATGGTGGCAAAACTTTGTAAATATTATGAAAAATAGCTATGGCATGAACGTTGCCCTCGTACCCTGTTTTTTGAACTACAGTGCCAATGCCACAGCCTTTGCACCATTTAGCTATGGCTTTAGTAACTGGGGTAATAGAAATCCAGCGGCTAACGCAAGTTTATCAAGCAATATGAATGATGCTCACGCAAAAGGTAAAATTTGGATGCAACCGGTGAGCATGCAGGACGAACGACCCAATCAAAGTATTTATGACGAAGCAAATAACACTGAGAATTTACGGGTAACATGGAATGCAGCCATAAATGGTGCCGATTGGGTGCAGATTCCAACCTGGAACGATTATTCTGAAGGAGCCCAAGTGTCGCCATCGGTCCACAATAACTGGGTACCACTTGATATAACATCGTATTATATTACCCGCTTCAAAACGGGTAGCTGGCCAGCGCTTAAACGTGATGTGCTATATGTATCACACCGTAATCAGCCATACTCAGCAAAACCAACGGGTGGCCAAACAAAACTAATGAGCTTACGTGGTGGCTCTAGCCCTGCAAGAGACACGGTAGAGGTCCTTAGTCTATTACCAACTGCAGGTGATATAACGGTAAAAGTCGGTGGTAATTCGTATACATACAGTGCACCCGCAGGGTTGAATGCAAAAACCTATCCACTTACAGCTGGTACGGTATACGCAAGCCTAAGTAGAAATGGCAGTAAATATCAGGATGTGACATCACCCTTTAGTGTGACAAATAGCCCTAGTGTGCAAGATTTACAGTATCATTTTGTTTCAACGCTTCGTAATGGCACTACCTATAGCGTATCTACGCCTGCTCCCACACCTTCGCCCACACCTTCGCCCACACCCACGCCAAGCCCAACTCCTACCCCTACCCCTACCCCACCGCCCACTGAACCAGTAACAACAATTACAATCGGCTCAACTCCTTCGGCGGACCCAATCCCCGTTACGGGTGATGTGGTCGTACAGCCGAGTGTTGCAGGCGCCCAGTTTGAGGTGTTAGTTGACGGCAAAGAAATTAATGGCAATACGATTGAAACGGGTAAACTGACAAACGGCAAACATACAGTAACCCTGAATGAAAACGGTGTGGCAAAATCGCAAGATATTGAGGTTAAAAACGCGATACCGGTTGCAATTATTAATCAGTTTAAAGCTAAGCCTGCACTATTTGGTGGTGGCTTCTTTGGGTTTGCGCTCATTGCAGGTTTTGCGATTCGCTGGGTTATCGTTGGCAAATTACTGTTTTAGTCTGAGGTAGACTTTTTATCTGTTATTTGCTAGAATTTAGTCTGAATTTTAGTTGACGTGGTCCCGTCTTCTAACGGTTAGGAAATCGGGTTCTCATCCCGGAAACAGGGGTTCGATTCCCCTCGGGATCACCAATTTAAGGGCTCCACCAATGGTGGAGCTTTTAAATTAGTCGTTATTTGGGAATCGAACGACAATGCCCGGTGGACATTGGCCACCCTTGCAACGCAAGTGGTTGCGTTGGCAAAACTAAGTTTGTTTTGCCTGCAAGGTCGCTATTTGGCATAGTGCCAAATATATGCCGAACCCAAGAAAATACTCCACAATTTTGTGGAGTATTTTCTATTAGAACTCGATAGCCCTAATAATTTAGACGTTACTAGCCTGCGAGCCAAACGCTGCTTTTAGAGCTTCGCGAGCAGCTTTGGCGGTAGCCTCAAAGGCGGTATCGTTTGCTTTGATAGCATCGTTTCGTGTTTGAGCGAGGGCCTTAATTTTATCTCCTAAGGTTCCATCACTTTTACGGTCGTTATTGAAGGTGTCTTTAGCGTTTTTAATAGCAGTTTGTAGCGTGCTGCGGATAGAAGCAGCATTAGCGCTGCCGGATGTACAAGCTAGTTCTGCATTTGTAACTGCTGTAGAAATAGCGTTTTGCATAATCACAATTTGGGCATTCACAGTATTTTTTTGAGCGGTGATAGCGTCGTCAACACCTTTACGGAACGCAGCCCGAGCGGCATCGTTTGCATCACGACGCTTTGTTATTGCATCGGTCATGGTCTGTTCATATGTTTTGACGGCAGTTTTTTGGGCATCAGTGGTGGCTTTAGCCTCCAGCTTTGCAAAATTATCTTGGCGCTGTTGATCCCATTTGGCTCTGTTCGCAGCAAGCTCCTGATCCCATTTAGCGCGATTATCAGTAATTTTAGTTGCTCGGTCGTTTTGAGCGGATGTTGCTTTATCGCGAGCGTCTTTTACTTTATTTGTTACATCACCTAGTTTTGTGGTTACGCTGGTACAAAATTTATCGGCTAGTTCTGATGCTTTTGAAGGCACGCTGACCGCGTTCGCCATTGGTGCAACACTAAACATTGCTACAGCACTGGCGCTGGCTACAAGCCCTGCAAGACGGGCTTTATAATGACGATTCATCGACTGATCCTCCTACATTTGATTGAGCGTTATTAGCACTGTTTGCGGTGCTTTGCTCGCTCTGCTCGTATTTAGAATCGAGTGCTGACTCTGCTTGTGCATCTTGCTGGGCTAATGAATCAATGCTGGCAGATGTGCCCGCAGGTACTGTCGATTTATTTGAGGTAGAGCTATTTGTATTAGTAGAAGCAACTGAATCTTGCGTTGTTGTGGTCTTATTTTTGCTGTAGACGTAGTAACCTACTCCACCAGCTAAGCCTAAGACGACAACGATAGCAATGACTGCAATCATTGAAAATCCTAATTGGTTTTTGCGCATACAAAATCCTTATGTTAATAACAATGATTGTACGCTCACAATGATGGACTCACAATATTACTCGAACAAACGGGTAGTGCGTGCGGCCAAGTCAAGCAATTGCTCGTTGGAATAGTGGCGCTTTTTTATGGCTCGCCATTCGCCTGGCTCGTTTGGTTGATTATATGGGTCGACCGAGCGGAACCATGAGATATTATCGGCAATTTCGCCTGTATCTGGGTTGACTCGGGTGTAATGGAACACCTGGCAATTATGCAAATCTTCGGCTGGGTCGTTTTCCCACTGCATCCATTCTTCTATAGTTGGATGTTCAAGTGCATAGCGGTTACCCCACATAAATTCGCCATGCGTAACACAAATAACAGATTTATCTGATAGCTCACGGTGAAACATATCATACATTTCTCGGACCCGTGTTTCGGTCATTTCCATAATTGATTCGCCACCGGGCGGCTTCCACAGCAAGGGGTCTGATTCTTGTTTACGAGCACTGTCAGGGTACTGGGCAATAAATTCTTTACGGGTTAGCCCTTCTATATCACCCCAATCGCGTTCTCGAAGCAAAAATGAGGTGCGCCAATCGGCGTGTTCGAGTTCGAGATGGGCGGCTGTTTCCATGGTTCGGTTATAGGGCGAACAATAGTAACGGTCAAAACCGGCCGGGATTAAGCTATCCAAGATGTTTGTTTTAATCCATTTACCTGCAGCAAATGCTTGCTCTTCACCCTTTGGTGTCAAGCGACTTAAGCGATCAGCCCGTTTACGGTACTCTTCGGTAAATAGTGTTTCGTCGCCTTTTTTAGCGTAATCTCGTGCCAGGTTGGCTTCTGACTCGCCGTGTCTAACCAGTACAAAGTGTAAGGGCATGCTCATAAAGCTATTTTGTCACATTCTGACCACTGTTAACATATTGACAAAAACAAAATAATATACTAAAATAGCATTGTAAGACGATTCTTTCGCCTGGCGAGGGAGTCGTCTTTTCTATTTAGGAGTTATTATGAGGCGTTACATTCATTTTAGATTATTTACAGGACTACTCGCGGTAGTGTTGTTTTGGGCGGTCATTTTATTACCTACCCCATCGCGATTGCTTGCTGGCGCCTCGAAAGCCTCGGCACCTGGTATTGTGGTTCGTTCTGATAGCGAGTCTTTTTACCTTGCTAAGATTAATCAGCTACGTACCGACAAAGGGCTGGCGTCACTAGTTATTGATAGTCGCTTAAGTCTCAGTGCTTCGCAAAAAACCAACGATATGATTAGTCAGCATTATTGGGATCACTATGCACCAAATGGAACTGCTTTTTCTGACTATATCTGGCGTGATTCGCCTAAAGCAAGTAGAGTTGGCGAAAACCTTGCAAAGTGCTTCGATACCGAACAGGCTGCCTTTGATGCCTTGGTAGCAAGCCCCACTCACTACGCCATTATGGTTGGTATGTTTACCAATTTTGGGGTTTACGAAGCTTCTGACCCCGCAAGTGGTTGTATCTATACAACCATGCATTTTTCGTATTACAACTAGTGCCCTTGCCTCTGCTGGCATTACCGGTTACGATAATGCATAAGCTAAGGAGGTATATATAAGGTGCAACAAGAACGCAGCGGTAACCCCGCACTCAGTAAAAAAGCCATTGATAGAGTAATGGCGGTTGAATCAGTTAATCACGCCACAGTCGGTGGAACGGTTATTAAGACTATTATTTTAGTATTACTCGTTGCTGTTACTGGTGTACTAGGATGGCGCGCAGTAGGTAATGTTACCGGCAGTGTAGCAATGCTTCTTATTGGTTCGTCTATTGCAGCATTAGTTTTTGCGCTTATTGCCAGTTTTGTACCAAAATCGACACCAATCACCGCACCTTTATACGCACTCGCCGAAGGCTTTTTACTTGGCGCGGTATCGCGTTGGGCAAACGATACTTACGGCAACATTGTCGTGCAAGCAATTGCACTAACCGGTGTTATCTTCTTTTCAACGCTCTTTTTGTATCAAACACGCATTATTAAGGTGACTGAAAAACTCAAAGCGGTTATTTTAATCGCAACGCTGGGTATCATGTTGTACTACGTGCTCGCGTTTGTGCTCAGCTTGTTTAGTATTACCGCACCCCTTATTTGGGATTCTGGTACGTTTGGCATCATCTTTAGCCTTGTAGTTATCTTTATCGCAGCCCTTAACTTGTTACTTGATTTTAATTTTGTTGAAACTGCTGCAGCCAGCAAAGCTCCAAAGGTTTTTGAGTGGTACGGTGCTTTCGGGCTTACCGTTACACTTATCTGGCTATATTTAGAAATATTGCGATTGCTCGCAAAGGTTAGGAACTAGACAGATGACAGAATTTTTAACACACGTACTTTTCTATTCACATTTACTTGGTTTCGCAGCTGTTGCAGGTGGTTTATTAGCACAGTTGACTGCCAAAACACACCGTATTACCGGTGTTATTTTGAATGGCGCCCGCTGGCAAATTATCAGTGGTCTGACATTGGTGGGTATTGCACCAAAAGATTACAATATGATCCCGGTTGCTATAAAGCTGGGGATTGTTTTAATAATTTTAGCTTTTTGTGAAGCATTGCGGAAAAAACCAAGCATTAGTAACAAAGTATATTGGCTGTTGCTCATTTTGGTTATTGTGCAGACTGCAGTAGCACTAACGGTTGCAAAAGAAGCCGTAGCTCCAGTTGTCGTTAGCTAGTAAAACTAGCTATACTAGGCTGTATATGACGAGCCAACCACTGGCTGAGGAAATGCGTCCACAGACGCTCGATGAGGTCATTGGGCAGGCCCATTTGCTTGGTGATGGCGAAATTCTACGCCAAATTGTTAAAAACAAACAACCGGTTAGCCTTATTTTATGGGGTCCACCAGGGAGTGGTAAAACGACTCTGGCACGCATTATTGCCAAAGAAGTCGAAGCTGATTTTATTGAGATTAGCGCTGTTGCGGCGGGTATTGCCGACGTTAAAAACGTGATTAAACATGCTGGCGAAAACCGACGGCTCGGTATGAACACGGTTTTGTTTGTCGATGAAATCCATCGTTTTAATAAAGCCCAACAAGATGCGTTTTTACCACATGTAGAGAGCGGCTTAATTACCCTCATCGGCGCAACCACAGAAAATCCAAGTTTCGAAGTCATCACTCCCCTGTTATCACGCAGTCGCGTGCTTGTACTCGAACCGCTCAGTATCGACGATATTGTTACCATCCTTCAGCGAGCGCTCAAACAACGAAAACTAATTAAGCGTGCCGATAAAAAGACTCTTACCTATATCGCCGAGCTCAGTGGCGGTGATGCCCGTGTAGCGCTTGGTAACCTAGAGCTGTGTCTTGGGCTAACTAACGGTAAAATCACGGTAGAGACGGCTAAAATGGCCGCACAACGCAAATTACCAGGCTACGATAAGGCTGGTGAGCAACATTACAACATTATTAGCGCTTTTATTAAAAGTATGCGCGGTAGTGACGTTAATGCTGCCTTGTACTATTTGGCACGTATGTTAGATGCTGGCGAAGATCCTAAGTTTATAGCCCGTCGGATGGTGATTTTTGCCAGCGAAGACGTTGGTATTGCTGCCAGCCCTGCGCTCAATATTGCTGTAAGTACTTTTTTGGCCGTTGAACGTATTGGAATGCCTGAGTGCCAGTACAACCTGTTTCACTGTGCCACCGTACTGGCCGGTGCAAAAAAATCTCGAGCGGTAGCTGATGCTATGAGTAAAGCCTTGGCAACCGCTAAAGTGACACCAACGGCTCAGGTACCCCTGCACTTACGAAATGCGCCAACCAAACTTATGAAAGATCTAGGGTATGGCAAAGGCTATGAATGGCAAGCAGATTTTAAGCACAAAAGTGGCTTTTTACCTGATGAACTGAAAGATTTGAATTTGTTCTAGAAATTGTCGTTGTCGTAGTGGTAATCGAGTGGTTGAACAACCGTATTGGTTGTAGGAGCTGGCGTGGTTTGATATGACGCTGGTCGGGCCGGATAGGCATCAAAAAGTGCGTTAAAAATAATCCACAATACAATGCTTGTAGTTATTACGAGCATTGCTGCGGTTGCAGTATTCTTTTTAAAATGTAGCTCGCCTAAAGACTGCGGCATTACAAATCTCCACTCCTTATTTCGAGCAGATTATATCACAAATTTTTTTAAAATACAATATTATTATACTTACGCTTAACTTTTGGGCAGGAATGGTAACGGCATTTTCTTGTAGATAAGTATCACTACTATACCAATAGTGAGCACGAGACCTATAGTTATGAGCTTACCCGTTTTTGTGGTCATTTGTCCAAGTACCTGCGTAAAAAGTGAATTATTAACATCGATAGTCTGAGCAGATTCTGCGACTGCTCCATTCACATCAGTTTTTTTGACTGAAACAATATGCTCGCCATTCCCAAGCTGCGCAGTATTAAGTGCTGGTGTCGTGTCGTCGGATGTGCTCGCTACCATTTTTCCATCGACATACACTTCTGTTTTGGTTGTAGGAGCTGAAGTAGTAGGCGTCGGTAACACAATAGTTCCGCTTGTAGTTTGTGTAGGCGTTGTAGGTTTTGTTGGTATGGTTGGATTCGTATTTGGGTCGGCTGGTCCTCCACTGGGTGGTGGTGTGCTAGGAGTTGTAGGAACTGTTGGCGTTGTTGGTGTCGTAGGCGTGGTAGGAGTGGTAGGAGTCGTTGGCGTTGTTGGTGTCGTACCACCCGTAACGGCATATCCAATTGTCTTATAGCCAATTCCAACGCTACCGGCAGGAACATAATCACCTGTAGCTGGTTGTCCCTTTGTAACAACACCACTAATCGCTCCATTTGTATATGTCGCACTGGAACTTCCTGCGTTTAATCCGCAACCACCATCCCATAGTGAATTACCAAGGGTACGCCCACTACGCGGTTGTACGAAGAAATTCTCAAAAGAATAAGTGGTACCAGTACCGCACTTAACCCAAAGATAATACCCGCCATTACTGGTTGGAGGTGCTACACCAGAGTCACCGATGTTTGCATTTTTTATAATTACCTTACCAATATGACCTTGATCGTCGTTGATTTGAAATCCTTGGAAATTAGTTGTGCCACTGAGATGATCGACGCGTAATTCTTTAACGCCTCCCCAGGGCTGAATAATATCAGAGTGATTGTGGACTGCTGTATCTTGGCCCCCGTAAAGTTTATTAACTCTAACGTTCTCAATTTGCACAATCGCTTCAGGTGCATTTATGGCGATACCATCACCTTCTGCTGTGGCAATATCACCGTTGATGTAGACGCCTTCTATATGAACAGTGCCCGTACAGCCATTAATATAAAATCCACGCATATCCGTGCCAGGACCGGAATTAGGAGGGAGATTTATTTGACCACCTAGTACCACGACGTTTCGGCAACTCGTAAAAGTAATTGGACCTGTCGGCGTGCTGGGCAACTTTACGAGCATATCACCACCGCCACCGCTTATGGTCTGTGTATTTGCATTTGGCGTAACTGTTTTAACAGGATAACTTGTATAGCCACTGGGCGGAGACCACGCCAGGGGCGTTGCGGCCTTACTAAAGAGAACAACATACCCTCCTATAACACCAAAAAGTAACGCAAATAGTAATAGTGCAATTCCATAGGGATGCAGACTAAACTGAGGGTATTTTTTACTGTTTTTTTGATTCCGTGATGCCATAGGATAGGTACTTACTATGGATAAGTATAGTGCTATTTAGAAAATGCTCAAGCTTTTGCGATAAGACGTGCAATGGTTTGAGCATATTTGGGCGTAATTTCGTGGCGACCACTTATTTGTGTAACCGTAATATTGTGGTTTGATTCCGCGAAATCTTTAAAATAGTTGCCAAGAACAAACACGTCATAACTGCCATAGACGATATCAGTTGCCATGGATAAACCTTTTATATCAGAAAAAGCAGACTGTTGTTCGATTGTGTTTTTGAGGCTTTGTTTAAATGGTTGCCAAGTCGTTTCGTCGAGCCGAAAACTCGTGTCGCTGCCACTCATTTTCGTCAGCTCCTTAGCACCTTTAAGCGTAAAGTCTGGCCTTTCGGCAAGTGCTTGATATACCTTAAAATAGGCATTACTTAGGTGTCTCCCCGTTTTTTTATAGGCGTTTATTGAATTGTCGATATCACCGGTTTGATACAGGGGCATACTACATAAAATAAGATGCGTAACGAGCTCAGGGTGCAGTGCTGCAACCCGGGCAGCTATAAGACTACCCATAGAATGGCCAACAAGTATCACTTTGCCGAGGCGCATTTTTTTAATCGTTTTCACAACTGCAGCTACGTGATCGTCAACTGCATAGTGGCTCCATTCTGGTTTAGGTGATTCACCGAAGCCTAGTAAATCGAGAGTGATAACTCGATGAGAATGAGTATCAATTAACGGCGTAACATTGCGCCACGTTAAACTACTGCTGGCAATGCCGTGCAAGAAAACAATTGGGATACCGCGCCCTTCGTCTTTCGTAACCGTTAAAGTGTACGGTTGGCCGAGGGTTTTATGAATAAAACGATCAAACATCACTTAAGTATAACGACAAATTTGCCAATTACATCGGTGTTATCAAGATTTTCGATGTAAAACTTAGCAACGCTTTTGCGTGAAATACGTGGAATTTCGTAGAATTTACACCTATAGGTATCTACAAAAACACGTATCGGCCATTTTAACGGGCCATTAGTCAGCATGGGTGCTCTTACAATCGTCCAGTCGAGTCCGCTTTTGCGCACGATTTCGTCTTCTTGTTTTTTAAATGTATAAATACGTCGGAACGGTAAAAATAGTTTAAAGGCAATTTGCATTGGCAGGCTAGCATCTTGTAAGTGGTCAGTCGCCCACGCGCCACACTGTCCCCAGTAACGTGACACGCCCTGTCGCTTCATGGCAATGAGGATGTTTTTGGTGGCAACGACACTAATGTCGTAATGTTTACTATCGTGCAAATGGGGCGCAATGATGTTAATAACGGTGTCGTGACCTGCGATTGCGGCCTCAACCGCCATGCCATCACGAGCATTACCTTCTACGATTTTTAAATTTTGATGCGTTGGCAGAGACCTATTATTCTTATGCGTAAAAGCAGTTACTTGATAACCCTCTCGTAGGGCTCTTCTGACGACCTCTTGACCAGTTCTACCTTGGCCTCCAAACACAATTATCTTGTGTTTCACGAACTTACTCCTTAGCAGTTGCCTGCTTTCGTTCAATGATACTTACGATAATAATAGCAGCGCTGACGCCAAGTGCAACCGGTGCTACGGTTGATGCGCCGGTAATGGCAACCACTAAAAAGGCAGCAGCAAGCGGCTGACGAATTGAAACGGTAATGATACCTGCAATCGTTCCAGCTAAGGCAACGGTAATGGGTGCATCGAGCAAGCCGTTAAGGGCAATGCCAAGTGCGGCGCCCGCAAATACTGCTGGGAAGATAGGCCCACCAAAGAACCCGGTCCTTAGTAAAATCGTTGTTGCCAACATCTTACCGACAGCTAACAGGAGCAACATAATAATACTCGTTGTCGCTGCATTACTAATAAGGGTTGACATGGTATGTTGACCACTAAACATGGTAAGTGGTAGTGCAAAAGCAATACCGCCGGCAATTACGGCACCGACAAGTGAACGTACAATGAGTTTTTTATCGAGCTTTTTAAAAGCTGGCTCAAGTGCGCGTAATACAAGCCCAATAATAACTGCAAAGATAGCACCACCCAAACCGAATACAAACGCTTTTAATAAGTCGATTTCGGTCGGACCGTCATACGCTGGCACGCCAAAGTTGAATGCATATAACTTGCCAAATAGCATAAAGAAGGTTGCCATACCAAAAGAACCGGCAATAAATGAATAGCTAATAACATCGCGCAATTTACTGACATGATCTTTAGCACTTTCAACAAACATTGCGGTGGCTACAAAAGGACTTGACAGTAACGAACCAAGCATACCGGATACTGATGATAGGTTCATCGCTCGCTCAGTTTCTTTACTCGTGCCTAACCCTTTTGCTGCGAACGAAGTAACGCCACTTGCAATCATGGCTGATGGTGCTTCTGGGCCGAGACTTGCCCCACTACCAATAGACAAAAGAGCGATAATGACATTTTTAAATGCAACTTTTGGATCTACCTCACCCTTTTCAAGTGCGTCATCAATGACTGTTTCTATGCTCCCTTTGGCTGCCCCAAACTTTTTGCTAAATACCCCAATGAGTAACCCAAAAAGTAAAATCGCAATAATAGAAGCATAGGTGCGAGTTGGGTTGTCTACATCAATACCGACAAGTTTGCCCCAGATTGTGTTGATGATAAAATCGAGCACAAAAATTGTGCTGATAGTAAGCAGTCCACCAATAATGCCAAAAATAGCACTAATAATGTAAAGCTTGAGAGTTCGTTTAGGGGTTTGTGTGCTCATAATACTGATTAGTATACATAATTATTTGCTACCAACCACCTCCGCCACCGCCACCACCTCCGCCACCGGAGAAGCCTCCACCGCCTGAAAAACCACTGCCGCCGCTGCTTGCTGGTGGGGTGAAACTGGTAACAGCAGCGTTATTAAAGTTACCTAAGCTACCAATAAGATAGCCAGTAGTGAAACTATTCATGTTGCCACCGTACCACTCGGGCGGCGTTGTATAGAGTGACTCAAATTGTTTGCCCCACTCCTTTTCCATGCCAAAGAGCATGGCGTAGGGTAGCAAGTCTTCAAACAGCTTAACCATTTGCTTGGGGTCATTGACATCAACGCGCTTGCGTTCAGCATTTTCGGGGCTTTGATGGAACCGAATGCGTTCTTGTTCTGCCATTTGAATATATAATTTAAGGCCTAGTAAATAGTCATGAAGCGTTACGCCTGTCTGGGTGCGAGCAGGCATAGCACGCGCAAAAATGAGCAATAGAACACCTGAAATAAGCAACCCTATACCAACTGGGCCAAGTACAAACAAGAATAGGCCAACGCCAACAAACGCGCCGCCAACGCCATAATAGCGTTTTGTTACACTGTTAGGATTTTTAGAAAAGAAACCGGCATCTGTTGCAACTTGGGCAGCTTGTGCCTGTAGTTTCTTGACCTCAGGAGCGAGCTTATTTTTTAAATCATTTAGCACGACACTTGCGCCAGGTGCTTGAGTATCACCGAAAAAGATACGTAATGTTTGTAACTCTTCAGCGGTCAGGGCATCGTCTACTTTGAGTAGTTCAAGTGAAAAATCGCTCTTTTTTTCGTCGTCATTGGTATCAATAATTCGCACATAGCCCCGTACAGCAAGGTTAATGAGTTGTGCCGTGACGGCAACTTGTTTGCCAGATTCGCTGAAAACATAACTGTTTACAAGTACACTGGTGTCTTTGGGCGGATCATATTCAGCAACAATAGTACCCCGCCCTTTTGGATCTCGGCCGTATTTACGCCATTTTGTGAGAATAATAAAAGAAGTAATTATTGGTATGAAGGCGGTGAGTGCAATAATGCCAATAAGCGCGCCATATTTTTCTAAGAAGCTTTGCTTGAGTATCAGAAAGGAATTGTCTTTGAATTTTATGGCAAAGCTAATATTCTCGCCTGCGCTCAGCGGCTGCGTTGATTGGATATACAGAACATCACCTTGCGTGCTGGTTGTGCAGTTTTTTTGGTTACTACCAAACGAGCCACTGTAGCATGTAAATTCTTGAGCAGTTGGAGGACCGGTGCCATCTGTAAACTTTAACCGAGCCGAAACCACCGTCATGGGCTGTTGCCATTGAGTACCATTGATGTTCCAGAATAGTTCCTGGTAGCCGTTATACTGCTTTATCACGTTCTGCATTTGGTATCGAATATGAAATGACTGTTGGCCGTGCACATAGCTATCGGCACTACCAATTTTTACGACAAGGTTGCCATTTTCGTTTGTGGTTGTGTAGCTCCAGGCGGTTCCAGCTGGCGCGTTATCACTCGACTGAGTGTCAATCAATTTAATAGTTGGCTTGAGTTGGTTATCGCCGTAGGTTAACGGAATAGCACGAAGTATGCCGTGATTTTGATCGTAATCAGGAAACAAGGCCGTTATGTATTCGTCAATCAGAAGCTGACTGACATTTTGGCTGTCTTTAGATAGTGTGTAGTCTGCCTGGAAAGACTGAATTGTAAAGTTTTGCGTATTTTGCGCGCGGGCTGGCATGCTTACAACAAGAAAACCACCTAAGATACTTATTAGTAAAATAGCTGCTTTACTTTTCATGTTTTGCCTCTTTTCTATGTTCTAGTTTACGCGCAACCGCTATGCCAAGTACACCACTTGCGTTAATGGACCAATGCAAAATCCATGGTGCAATAATGCTGTTGGCGATAATACGAAGCCAGCCAAAGATAAGACCTGCAATAAATGTTACTGATACTGCTCCGAGTATTGAGCCAGCCTGTCGGGCTTTTTTAGCATTCATTACCGAGAGCTCGTTGTTGGTTTCGAGGGTATTAATGGTTGGAAATATATGCCACAGGCCAAAAATAAGCGATGAAATTAGTAACGCGCCAAGGGTTGATTGATGTTGCAAGAGCAAGCCAAGCAGTACCCCGCGAAACAAAATTTCTTCAACGAGTGCGGTGCCAAGCGGAATACGAATAGCTGCTTCAAAGGCAATGAGTTTGCCGCTCGCGTGTGCGAGGTCATCACCAAGAAAAAATCGTCGCAAATAAGGGATGGTCGAAATAACAAGAGTTGCAACAGTTATGATTGCAGATGCCCCAATCGCCACAAAAATGCCGGGTAATATGTGGCCGAGTCCCATCTGTGAGAGGCTGAGTCCAAAGGCCATACCCAATATTATGGCTACACCTGCAATAAAAATATTTAGGTATAGATGCCATTTTTTTGGCACTAATCGTGCGAGCACGGTGCCATACAACAAGATTAAAACAACGAGCGTAAGCTCTTGGGCAAAGGTCTGATCCACCATTACGTTTTATTATACTTCGGTTTCTTCGTTTTCGTCTGTTTTGCCAGCAAGCATGTCTGCTTGGGCTTTTTCGTTGCGCCTAAGGGCGTCTTCTACTCGAATCATCTGTTCGTCAGTAACTGGCTTTTGGAGAGTGATTTTAACAAAGTTCGCAAGATCACCACGGTAGTCATGGCCAGTTGCTACAAATTGACCAGGAATAGGCTTGAGAGCGTTCTTCATATCAATAAGTGTGTGTACAAAGGTGGTTGGCGAGCGCCAACGAGTAGTCTTTGGTACGCTACTTGGCCTTTTAGAACGGTCACTAGCCAACCAGGCTGGTGCTTGAATAAGTAACGAGGTTCCGAAATGAGCAACAGGGTCGTTGTAGTGTGTAATCATTACGTAGCGTAATTTTTGTCGAACTGTCTCTGGCAAAAGATTGTATTGGCCAAAATCGTTAAAGACGCCAATTTCGTCTTTTTCAACATTAAGTCGATTATCATACAATACCTGTTCTTTCCATTTGCTGCCCGCTGGAGTACCAATCCAAAGTGCACGATGGATACCGAGTGCTTCAAAACCATCGGTCCCCTCATTCATGAAAGCATCTTGGCTTGTCCAGGCACCGAGACTTTCACCGAATAATATAATTTTTGGCCGGCGACTTGCTGGTCGATTCTTAAGTTCCCTACGGATACCGTTTAAGAGCATGCGATAGTGATGGCGACCTTCGGGTACTTGATCAAGTGATAAAGGCGATGGCCTCTTAGAGTACTGAATCGTAACTGAAGCACAATTACCCCGACTGAGGTACTCAACTGATTGGCTAAAGACGTAATTGACATAGCCTGTACCTGTTGGTGAAATAACTATCAAGAATTCACGGTCAAACGCTTTGGTTCGGCGGAGTTCGGCAAGTGCAAGTTCTACTCGCTCAGATTCAGTAGGAGCGCTATCAACACCAACAAATAGACGAATTGGCGTCTGGGCCCACTCACCCATCACTTCTTCGATATCGCTTGGATCTCGTTGATCGACCACATGGCGACGACCTTGGACCGACAAGGTGCTCCATGGTACATAACTCGCTGGGCTACCACTGACTTGAGGTGACGCAGGCATTTCGCTTACGGCGGCTTCGAACTGTTCTGCACCGTTTTCAATCTTGTGGTAAGTGCGGCGTAATAATAGCGCTACGCCACCCACAAGACCACCGAGTGCGACTAAGTGCCCAAGTGGCAACCAACGTTTGCGGAGTGCTGGCACATACTCTCCAAGCGTATTATCAATAGAATGTGCAATTTTTTCTTCTGCAAAGCTAAATAGCCCAATGACACCGGCTACTGCCGCTGCAATACCAACTGCTTTGAGCTTATTAACATTGCCGTTTTCGTCTAAAAGCTCTGGTCGTTCTTCGATTGTTGCTCGCGAGCGTTCGCTCATAATGGCAATCAGTGCGCCAATAAGTGGGATAACTCCAGCCGGAAGCTCTACATCTGATTCTTCATCTGTAAACCACTGCGGAATGCTTTCGAGCGTATCAACTGCCGCCCCAGCCGCCCCAGCGGCGGTAAGCCAGTATCCTGCCGTTCGCAGGCCAGCACGGCTTAAATCTTCGTGCTCTTTTTGTTTAAAGACATTTTGCAGTAATAAGCCAGCACCAACGGCACCAAGGCTCACAGCAAATGAGTAGCCACGTTGGTTACCGTCATCGCCCTTGTCTCGATGGCTGCCCGACACAATGTTTGCGGTTGTATCAATACCATCCTGTAAGACAATGCCAAGGGCGTACACTAGCGCTACAACTAAGCCACTGGCAATGCCTTGATCGAGGCTATCGCGCGGCAATAACGAACGTTGATAGGTTTTTGGGAGTGATGCGGCGGCTAAGAAGGTACCTACTCGTGTCGCGCGGCGTTGACGGTTACTAGACATAGTTCCTCACTTTATTCGTAGTGATTATACAATGAATTAAGTAATTATTCAATCGTTATAATCTGTTATGACGTATGTTATGGTTTGCTCCATATCTGTTGACTAGCGTACAATACGCTTATGGCTACAAAACGGTCAGATCATAAGCGCGCAAAAGCACCGGTGTATAAGTTTAAGTTTAGAAAACATCGCTTTAGTGTGCTTTTAGACGACGTGCTTATCTTTCGTTTTTTCAAGCGTTTACACGGTCGATTTTGGGGTATTACCGGTATATTAGGTTTAGCATTTGGGTTAACGGTTTGCTTTTTGATTCGGCCAGACATGCTTAGCTACACGACCGCGATTAGCGATTTTGGACTCGACGTGCGTACGGCACCTTTCTTTGTACTTTCGGTCTTTTTTGCCGCCTACGGTTTGTGGCGTTGGCGTAATTATTTATCGCGAACCTTAAAACGAAGACAACCAATCTTAACGTTTATAACTTTTACAATTCTAGGCTTATATATGGTGGCGCTATCACCAGTTAGTTGGCATCCATGGCCATATAGGATTCACTTTTTGGGTGTAACAATCGTTGGCATAAGTGTGGCAGCAACAGTGATTTTTGATATTCTACTGAGTAAAACAAGAAAGAATCAGGATGCATATCGTACTCGCATTATTAAGCTCATTGCATTTGCATCGATTATAGTCGGTGGGTTTTTCACATTTGGGTCATCTTCGGCAATCCACTGGTTTAACGTGGCATTACTGGGCGAACTATGGATGCTGTTTGGCTATGGTTTATGGATTGCTCTCAAAACGTTTCAGGGGGAAGATCCACGGAGTGCTTTATCGAGGCAGCTTAAAAAAATCGTGCTTATTGATTAGCTTTTGATTCAAGCTCATCAATACGGTCGTGCCCAAGACCATAATGATGAGCAATCTCATGCCAAATAGTGCGCTTTAGCTGTTCTTTAAGCTCCGGAAGTGAGTTACTCGAAGCTTCGATTGGTCGTTTAAAAATGGTGATTTTATCGGGTAGCACCAACGAGTAATTACCACTTCGATTCGTGAGTGGAATACCTTCGTAGAGTCCAAACAAGGTTACGCCGTTAACGAGGTGCAGTTTTTGTCGTTGCTCGGGGCTTGGTTCGTCTTCTACAACGATAGCAACGTTACTCAGATGGTCTAAATAGTGAGCTGGTAACGAATCAATAGCCTCGGATGCGTACTGATTGAACTCTTCACTGGTTATGTTAATCATGTATACCGATTGTAGCACTTGGGCTGTACAATAGTGATATGGCAGAAATATCTAAAAAAATGACCGCAAAAGACTACGAAAAGCTCGGCAAAGCGCTTGAAGAAGTATATTTAATTGGCTATGCAAATCCTAAACGTTTTCTATGGTTTAGCTTTCTAAGAGGTATTGTCTATGGGCTTGGTATCTTTATCGGTGGTACGATTGTTGTGGCGATAGTGCTATCTGTTTTAACGCAATTTAATAGCGTACCGGTTATAGGCCCTCTGGTTGAAAAAATTGTTGAGATTGTGCAAACAGCACCAACGACTCCCTACCAATAAAACTGTTGACTTTATAAAGCACTCGGCGCATATAATACAGTTACAAACTAAAGGAGGAGTGGTTTATGGCAAAGAGAAGTTCTAATCCAGCTGACGTTTCAGGCTGGGTTGGCTGGGTTTACTTTGCAGCCTTTATCATGGTGTTTGTTGGATTTTTCCAAATGCTCCAAGGGCTGACAGCAATCTTGAAGGATACCTACTACGTAGTGTTGCCTGAATGGATTGTAAAAGTAGACATAACACAATGGGGCTGGATTCACCTCGTGCTCGGTGCGATCGTCTTTTGTGCTGGCCTAGCACTGTTTTCAGGAAAATCCTGGGGCCGTGTTGTCGGTGTGATTTTTGCAGGCCTTAGTATGCTTGCAAACCTCTTGTTCTTTGCTGCATACCCATGGTGGTCAGCGGTGATAATCGTACTCGATGTACTGGTTATTTACGCTTTGATTGTTCATGGTGATGAAGCTGCACATTTAGAGTAAAAGTAAAAAATATAAAAAAATACCCCGCTTTGTTAGCGGGGTATTTTTTATGGTTCGGTTGGCGGTGCCGAGGCTGGGCGTAAGCCTAAAAACGTGTCTTTTTTGATATGACTGCGAGGCACACCGAGTCCTTGCAGGGTTCGCCGATAACTTTTAATCATTTGCCGCGAGCCTGATAGTAAAAAGATTGTATCTGGTAGCTCTGAGGCAAATATTTCTTCGATAATGTGCCCGGTAATGCGTTCGGGTTTAAAAATGTAATAGATTGTAATATTTGGATATTTATTTTTAATATCGGTGAGCTCAGAGCGGTAAAAATGGTTATCTTTGTTACCAACATACACAAGCGTCACTTTGGTATCAAGCTGGTCGGCGTCGAGCTGTGTTAACAACGATCGAAACGGGGTGATGCCAATACCAGTTGCGAGCAGTCCATACGACTTTTTTGGGTGCTTTATATATAGCTTACCAATCGGCCCCCGCATTTTTATTTCGGTACCCTTTTTCATCTTAAATAAGGCTTGTTTAAAGGGGCCTGCAAACTCATTGCTAAATCTAGTCGTGATAGTAACGACGCCTTCTGCGGGTGCTGAAGAAATAGAAAACGGCTTTCGGCCAGTTTTACCATTAGCAAGTGGTATTTCAAATATGCCATGCTGGCCTGCCCTCCATGTGATAGGCTTCTGAGGAATAAAGGAGAATGCGAATACCCCAGGGGCAACTTCTGTTTTTTGTTTAAATGTCAGCGTATGTGGAAGCGCGACATGTCGAATAGCCATTCCATAATGGTACTCTGTTTTATGTTTTTTCTAAAGCATAAGCATTTACTTAACAAACATAAGTAAATGTCATATTTACAACAAAAGACTTTTATAGTATGGTGAGTTCATACAACTAAAACAAAAAGGAATAACAGAATGAAACGATATGTCTTACTAGTGGCCACTGTAGTACTTGCAGTTGCGGGTGGACTTGTTATGTGGGGTAGTACCTTCGCGAAAAATATGGTCCACGATCAACTAATTGACCAAAAAGTAACATTCCCTTCGGCTGAGCAGCTTAAGGCTGAGGGTGATAGTGATTTAGCAAAATACGGTGGGCAGCCAGTTGATACGGGTGCCGAAGCATACGCGTATTCACAATACATTAAAGGTCATCTTCAAAAAGTTGCCAACGGCCAAACGTATTCTGAAGTCAGCGCTGCATATTTAAAAGATACAAAGAACCAAACACTTGCCGCACAACGACAGACGCTCTTTATGGGTGAGACACTGCGGGGCTTATTACTGAGCGCATATGGTTGGGGTCTCATGGGCGTTATTGCCTTTTGGTCTGCTCTTGGCCTACTTGCGGCTGCAGCTGCTTCACTAGTAGCCTATTTATACATTGCTTCATTACCTACGGGTAAAAAATCAGCAAAAAAAGCTAAAAAAAGTAGAAAATAATCAAAGCTTATACAAAAAAACAGCGCTGATTTCAGCGCTGTTTTTTTATCGTCCCAGAGGGTTGTGGGACGATTGGCCGGAGGCTATTTAGCCGATAGCTCTTTTTTGATATCGGTAAATTCTTCCTTAGTAATCTCGCCTTTCGCATAGCGTTCTCGGGCGATATCTAATGGATTGTTGCCTTGGCTCGCAGCAGGTTTGGTTGCGATTTTATACACAATCAATAGAATTGCTCCCACGATTGCGATAAAAACGATAAACCCTACCAAGGTAAACCATCGGTCGTCAGATGCATACATGTGGGTTGTCATCGGAAAATCTTCCCGGTACAACTGTGCAAACTGCTCTACCATACCTTATTTCCTCCTTGGCAATAATAGTACGGTGATTACCTGAGAACATGCTGATACTAGCGACGATGTTGAGCACCGATAGCGTCAGAGATGGTGGTGTAGCCGTCATCGTCAAGCAGTGAAACTAAACCATCATTTATTTGGCCAATAAGGCTAGGACCTTCGAATATCATACCGGTAATGAGTTCTACGAGTGTGGCGCCTCTTGTAATCTTTTCGTAAGCATCGGCTGCAGAAAAAACGCCGCCAACTCCGATGATAATGAGTTTA
The DNA here is from genome assembly GCA_964566075.1 of uncultured Candidatus Saccharibacteria bacterium. Classification (GTDB taxonomy): domain Bacteria; phylum Patescibacteriota; class Saccharimonadia; order Saccharimonadales; family CAIOMD01; genus CAZMHJ01. Next base: position 19,941 of record CAZMHJ010000002.1, on the reverse strand, counting down.
TCACCACAGTAGGCGTACGTTTTACTAATAAGATTATTCGACAAGTCCCACGTCGGCCTGCCGCTCATATTCCCTTTTAAGCCGGGTGTAAGTTCATCTTTGATGTGTGGGTTGTCGCGATTTTTGGCTAAATTTCCGATGGTAACGCCGCTAATACTGTGCCGAAGGATGACATCGAGTAGCAATTTAAATTCAGACCAGGGTTTATCAATTGGCATTTTTATAAATACCGGTACCGTAAGTTTGACAGCATCAACCGCGGACAATAGCTTTTCTAATCGCTCTGGCGTTGTGTATGGTTCACCACCAAACGCATTAGGACAAGAAATATTTATAGTAATAACATTTCCAATGTTTGCTTGTTTGAGCTTTTTGAGGCTAACGACGTAATCGTCAATTCCCTCTTGCTCGGATGCTGCACTGAGGGCATTTGTTTTGGCAACAGACACGTTTAGCGGATACGAGATGGTTTTATACCGTTTTATTCGCTTAATAATGGCATCAACACCATGATTGTTTAAACCAGCATTAACTAAAATAGATTTGCTTTGTTTTAAACGATGGTAGTGTGGCCGGGGGTTACCATCACTCGGTTTTGCCGTCAACGAACCCCCCTCTACAAACCCAAAGCCAATTTGGGGGAGTAGTTCGAGTAGCTCAAAATTTTTATCAAACCCAGCCGAAAGTCCGATGGGATTATCAAATCTGATGCCGCACACTGTTTGCGTAAGCCTCGTATCTTCGTAACGAAAAACTACCCTAAGTAGTGTTTTTACTAAGGGTAGTTTAACGATTATTTTACCGGTCGCGATAAGCATGTTGTGTACGCTATCAGGGCGAAAGCGAAACAGTATTGGCTTTGCGACATGTTTGTATAGGTAGCTTACACTACGGCTTACGACACGAATCATCCTTTTTACTAGTATGCGCTTATCACGAACGTAATAAAAGACTAAATATGATGATCTTACAGTGCCCCTGCTCCGTCATCAATGGTATTGCTCGTCGACGCACCTGACTCTGGTCCGCCACTTGGCATGGTTGGATTAACAATGATACGACTAGCCTTTTTGGTATCACTTGAGCTTGTCTGGACGATTACAGTGTCCCCAACTTTAATAGCACTTATGGTTGATGCTGTACCGTTGTTTGTTACCGTAGTGTTACTGTCAATGGTATATGTGCTAATAGAACTTGTGCGATCATTTTTAACACTAATACTTGATGTGGAAACGGCGGTGACGGTACCCAGGCCACCACGTATACCAACGCGACCGCCCATCATACCATTGCCAAAACCACCGTTGGTGCTAAAGTTTGCAACCGTGGTTTTGGCCTGCTTCTTTTGAAAAGCCATACCTGCCATAAAGCTGACACCACATAACACAACAACTATCAGCGCCATAAGGCCAATTTTAAAGCCATCAGCTGACTTTTTCGTTTTATGATTTACATGAGATTCGGTTTCCATATACTCCTACTTCTTCTTGGTTAATTTACCATCAACTAGCTGAAATGTGACATCGGTCCTTCCAGCAATATCAAGGTCGTGCGTAACGACAACAATCGTTGTCTTCTCGCTTTTTGCGAGATCGTGCATTAAATCAAATATCATCTTACCAGTAGTGCTATCTAAGTTACCTGTGGGTTCGTCGGCCAGAATAAGCTGCGGCCTGTTTGCCAGAGCCCGCGCAATGGCGACGCGTTGCTGTTGACCACCACTCAGGCGCCCAGGCTTGCGCTTACGCTGCTCAACCTCGATGCCAACTTGCTCAAGCAGCTTGTTAGCTCGCTTGATGCGGTCTGCTTTTTTTAGACCAGAGAATTCCATCGGTAACATGACGTTTTCGAGCGCCGAAAGATTGGGCACCAAATTATAGCCCTGAAACACAAAACCGATTTTTTCACAGCGGTACTGAATGAGCTTTCGATCGCCAAGCTTAGCAATATCACTGTCACCAACAATGATTTCTCCCTTAGACGGTTTATCGAGCGCTCCGAGCATGCTAAGGAGCGTGCTTTTGCCTGAGCCACTTTTGCCAATGATTGAAGCAAACTGACCATCTGGCACGGTAAACGTTACATCATCAACTGCGGTTACGGGTTGACCAGCGGTTTTAAAAATCTTAGAAACTTTTTTTACTTGCAACATAGTGGTCTCCTATTCTGCTCTCATTACTTCAGCTGGGCGCACTCTTGATATAAAGTAGGCCGGTAGTGCACTGCCGACGATAGCAATCACAAAAGCCATGCCGACTCCATACAGGAGTGTATCAACACCAACTGAGGATTTGACATTGTTAAGACTTCGTACGGTACGATTGACTGAGCTATTTGGACCACCCGCGATTCTAAAGCCACCGCCTGGTCCTCCCTGAACTGTCTGACTTGTATTCGAACTACTTGAGTTGTTGATCAAAATTTTTGTAATTGGCTGTGAAGCAAAGATACCGATAATGGCCCCAACGACTAAGCCAAGCACCGTAAACGTAACTGCCTCTGTGACAAATTGCAGCATAGTTTTAGCATTCGATGAGCCAATGGCTTTTAAAACACCAATTTCACGGCGTCGTTCGCGGACAATCATCATCATGGTCAATAAAATGATGATGGCGCCAGCGGCGAGTGCACCAATTAAGCTATAGGTGGCAATTGTTCTAACACTTTCGAGTGGTTCGACAGCAGTTTTAGCCGTAGTCTGGTTGCTCACAACATCTGCTTTCGTGCCAAGCTGACTCTTAATTGTGGTTACGGCAGCATCGATGTTATCGATACTATTGACTGTTACCGTGCTGCTCGTCACCTGCCCAGCCTGGTTTGAGATTGTCTGGAGCGCACCAAGTGGTATGATGACACCGTTATTACCAAACGTATTACCGGTGTCGTAGATGCCGACAACTTTGATTGTTTGTCCATAAGCAGTAAACGTTGAGCCGACGCTAAGATTATTTTTAGTAGCCAGACTTTTACCAACAACGGCAACGTTTTCGTTCTTGCTTGCGTCAAAGACTGCTCCGCTCGTAAAAGTGACGGTATCTCCACCATATATTGAGGCACTTGCCGTGCTAGAAACGCCTGTAATGGTTACCGGTGGCGTGAAGGTACGAGTAATCGTTGCAGTACCTGTTGCCGAGCCAGACTCAGTTCGTGTTATCTCAGGCGGTGCTTGGAAACCAACACCCGAATTACTCTGCGCCCTATTACCGAGGGTGCCTGCGTCGATAGACGACAGCAGGTTAGTGTTTTCGGTCGTCAGCCGGTCGCTTAGCGTTGATGTGACGCTCGTGACATTGGCTATGTTGCTTACTTTGGTGAGGTCGGCATTGGTGAGCGGTTCGCCGCCACCTTCAAAGCCCCGCGCGCCAGCTGGCGAAATCGAAATAGTATTACCAATACTACTCTTTACATTTGTAATTTTGTCTTGCACCGCCTGCCGTGCCACCAACATGGATAACGACAGACCAACACTAATACCAAGTATGACAACGATTGAGACGGTCCGGATGCTATTCCGGAAGGCGTTGCGCATACCTCGGGTTATTGGACTCATTAAAGGCTCCTTTTTAGTAAATCAATAACCCCAGCATATTGCCGGGGTCTGATACAAACCTGAGAATGATTAGAACGTTAGTTTTGGGTTATGGTCATGAGTCGCCAGCTGCGCTCAGCGACATCATTACGCAGGCGGTAGCGAGCACTACCATCTGTCATATCAAAGATTTTGACCAGCTCCTGCCCTTTTTGGACAATCAACTGTAAGCCCTCACTAAAGGTGTAGGTGTCACCTTCTAGCTCAATTTGGCGTGGAAAGGTTTTAAACTGTGCGCCATTGCCAAAATAGACCGCTGTTACACTGACTTCTTTATCGATTTGGTTTACTTTTGCCATAGTACAAGCTCCTGGTTAGATTAAAGAGAAATAGACTAACACGTGAGTTAATCTGTAACGGACAGGTTTGGAGCTATCTGACCGAAGGTAGTACGCCGTTTATCGTACCTACCCAGCGTTTTGCCAGATATCTTGCTTGTATAGACGATTGCAGTGACGCTTAGGTATCAGTACCCAGTGAGTGTGCGCTCGCGTAGTAAAAAGAGTGCTTCTTTTTGTAAAAAGCTTGAATGTGAAAAGGCCTAAACCAGTACACCCATAGCTACCACGTATTGTACGCTCCGTGCGCTAAATTGCTAGTGCTTTTTATACAACGGGCCTTGTGGCTAATTACGAGCGACCAAGGAGCCAGTACAGGCCAAATGCGACCATAATAAAGGTCGTGGTGAGTGTGACGATTGCAACCAATAATTTTTGGTTAAGTGCTTCGTAGTCTGGTTTGGGTGGTTCTGATTTTGTCATGATTTCTTAGACGCTAGTATAGACGACCCAATTAATATAAGACCAGCAATACCCGCAAGTGCTTCGGGCAAATGGATAAGCTCAGACACAAGCATAACGATAGCTAATACGAACACCGTGTAGTGCGCCCCGTGCTCTAGGTAGCGATATCGGCCTAAAGTCCCCCGTCGTACCATGTAGACCGTCATTGAACGTACCCACAGTGCACCAGCACCGAGACCGGCTGCAATGAGTACTACCTGCTCAGTGATAGCAAATGCCCCAATTACCCCATCGAGGCTAAAGCTTGCGTCAAGCAACTCAAGGTACAAAAAGGTAATAAATGCCGCCATGCCAGTTTTATGCATTGTTTTGCTTACTTTTTTAGGGGTTCCCTGGAGCTTACTAAATACCTCGGTAAGACCATGGATGGCAATATAGGTGACGATACCAACTGCCCCGGCGGTAAGTATCTCTCGAGTATGGCTACTTACAAGTGCTACAGAGCCAATAATGGCCGAAGTGATGACGACTGGGGTCCAACGAGTATCAAGTTTTTTGATTAGCTGTTCTGGAGTACGCCACCAGATTGTTTTGTTGGTTTCATCGGTGAAAAACGCCAAAGCCAGCATGAGCAAGAAAGCTCCACCAAAGGCTAATATAATGGGTTCGGCAGTCGATATTTGAGCGGCATACTCTGATGGGTTATGGAGTGCTAGATCAATCACTTGCTGCCACGGCAAACCGGTTGCAATAGCGACAATCATAATTGGGAAAATAACGCGCATACCAAAAATGGCAATAATGATGCCGACACTCAAGAACATCGTTTGCCAAAACCGACTGAGTGTTGTCAACACCTTGGCGTTAATAATAGCGTTCTCAAAACTGAACATTACCTCTATAACCAGCAATGTAAGTGTCGTAAGGAGTGCAGCCGTGCCTAAATGTAGGAAAACAGCACCAACGATAAGGATCGTCCCTATCGTTGAAAACGCAAAAATTCGTAGCGGTGATTCTCGGTGGAGTGCCAAGGGCTAGGCCTTATCAGTGTTGACGTCAGTGCCGTGTGCCATACCACTGATGATTTCGACGAGCTGGCGGGGTGTAAATTCGGCCTTAATCAGGTAACCATCAGCCATTTTTTCGATTTCTGCTTTTGAGTCGTCTTCTTGATCAAGGTTGGTTGTAATGATGACTTTAGCTTTTAAGTCTGGTGTCGTTTCGCGCAACCGACGCAGCACCTCAAAACCGGTAATACCAGGAATCATGAGGTCGAGCAAAATAATATCAAACGTGTTTGATTGAGCTGCGCGAAGGCCATCTTCGCCACTTAGCATCGTGGTTACCTCATAGCCAGCACGGCGGAGGGCGCGAGCATAGAGCTCACTAATAAAGTGCTCATCTTCGATGCACAGAATTGATAATCCGTTACTTGGTTGTGCGTCCATACTTACCCCCTATAGAGCGAATGGTTTTTAATCCAACCATGTGCGCCGCGTGTTATTTCACCATTATCATCAGACGATATTTGATCAGCAACTGATGCGTACTTTGGAAGCGTAAAGCCAAAGGTACTACCCTCACCCTCTTTGCTCTGTACCCAAATTGTACCACCATGTGCGGTTACAATGGCATGACTTAAGTATAACCCTAGACCGGTGCCACCGACACTATTCTTACTTTGGTGGGCTCGGTAAAACTTTTCAAATATGTGACCAATCAGACTTGGGGATATACCAACACCTTTATCAGTAATAGTTGTCTCTATCATGTCATCTTTTTCATAGCTTTTAATGACAATTTTTTCATCAGTGTGGGTGTATTTAATGGCATTATCAATCAGGTTCGCGATAACTTCGTAGATACTTACCTTGTCAACGGCAACAGTCGGCAAATTTTCATCAATTTCATAGACGAGCTGTTTATTGTGTACATGGGCACGTAGTTCCATATCTTTACAGGCACCCAAAAGGATATCTTTCCAGGTTTCTTCTTTTAGATGTAGCATTAAGGCGTTTTCTTCAACACGAGTCACGTTTAGGATGTTTGAAACAAACGATGTCAGTTGCTGAGCGCTTGCGCCCATGTTATGCATAAAGGCAGTCTGCTCGGGGTTTAAGTGGTCGCTGAGTTCATCTTCGAAGACTTCTATGTAGCCACGCATGATAGTAAGTGGTGTGCGTAATTCATGGACCGCAAGTGACACAAAGGTTAAATCGTGGTCATCACGTTCGTATTGGCGAGTGCGATCAAATAGTACCAAAATGGTTTCTATACCATTAGGGTCATTGTTACTATAATGGGCTACTAAATCAAATTGTTTACGAGATTCGTCGGCTAAGGTTAAGCGAACGCGCTCCCATACCTCACTATTAATAACGGCTGAACTGGAGTTGTCTTTTATCCATGATTCAAGCGTCATATCACTGACAAATGATAAGTTCATGACATCAAAAATAGGCTTACCAAGTGTTGTTTCGCTGGTTTGACCAATGTACTGCAGTGCAAGTTCATTCGCAAAGTGTACATTTTGCGCTTTATCGAGCACGATAATTGGTAGTGGTAGGGTTGTGGCAAGTGAACGATAAAATGGTAAATCGTCGCTCGTGTCGGCTGATGCGCTAGCGCTGGTCAGGTTATAAATACTTTCGGCGAGTGTAATTAAAAATTCTTTTGATGATTTTAGTTTAGCGTCGTTCGGTGCATCAACCTGATTCTCTTGATGTGTCACTAGTAATATTGCACGGGCTAAAAAGTCGGTTGCAGTAACCGCACTCGTAGCAACAATCTTTCCGATTAAAACAGAAGGAGCAAGCACGAGTCCACCAACGGCAAGTGCGATAAATGCCGGGTCAATTGGGAGATAATTTCGCCCCGCCACCCAGGCGGCTACACTAAGCAGCCCACACGATAAAGCAAGCGCAGTTACTTTGAGCCAAATACTTTGTCGAAGTGGTTCTAGAAATGGCAGCATAGTTTACGGTTTGTAGGTCACGTCACTTTGGTTTGCTACGAGAGAAATCCAGGTCTGACCAGCATTTAGCTTCATAGGTAAGCCATTTTTATCGGTGAATTCAAACTGGCTTTTGCGATCAGATTTAGACCATGTACCTTCGCTGACAACACCATCTTGGAAAACGTACATCTTGCCACTACCAACGGTTTTATAATCAGTATGATAACCATCAGGGTCGTAACTTTTATCAACCACGAGAGCGATAACAACCTTAGGAGCAATCTGTTGTTTGGTTTTAGCATCTACATGTGCCTCACCATTCTGGAATCGTTTATAGCTGTTTGTGGCCGCGTCGTACACAAAGTGTGGGCTATACAGTGGTGATGAAATTGAAAAATCAATACTACTGGCTGTTGGTGTTTGCGGCACATCGATTTTTCGCTTGAAAGCAGTAAATTTACTAGAAGTATAACCTTTTGAGCTATTAAGCTTATCGAGCTTGTCAAAACCAGTGTATACATTGTGGGGTGCGTATCGCTCGCTGACGCGTACATATGCGTTGCCATTATAGAACTGGTCTAAATCTTTGATACCAAGCGTTTTGATGTCGCTGAGTGCCTCTGGGCTACCACCAACGTGGCCGTATCCAGCATCATATGGTGCGATAAAGTCTAGATAATATGGGCGTGCGCTACGAATCGGTCCGATATAGTTGGGCTTTGTATCTTGGAAGACTGCTAAAAATCGGGTAATACCACCTTCGGCAATTGCTTCGTATACTACCCCTGCTTCAGTCAGGCCGCTTTGCGGGCGGGCATCTGGGCTGTTTTCTATCATCACTCCAGTAACTGGCCTTGAGGCAAGTGATGCATCGGTCAGGGCTACGCCAGTGAGTGGTGATGTTGGTTTAACGGTTTCGGTCTTCTTGGTTACGGTTTGGGCCGCAACAGGTGTAGTTTGCTCAACCTGTTTTTTTGGCTTAAAGACAAACCAATAGGTAGCCGCAGCGGCGAGTAGCAGCGCTAGAATGAGTACGATAATTATCAATAATCGTTTTTTTGAACGTTTTTCTGGTGCTGGAGTTATACGTAAATCTTCGTGCGGGGCATCTGGTTTGGAGGTGTCTGGTGTTTCGGGCTCTGGTTCGAGGCCTGGAAAGACTGGTTCTGGTGCTGTAGGAGTTACTGAGTTAGGTGTAGGCTGTGGACCCGTTGCTGTACGTTGTACATCTTGGCCAAATGTACGTTTTGGTGGTGTTTTAAAATCCATTGATTTTCTCTTTACACGTTTAAAGCGCTAATGCTTGCTATTGTACACTGTTTTCAGTGGTTTTGGCTAGCTGTTAGCAATTACGTTCAGACTTTTTTGGATGCGCTCAAGACTAGTGTCTTTACCGAGAACGGCAAGACTATCGGCAAGACCTGGGCTGGCTGGTGCCCATGTTGTTGCAACCCGTATAAGACTAAATAAAATACCTGGTTTTTGACCAGTTTGTTCTAAGAGCTCGTTGAGCTTATTTGTAAGGTCGCCTACGCTAAAATCACTATTTTCGAGACCAGTAAGCGATTGCTCCAGGAGTGAAATGAGTTCGGTTTTTTCAAGCTTTTTTAGTTGCTTATTGTTATTAATAAGTGCCATATCTGGTGCCGGCTCTGTAAAGAAAAAGCTAGTGAGCTCGGGAATTTCGGCTAAAAACTTCAGACGTTCTTGAATAAGCCCAATTACCTGTTTTTGGTACTCGACGCTGTAGTTGTTGGCAGCAGCTGGTAAGAATGGCAGGCTGCGCTCAAAGAGCTCATCAATGGTGAGTTCGCGAATATGTGCTCCGTTGAGCCACAGTAAGCGGCGTTCATCAAGCGCTGCCGGTGATTTTTGGACTCGTTCCAGGCTAAACTTTTCAATAAGCTCGTCTACGCTAAAGATTTCTTGCTCAGTGCCGTCGTTCCATCCAAGTGTTGCCATCATATTAATAAGCGCACTTTGCAAGTAACCAGCGTCTCGATATTCAAGTACTGCTTTGGCGCCGCGCCGTTTTGATAATTTTGCGCGCCCATCTTCACCGAGCACATTAGGTACATGTGCAAAAAATGGCACTTCCCAATCAAATGCTTCATACAATAATAAGTGCTTTGGCGTTGAAGCTAGCCATTCGTCAGAACGAATAACGTGGCTAATTTCCATCAAATGGTCATCAATCACGCTTGCTAAGTGATAGGTCGGAAAGCCGTCACTTTTGAGGCCAACAAAATCGTCGATATCCTTGCGGGCAACATGCACTTCGCCTTTTACTAAATCAGTCCAGACAACATCATCTCCTTCTGGAATCAAGATGCGAACAACGTGTGGGTCGTTCGTGTCGCCGGGGTTTGCTAGACAGTGTCGGTCGTACTTAAAAGCAACTTTTTTGGCCTGTGCTTCTTTGCGAAGTCTATCGAGCCGTTCGGGCGAACACCAGCAACGATAGGCTTTACCTGTTTCGAGTAGTACATCAGTGTATTTGCGATACAGCTCGAGCCGTTCGCTTTGTACATATGGACCAAATGCTCCGCCTTTATCGGGACCTTCATCCCAATCAAGGCCAAGCCAGCTCAATGTTTCTTTAATAACTTCGGTTGCGCCCGCAACTTCTCGGGTTTGATCAGTATCCTCTATACGTAAGATAAATTGACCATCCGAGTGACGTGCAAATAACCAGGCAAACAAAGCGGTGCGTACAGCGCCTAAATGGAGTGCACCAGTTGGGCTTGGCGCAAAACGGGTTCTAACAGATTTCATTAGTTACTAGTATCGCATATAACAGAGGTAGCAGCAAGCCAGTCTACATGCTGCCAGCGATGGCAAGAATCTGGTCTGATGAAAGTGAGCCTTGGCCAGTGAGGTTGTACCAAACACCGTTATCTACCCAGGTAGCGTTGCCGTTATTGTAAACGAATACGGTGAGCCCACGATCATGATATGTCTGATATCGTTCTTTTGAGTTTAAAACATAGTTAGCTAGCAGAGAGTCACTCGTCCAGTCGGTTGGCTTTTGCGTAATGGTAAAGGTACGCTGATCGCTATTAGAGTTATATTTAACGGCAATCGTACCCTTGCTGTATTGAATAGGGCCCTTAAAAGCAAACCCGGCTGGCGGATTTGTCGGTAAATGGCCACTAAAACCAGCCTGATTAGCGGCAACACGCATCGCAATTGCTGGGACATTCTGGTAGGCAAAAAAGCCTGCTAGTAGCACTACTGCCAGTGTACCGGCGGCTAGGCTAACCGTTTGAGGTTTTACACGAAGCTTGCGGGCAATCTTTGTGAGGACTCGCTCTTTTTTTACTACCTTAGGTGCGGTGTGGTGATTAGCATTTGCAATTGGGTGATTAAATACTTGCTTTTTTGCATGCTTGCCAAGGGCGGGTTTAGTGAGAACTGGTGCGGCTACAGGAGCACTAGCTACCGTTTGCTCTTTGGGTGGTTGAGTAACCTTTAGGTCGCCCGATACCTTAGGTGCACTAACAACTGATTTGGCTGCGCCGAATTTTTGGATGGCTGCGCTCTTTGCTGTTTGTCGAGCACGGGCAATGCGGCTATCAGGTGTACGACGGAGTAATAATCCCCTGCCGGTAGCGCTTCGCTCAACCTTACTCTCGACGGCCGATGAAGTGCCATGAATAACTGGTGCAGCTTTCTGAGGTTTTTTAACTGCGGTACGCAAAAGTGTTTTTGCTTTTTGAACTTTATGCTTGGTTGGCTTAATATCAAGTGCCCGAGCAGCGTTTGGATGTGCTGATGGTTTTGCTACGGGTGTAACTGGATTAGGAGCTACCTGTTTAGGTGTGGCAGCGTTCGGCTGAGCTGGCCTTCGGCGATTAACACCGTCAAGTACAGGAGCAGTGCGCGCGCTTTGTTGAGCGACGGATTGTGATGTTACATCATTTGATAGAATTTGCCCCGTGCGGGCATCGTATTTTCTACCGTTTACTTCAATGATAGTTTTCACTCGGCCACCGTTTATTTGCTGCTTTCTTTTATTGCTTATCTATAATAGTACGCTTTTTGGCGTCAACATTGCAAGTGATTTTAATCTAAAATAAGGTGGTATTTACGAAGGAGCCGTGGCACAATAAAAGATGCGAATATGGAATTTTTAAGTCCAAAAGAAAAAAAAGCGCGAACCATACGATTGTTTACTGGCTATGCTCTTATAGCGGTGCTTATCGGGCTCGCTACTCTTGTGCTCGTGTATCTTGCGCAAGGGTATGGTTATGACCCGCAAAAAGGTGTCTCACAGAGTGGTCTAGTCTTTTTTTCGGCTAAGCCTGGTACCGCTGATATCTATATCGATGGTCAGCAAAAAGATAAAACAGATGCTCGTTTAACATTAAGTGAGGGTGTCCATCAGGTCTCACTCAAAAAAGATAAATATCGCGATTGGTCTAAGACTATTAACGTTGATGGTGGCTCGGTACTGTACTTACTGTACCCGCGACTCTTCCCTGTTAATATCCCTCTTGGTATCACGCAAGCTTTTGCTATTCCGCCCGCGTGGGCGAGCCAAAGTCTTGACCGAAGATGGCTCCTGCTACAATCAAAAGCCGATACGCCAACGATAATGACACTTGATTTGCTGAAACCAACGGCTGACCCAAAGTCGGTTACATTGCCTGCTGCGCAACTAATCACTGATGGCACGGGCTTTGGTACTTTTAGCCCAGTAGAATGGTCTGATGATAATCGCCACTTACTCCTCAAGCAGACCTTGGCGAATGGTAAGTCAGCCTACATTATGTATGACCGCGAAGATGTGGCGCAGACCTTTAATGTTACGAAAAAATTATCGTTGCCAGACGGCTATACCCTAACACTACGTAATAAGAACTATGACCGATATTATGCATTTAACCAGAGTACCGGAGAACTTCGTTCGGCCGACGTTAAAAATGGGTTGCAAACGGTCGCGACGGTAACGGGTGTCGTTAGTTTTAAGTCATTTGCTGATGATCTTATTCTGTATACAACGTACAATGGCGCAACTGCTGATCAGGCGAACGTATTTGTACTAAATGGTGCTACTGACACGTATAGGTTACAAACACTACCACGCGACGCGAATGGTCACTATTTGCTTGATATGGCCAAGTATGAAAACAGCTGGTACTACATAACCGCTTCTTCGAGTGATAAAAAAGCACTTCTATATAAAGATCCACTGAGTAAAGCCAAACCGGGCAACACGACTGCGATTTCGCCTCGACTGGCACTGCTTATTAATAACCCTCAGTTTGCCTCATTTTCTGACAATACTCGCTTTATGGGCTTACAATCCGGAAAGCAGTTTGTGGTATATGACGCAGAGCTAACACGAGTTTACCGCTATCAAAGTACACTTACGATAGCAGCTACCCAACAAGCTAAATGGATGGACGGTCATCGCTTTAGTGTTGTTGCAGATGGCAAAAATAGTGTTTTTGACTTTGATGGCACTAACCTGCAAACACTTGTTAATAGTCGTCAAGAGTTCCCTGTCTACTTCGATCGAGACTATCAATACGTGTACTCGCTTGTACCACAAGCCGACGGTAGAACTGGCCTGCAAAATGGTCAGATTATTCTACCTTAGTTTGATGAAGTTGTAGCATCGCCACTATCTGCTGAGTCATACAACCAGCCGAATAAGCGGTGGAATAAGCTTTCTGCATTGCCCGGTAATACTTTTGGTTGATTAGCACTCGTTGCAACAGGATTGGCGGCAACATTATTGTTAGTTGCTGGGCTAATCTGTTCGCCAATAATGACAAGCCTATGTAGAGCTGTCCCTGGCGGGTCACAGGTAATCAGTGTCGCAGTTGCAACTTTATCGGTTGGCCCAAGCACAGATACATCGGTTGGGCTCACAATTTTTTTCTCGTAAATCTTATATATGTACCGTTGCCCACCATAATTGAGCATAAAGGTGTCGCCTACTTCGAGCTTACTAAGCAAGACAAACGCAAATTTATATTTACCATGATTGAAAATATTATTTGACGAATGACCAACCACAACGACGTTACCATTTTGACCAGGCACTGGTGATTGAGGATAATGCACCACACCCCGCTCAAGCGCTGACTGTAAATCTTTTTCGCCGATACTTGGTACATCGTATACAACAGGTACTTCGACATTAATTTTAGGGATAATTACCTTACTTTCAGAACCAACAGCATTGCTAGCGGTAGGATCGACAATAATTGGTGTGTTACTGACCGTTCGGCTTGGCGTAATAAACGGCGCGATAAAGCGTTCGTTAAAGAATCCAAACATAAAAATAAAAATCACTATTGCACCCATTCCGAGTCCGAATAAGAGCGACTGAATATGGTGCTTCTTTTTGAGCTTACGGCCACCTGTAACATTGGTAAGGAGCTGTTTTTTTAGCTCATCAGCACTTTTGGTCTTAGTGTGGTCTGTAGGTATATTAAACGAATCAACATGGCCCACAGTGTGTGTTAGTGGTACATGAGGGGTGTGTGTCGGGGGCTTATTATGAGCTTTTGTAGGCTCTTCTCGTAAAAGCTGTGCACTGCGGGCATGGTTAGCATAAAACTCTTGCCAAACTTCGTGTTTTTCGCGATCCGGTAGATTTTGGTAGTATAAGTGCCACGCTGTTTGCACTTCTACGAGTGATTTACCAGAGTTCATGAGTTTTGCGATAAATTCTTGGTGCTTAGAAGTAGCGCCAAGATTCTTAATCTCTTTTTCTTCTTCTTTTGCCGAAGGCTCGTCTCCGTATACACCGGCAACTTTTTGGCGTATTAAATCGACCGCCTCTGAATTTGTCTGACGTGGTGCAGGCTGATCTTGTTGCGGCAGTGGTAATTCACTGGGTGCTTGGCTCATCTTTTAGTGCGAGTATCTGTCTTAAAGGCTTTTAGTGATGCATTAATTATAGTACAATTACCCCTGCTTTAGGTAATTCTAAGCTCGTCTGTGCCGCAGTGGTGGAACAGTACCGAAGGTACATCATTTAACAGTTATATCGGAACCATTTGATGCCGCAGTGGTGGAATTGGTAGACACGCCAGACTCAAAATCTTGTGAGCGTTACGCTCGTGCCGGTTCAAGTCCGGCCTGCGGTACCAACGATTCTAGAATTACAACCAGCCGTTTTTGCGGAAGACAGCTAGAATGATGCCGGCTACACCCGCCGAACCGAGTAGTATAAAAATAAACGCGTGCGCATTGTTGTGTAGGGGTACATTGACATTCATCCCCCAATAGCTACCAATAATCGTTGGTATGGTTAAGACAACTGTCAAAGTGGTCAAAATTTTAACCTGACGGTTAAGGTTATTGGTAGCGATATTCGTGTAGGCCTCGCGAATGTTAACTGCCGTTTTAAGGCTGCCGCGGATCGTATCGATTAGCTGAGTAGCTGATAGCTGTAAATCTTCAATTAAATCGCGATCTTCTTCATCAAACGAAAGGTTTTTTCGCCTGCCAGTTAAATTTTGCAAGACATTATTAGCGGGTACTAAGTCACCTAAAAACTCGTTTAATACGTCTTCTATTTCAACAAACTGCACAAAGTCTTTATTACTCACGCGGCGCACATTAAGGCTATTGCGGGCTGCCCTAATTTGTTTGTTAATGCTATTGAGTTGGGTCGCATAGGTTTCGAGTAATAGTTCGAGGATTTCGAGCAAGAGTTCTGAGCGGCGTGTTGTTATGTTATCATCGCCTTTTTCGGCAAACTGTTTGAGTTTTATTGAATTCACGGTTGTTAATGTCAAAATAAATTTTGGGCTTACGGCAATCATTATTGGTGCAGTCACCACTTTATTTGAACCATTTTTGTATGCAAAACGGGTAAATAAATAAGTAATGCCGTCTTCTACTTCAAAGCGAGGTACTTCGTCGGCATCAAGTGCGTCTTCAATAAGTCCTTCGTCGAGTCCCAAGGTGAGTAATTGAGTGATTTCGTCTGCATTTGGATCATCGGCAAACACCCATGAACCGGATTTAAATTCGGTTAGCGTACGGCTTGCAGATTCGTACTTTATCGTAACAGAGATACAATTGATTCCCTACTACTTTAGCCAACGAGTTCATCAGATGTGGTTGGATGTATGCCGAGCTGACGTGCAAGTAATGCACCCACGGTTTGCATCATTTTTGCTCGTTCGGTGTTATCTGAAATACTGCTAAAAAGTTCTGGTAAAGTCAAAATTCCTTTGCCGGGGCTAATAGCGTTTACTACGTCAAGACAGTTGATGACAGTAATATCGCCGGCGTACTTTTTGGCATCACGGGCGCGCGTTTTAACCTGAATTTTTATTGGTAGCGTGTTGTTATCGAGTGGGACAAGCTTAATGTCAATGAGGGTGCTTTCGTCAGCTGAGTCAGCATAGCGGTGGTGCAAAAGATTGTATTTGCCGTCATCTTCCCAGGTGAATGCAGGTAACGGTATATACCCGCGCTCGTAGATGGGCATTGTGAGCAGCGACGCCATAATGGCAGCTTCGCTACCAATCCCAAGCAGCTCGCCGTGACTTTTTAAAAACATATCAGCTTCTTCTTGCGTTAATGCTTGTCGATACATTTCCCGAGAGGCAGTCGTATCTTCGCCAATCTGCCTTGTTATTTGTACAAATTCTTTACGAATGGCTTTAAAATTGCTATTCAAAATTTTGTCATCGACTGTTCCTTTTAAGAGTGGGAGCGTAAACAATGGCGCTGCAATATACATTATGTACGCCTTGTAATACTGGGTTGCGTCTTCTGTCTTACCAATCGCATCGAACAAATCGATCCGAGCAGATTCTAAACGTGTCATCCACGAATCGTCTTCAGGAGATTGTATTTCGGCAATACCAGCAAGCTGCATCTGCGCACTTAAATAGGACTGTTCAAAGCCCTTGCGCGCGACAAGCTCGATACGTCGTTCTAAATGCCGATTCATAGGATGCAAATTATAACATAATATATAGATATATGCAAAGTACTACCACTGTAATTGCGTGATTGCTGTTGCAATTGATTCGAGTGGCTTAGTGGGGTTTTGGAGCCACCATACGCTGGCAACGGTTGCGGTCTTGAGCCGCCACTGTTCCGGTTCGGCGGGTAACTTGGTACTGATACACTGCCCTTGTACAGCTGTCACGATTGTCGAGCCGTCAAGCACACAGATATGTACTTTATACAGGCTGGTGAGTGCGTGTAAGGCCTCACAGAGAGCAACAATCCCCATACTGTAGGTAATCGGAGTACGAAACGATACGGCCGTGCAGAGTTTTTGTAACTGAGCGATAGTGACGACGATAAGTGTATCTTCGCGATCTAACAATGTGGCTGGGTGGGCATAAAAATAATCAACCGCGTCACGCGTGTATATCTGTAAACCGGGCATCTTTTGGGTGATTGACTCTAATAAAATAGCGGTTTCGCTATTGCGACCAATATCACCCGCAAAAAACGTGGCATTAGCCCAACTAATATATCCTTGCAAATCTCGTTCTGCTTTGGTGCTAAAGCTACCGCTGAGCGTACTCGGTGCTAACTCAATATCGGTCGGTACTTTTGGCCCGAGCAGTTTGCGTGTTTTGTCCGGTAAGGCTACTTTTACTTCACCAATACCTTGCTGCAAGGCGCGCTGGTACGCCTCGCTTGGAGCGCCGATAGCATGGGCATTACCACCAATTATTAAAAGTTTGCCAGCCAACGATTTTTGTTCGGGCCGGCTCCATACAAGGTCTTCAAATAACGGCTTAGTGAGCTCTTGCCTACGCCAAAAGGTATCCATTGCTTGCCTTTTGTAGCTGATACACTACGTTTTTTCGTTCGACAACAATATCCCAACCATTTGCTTGTGCAGCTTCAAATAGTTCACGATTAGGGTTAAATGCGATTGGACGCTCAACTTTGGCGAGTATGGGTATATCACCACCCGTATCCCCTACGCCAACACTTTTTTCGTAACTAAGACGATGCTTGTTTACTAATACGTCAAGGGCTGCCGCCTTGTTGTGTACGGGCGTGTCAATTTCACCGGTATAGCTGCCATTTTGTTTGATAAGCTTTGCCCCAATGGCGTCGTCGAAACCATGATACGCTGCCAATTTTTGGATAATTTCATCTTGCGAACCAGATATTGCAAGTAAAAAGTAGCCCTGCTTTTTAAGCTCTTTTTGCAAATCTCGGGTATAGACAAATAACTGATCTTTGTACTCGGTAAAGACCTCATCGACGATAGCATCATACTTTACAGGGTCGATGGTTTTGAGTGAGTTTAGATACGCGTGGACGAGTAATGTTTCGTAGTGACTAAACGATTCGCAGCTGTCACGGTTCTTCCAAATCATGCGAGCTGCCCGAATGGCTTCGTGCGTTTTTGGGTCAATATATCCCTGCTTACCAAGATGGTGTACGATGGCATGAAACATTTGCCAACGCACTAACGTGCCATCAATATCAAACACCGCAAAAAGCTTACTCATAGTGAATCTACCTCTGCAACCTCTTGTGAAATTAGGTTATCATGCTCATCAAAATTAAAGGTTGCTTTTATCAGCGCCCCACTAAGTACTTTTGGCAGCCAATGCTCATCATCTTGCCACATATCTGTATACGGTATATCAGCGATAGTAAACCATTTTGGTGCCATTTCTTCGGTTTCTACGGGTTTACCTTGCCATTCGTCACACAGGTAGGCGTAGACATACATATTCCACGCTTCTTCGGTACTGCCACCATAAAAGTCGAGCTCAGCGACTTGATGATACGAAACAGGCGTAACACCAATTTCTTCTTGGCACTCACGCACCAAGGCGTCTTCGACACTCTCGCCTGTTTCTAACTTACCACCAACGCCGTTCCAGCGATTAGCTCCAAAACCACGCTTTTTCATAGCGAGGAGGATTTCACCATCCCTTTGTAAAAATAGTAGCGTTCTGCGTACGTCTTTGTTCATGTGGTCCTCGTTTTCAGGTACTGTAATAGTTGTTCGCCAGTTTGGCGGGCTCTGGCATCGTTTTCATGGAGCTCGTTATGCGCAATTGCAATCACATGGTCAACCGCACTGGCAATGTCACCCGTGCGGTTTTCGATCCATCGTACCCCGCCGGCATGCTCGAGACCCCATTGCAAGCTATCGATACCCTCACGTATTCGTTTGCTTGATTCTTCGGGCCCAAAGTGGTGTCCATCAAAGCGTTCTGCCCACTCATCGGGAGTTGTAACGAGCATAACGGTGCGGCAGGCGGCAAATCCCATGGCTTGAAATTCTTGTACCTCACTACTAAGCACGTCGAGTAGATTATAGACACCACTATATTCGCTGATGCCGGTGCCATACATAAACGAAGTTGTTGGGTGGATAGCAAACTGAATGAGTTCGCCGGCTTCAAACTTTTTTATGATCTCACGACGTTGCGCGTCAGTGTTCGGTAAGAATTTATAGGTATCTGGCTCTTCGTCTTCGCGCGGTGTACGGGTCGTAAAACTTACCGTACGGTGAAATGAGGGGTCAGCCTCGCAAACGGCACGGATAACACTTGTCTTACCAACAGAAGATGGACCCACAATCGGCACCAGCGTTTTTTTACTGAGTTGATTTTGAATGCTGGGGCTCAGATTATGGTTAAATGGCATGTTTTAATCCTTTAGTTCGATACTTACCGGACAGTGGTCGCTGCCCATGACATCTGCGTGAATTGCGGCTGCTTTTACGCGGTCTGCAATGGCTTTGCTAGCCATCCAATAGTCAATCCGCCAGCCAATGTTGCGAGCTCGGGCGTTTGCCCAGTGCGTCCACCAGGTGTAGTGACCATTACCAGTTGGTGTATAGATACGAAACGTATCGACATAACCAGCCGTTACAAAATTATCAAAGCCTTCGCGCTCTTCGTTGGTAAAACCGTGCTTGCCAACATTTGCTTTTGGGTTTGCCAGGTCGTCTTCGGTGTGAGCAACATTTAAGTCACCGCTAAATAAGACCGGTTTTTTGGCTTCTAGTACCTGCATATAAGCTAAAAAGGCTGGATCCCAGTGCTTGTGACGCAGCTCTAGCCTGCTTAAATCGCCTTTGCTATTTGGTGTGTAGACGGTTACTACGTAAAATTCGGGATATTCTAGAGCAGTTACACGGCCTTCGTCGTTGGCATTTCCATACTCGTCACCGGTCACATCGTACTTTGCAAGTATGTCCTCAGGGAACCCATATGCAACACTAAGTGGCTCAGTTTTGCTAAAAACAGCAGTGCCACTGTAGCCTTTACGAATCGCACTGTTCCAATATTCGTGGTAGCCCGGCAAATCAATCTCTACTTGGTCACGCTGGGCTTTTGTTTCTTGTAAACACAAAATATCAGGGTCGTGCTTGGCTAAAAAGTCTTGAAACGCCCCTTTATTTAAAACGGCACGGATACCATTTACGTTCCAACTATAAATCTTCATTATCTACCTGCCCTTCTATCCTGTCTTTTTTGAGCCTATCATTTGCAACTTTATAAATAAGGCTTGCGAGCCCAAGTGCGCCTGCAATGGCGGCTCCGGCAAGTATCTTTTTTGCGTCAATACCATCAAGACTCGAAGATGATTCTTTCGGCTGTTCTGGAAACTGCTCACTCATATACGTATTGTACACAAGAAAAACTATTGCCAAAACAAATATGAAGAGGCCCCCGGGA
>CAZMHJ010000001.1:135895-143638 GCA_964566075.1 uncultured Candidatus Saccharibacteria bacterium | reverse complement strand
CCAAGCCCTGTCGTATCTATCAACTTCATCATATTCAAGCTCAACAAAATACGAATTTGTGACCTTGATAAGCTCAAGTTTATCTTCCAAGATAGCCAGTGCTACTGATGTTCTTTTATAAGCAACCTGACGATTGCCGAAGTAATCAATCAAACGTTTGTTTATAAAGAACTTGAAGCTTTTACCTGCCAAAGCAGACTGACGCTCCAACTCTTCGGCAACGTATGCAAGTTGATCTCGTACTTCGGTTGTGTCCATATATGTATATAGTAACAAAAGATAACATTTTAACAGAGGTATACCCCCCGCCTTACCTCTCTCTATCAGTTCCATCCCCTTATACGTATATATTTATATGCCTAATGGCAGTATCTAGAGGCACGTTCATTGATAACAATTGATAATGTTCTAACGGTGTAAGTGATGACAAAAGATGACATTACTACAGAGGTAAAAGAGTAAACAAAAATCAACATTCTTACAGAGGTCGTATGTCAATATACAACAATCCTTACAGAGATATGGTCTTACGCCCTCTAATTGACGTATAATCATTTACAAGTGGTGCAAACCACCGTGATCTAGAGCCACCTCTTTTGAGGAAGGTATGATCGCAAAACCTACGCAAATGTAATCCCGTCATTGGGCATCTATTTGCGTAGGTTGCAACTGGAAACGGTTGTATGTGGCTTCGGTCATAGCTCTGTGGCGGGTTTTTGTATCCGCCAGAAAAACCTACGCAATGAAAAAGAATAAACCCAAGAAGCTCGCAAGACTATTACTAAAAGCTATTTGGCTTGGTCTTGCATCAATCCTAGTACTTATAGCTGGAACTGTACTATTTCTATGTGCTTGGGCTTTAGACGAGCCTAAATCATTTGGCGATATGATAGCACTAACAGTCGTTGCTTCAGTGGTGCTTCTCACAGTTCTGGCTATATATGTGCGTGTATTCCGTAAAAGCAAAAGAACTTTACTACGTTGGACTAAAAAATCATTCTTAGTTTTAATGCCATTAGTTGTTATTGCAATGATCATTGCGATTGCTTCATTCAGTCATCTTGATAAAACTTCGCAGTTTGGAGCTGTAGAAGGACTAGCCGGTCAGCAAGGTTATGTAGAAGGCTTATCATTCGCTCCCGACAAACTACTTACATTAACGAATGATGAACGTACCAAGAACGGCAAAGCTCCGCTTGCACTTAATACCAAGCTGAATGACAGTGCTCTTCTTAAGTGTGACGATATGGTCAAGAATGATTACTGGTCGCATAACGACAAGAATGGTGCTGAACCGTGGAGATTTATAGACCAGACTGGCTATAGTCACGGAAGAGTTGGAGAGAACCAAGCATACGGCTTCACGAGTGAAAGTGACGTTACTACAGGCTGGATGAATAGCGAAGGTCATAGGAATAACTTACTTGATGAAAGTTTTAGTGAGGTTGGTTTTGGTGTATGTGTTAGCGATAACTTTGTTAATCAGGGCAAGCAGTTAATCGTTGTTCAACATTTTGGTCAGCCCAAGCCAGTAAGTAACTCCAATGGAGCTACAACCAATGGTACGGCTCAAGCTCAAAAAACTAAGCAGTATTCATCAGGAGAATGTTCTCAAACACCAACTCCATATAAGACACACTACGAGAATAACCCTTATCTTCCGCAAGGACAGCAGAAAGTGCGTCAAGAAGGCGTAAATGGCTATTCAACATCGTGTACGCCTGACTCTAATGGCAAAGTAGTGCAAGGCTATTCATATCCCGGCTATGACAAAATTATAGAAGTTGGTACTTACGTTGCTCCAAATAATACCAGTAATCCACCGGCAAAAAACTATAGCCAATGTAATCAATATGCAGGAACAGGTGCTTATCAAGCCTGTATTGACGCAATCAACGCTCAATAATGAGATAATTACACTATATGCAAATACTTGAATGGCAAGAACATAAGAACGATGTAACTATCAATTGCTCGCTGGATATTGCCGTAACACCCTCAAAGAGCGGTGTTGTTCTGTTGGTAATTCCGGGCGTAGATGGCTCACTGGACGGCTATGAGAATAAATACAAGAGGATTGCGGAAACAGTGCACGAGCAACACGGCGTATCGGTAGTAAGAATGTCTAACCCTTTCATAAGTTCTTTCCATTGGGAAAGTAATATTATGCATATTCTAGAGTTTATAAATAGCAATAAGAACGACATTGCTGGTTCAGATGATATAGAGATTAGGGTAATGGCACATTCAGCCGGTGCTTCAGTCATTTCACAACTAGCCTATGATTACCCGAGCATTTCAAAGATGCTACTAATTAATCCCGCTACAAAACTTGGTACTGATAAAATCAAGCAAGGTCTGAGTTCGTTTGCTGGCTACACAGTTATGCTTATAAGCTCTGATGATCCGTCACGTGTAGAAGCCCAAATGATAGCTGATCAATATAAGTCTGATAAGGTGAGCACAGTAATAGTCGAGGGTGCTGATCATAATTTTTCGGGTATAGCTTTCTCTAAATTTCTAAATGCCCCTAATGAATATCTTTTTGAGGCGTTATGAGTAAATTACTTTTAATACACAATTCAGATATGCTTTTTGAAACGCTTAAACCGGCAAGCGATAAGCGTCCTAATTTCTTTTGGTACACTGATCGTTTTTGCTCACATCAAGGTACAGCCAAGTACCTATACATCTTTGCTGTAGATCCAGTAAAAGATAATGTAGAGCTTCGTTGTCGTTCAAACACTCGTGATTTTGATAGCTTGCACAAGGACTTTTTACATTATCGTGATTACTGCGAAGGTAAACTCTCTGAAGTAAAATACTCGGAGACTGGCATTGCTATGTCTTTCAGTGAACTTAAGCCAATCATTATTTTACAAGCTAGATCATACGGCTCTGGCAAAGCAGACTGGCTACAAACTGAGTTTGAGATCATCAAGCCTCATAAGCCCTTCAAAAAGCGTGTTATCAATCTATTTGAAGCACCCTATGATGAGTTATTCGCCGGAAAGCCGATAAAGTTTACGGACATACCCGAGTTAGCAGATTTGTTACCGGACGTAGCTAATATACTACCATTTAAGAGTATCGATCCTGACAAAGACGGAACTTACCATATCGATAATTGGCTACCTATGGCTACACACGCAGGTGGAACGTGGCTTTGAGATCAACTTATGGTTACTTTTCACCTCTTTTAGGGCTATACTAAAACATAAATAATATGGACACAGACCAAGAAACTACCAATAAAGTTATAGGAAAAGATTTTGTCATTGAATTGGCAAAGTACTTTATGCTTTTCCTTGAGACAGACTTCAAGAAGCGTAGACAGCCGAAACGCAACTTATCTAGTCGTATGAACAAAGGTTTATCGGTTGGTCTTTACCTTGATAAATATCCATCACTCTACAAAGATCTGTACAAGAATTTAATATCGGGTTTTACCAAAGAAGAATTCCCGATTGAACAGAAACAATATACAACAAAGATCCCTGCTTCACTTACAGAGCTAGTTGAACATCGGATCGACAAGCTGTCAGACACAGACCTTGCAAAGCTAATTGAAAATATCACAGAAGACATAGACAAAGCTCGCCTCGATAATCAGAAGCAATACGATAATTACCTCGAAGAAGCCGTAGAGCAAATCAAACAAAGCATAGCCTCAAAGATCATCGTTCCACTTATTTCAGATATTGAGAAACCACTACAGGCTGCCGGATTAAGTACTGAAGCGGGACTATTCCAGCTAGAAGTAGATAGTAGAGAAAAACTATTTAATGTTCTTGAGGGTTCACTGGATGGCGTGCTAAAGACGTATTACGCCGATAATGAAAAACCCGAGGCACTTAAAGAATACTTTAAAGACCAGTTCTCTAAAGATACTGTTATTAAACTTCTTAAAGACTTCTTCCACGACTTCAGTACCGCAGATGCTTATTCCGAAGTGTATCAATTGCACCGAAACAAGGAGATGCTTGATAAGACCGAGTTATACGTATATTTTTGCGAACTGAGTATAAATACATTCTCATTCCCGCTTTTCTATAGCCCTGTAAATACTATCCAAAGTGGCACTGAAATAAAGCTAGAGATGGATAGCCGTATCTTTGTAAATACCAAAGCAATTGAATACGTCTTACAAGAGTTCAATCTTCAGACTGGTAATAAAGAAAGTATGGGCAATAAGCTTGATCGTATTTTATACATCGACAATAAGAAAGAGCTTCTAGCCAAGCTACAGGAAGTCATAAACAAGCTTGCTTCAATGCTGGATGTAGACGCTGTAGATCTGAAAGAAACTACCAATCAATCAAAGTCGAATTTAGTCGTTAAGATTAATAATCGATTACAGCTATTTTTATTTGATAAGTCAGATGAAGCACTTATTAATGACTACGAGGAGATTATTAATGATGAGGGTGACTTAGCGGAATCATTTTCTGAATTAATAAATGGCTTTATCTCGGAAAACCCTGAGAAGTTTATCGAAGATATAGCGGACGAATGGGATGAGAAAGAAATATCAGAAAAGCTTGTAATACAAAGTCCTATTCCCCTTAACGAAGAGCAGAAACAAGTTATGCTCGCATTGCAAAAAGATGATTGCAATATTGTAATCCTTGAAGGTCCACCGGGAACAGGAAAAAGTCATACTATTACGGCTATAGTCTGTAAAGCCTTGCTTGATGGTCAGTCGGTGCTTGTGCTATCGGATAAAGACGAAGCACTCGATGTAGTCCAAGATAAAATAACAGAAGCCCTGAACACAATTCGCCACGACAAGAATTTCCAAAACCCTATTCTAAGATTAGGCAAAACAGGTGGTGGTCTTGCGAAAGTCATTGACGGTCAATCGCTTGAAAGGGTTCGTGAACATTATCGTGCTTACAAGGCTAAGAAAAACGACTTCGAAGGACTTACGGAAGAAAGAACAGCCGAAGCCATAAGTGAAGTAGACAGAGTTAAAACTGTCGCTGAAGAAATTAAGTTAGATGAGATTATTGCAATTGAGAAAGCTTCTTCAAAGTTCGAGCCTTATCAGTGGGTAGACCCAAGACAAGTAAGCGAGCTTAAAGTACCCCTTCTGACGCTTCACAAAGCCGTCTGTCACATTAACGACAGCGATAGTGACTATCTACTCGCCTTTGCGGATAACTCTGACCTAGCGAATACTGAAGCGTATCTAAATAAACTCGAAGCATACATCACCGCCAAAGCAACCGCTGGGCATACCGATCCTAAATTTATTACTGAATATAAGAAGCTTGATGAGGATAAAAAGAAAGTCGTTCAAAAGAAGCTTGCATTACTGAATGAGAATTCAGCCAGTGCCCTCGAATTTTGCAGTAAGTCTACTTATGAATTACTTAAAGGCACTAAGCCGTCCGAATCATTTGAGAGTTTTGCAGAAAGACGTAAAAGCTTTTATGTGTTAGAGGATATTACGAACTCATCAGAAGCATACCTAAAGAGTGTAGATACACGTGCAATGCATCTGCTCAAGCAACTCATTAGTTATGAATCCTCTATTAGTGAAGTTAGGACTGCCTTCCAAGAGTACGTTGATACTATCAAAGGTCTGAAGTCTAAACTCTTTGGGTTCGCCGGCAAATCAAACGGAGTTGAGCAAGCTGGACGTGATCTCAAAAAGAAGCTCCCTTACTTCGATATCTCAAGCCCAGAAAAGCACCTGAATGAAATGCAAATCCTTATAGACTATTTGGTATTTCTAGAACAAAAAATGCAACAGCTTGGTGTGAGCGAGAACTACTGGATAGATGTAATACGATTGCTTACGTCATCTAAAGATGACATTCAAAGCCTAAAGAGCGTACTTAGCTTGTTGGCTATATCAGAGGATGAATCGTCACTAACAGGACATAGCCCGAATGATGTTAAAGAGTTGACCGACAACATCCAGCTTCTTTTCTCTGCAAGAGAACTTGTCTCAATTGCTCACGAAAGTAGCACTATCAATGGCATTATTGAACTTAGCAGTATCGAACTTATATTTAACGACTTCGAGAAATACAAGAAGCGTCTTGAAAAGCTTAATGATGATCACAAAGAACTGAAGAGCTTAATTGAGAGCCAGATAATTCTTGCTGACTTTGCCGCCGATTATCCTGACGTAGCAACAAAGCTTGGTATTGAACCAACAGCTCTTAACGTATCGCTTATTGATCAAGCTTTTAGGGATATGAGTTCAGATGAGCTTAATGAATACATCGACTATCTATCAATCACTAATAGATACCAAAGACTTTTCGATGAATTCTCTACCGATGAATATGCGGGATTAACTAAAGAACTCGAAGTACTGACTACTGCTAAGATGGCTCACTTATTAGACAGTAGGATTATAGAATATGTTGATAAAAACTCTGCCGACATAAGGACACTGAAGAGCTTATTGCGATCTAAGCAAAAGTTTCCAAAGTCACTTTTTGGCGGGCTTAAGCAAGCTTTCCCTTGTATCCTTGCAGGTATTCGAGATTATGCGACTTATATCCCACTGGAGAAGGATCTGTTTGACCTAGTTATTATTGATGAAGCTTCTCAGGTTAGTATTGCTCAGTCACTACCAGCACTTATTCGAGGCAAGAAAGTACTTGTTCTTGGTGACGATAAGCAATTTAGTAACGTGAAGGCAGGAAACGCCAGTAAGCTTACAAATGACCAGCTAAAGAACCAAGTCTTATCAACACTCCGAGACAGCGTTTCAGGTTTTGATAGAGACACAGCCAGTCTCTACTTATCTAAAGCGAGGGATAACTTTGATATTAAGAATTCAGTGCTTGAGTTCTGTCGCTTCATCTCGAACTACGAGATTATGCTTAAGAAGCACTTCCGATGTTATCCCGAGATCATTGCATACTCTAACGAAAACTTTTACGGTGGCGAATTACAATGTATGAAAGCCCGAGCGTTACCAGTTGGAGAAGTACTTAAGTTTGATTATGTTGCTCAGGATGGTTTGAAGGATCAGTATTTCAACACCAATGGTCTTGAACTTGATTTCATAACCGAGCAGTTACATAAACTAAAAGAGCGAGGCTTTGAAGGCACGTTAGGCATTATTACTCCGCATAGAGAGCAAGCGTCCTTAATTCATACCACTCTGACAACTTCTGAGCTTGCTGGATGGCTTGAAGAGCATAAGTTGAAGGTTATGACGTTTGATACCTGTCAGGGCGAAGAGCGTGATTATATTTTCTATAGTATGGTGGCAACAAAGGAAAACGATAAGCACCGCTATGTTTTCCCGCAAACTCTACAATCGGAAAGTGGTGATGAAGAGAGTAATGTCAGGAAACAAAGACTTAATGTTGGCTTCAGTCGTGCAAAAGAGACTGTTCACTTTGTTTTGAGCAAACCAATTGACGAATATTGGGGCGAGGTTAGAAAAGCTTTATCTTTTTACGAAAACAAGCTTAATGAAGCCAGCACAATTGTTGTTGGCGGAACTGATCCTAATTCAAAAATGGAAGATAAGATCCAGCATTATTTCTACGAGACAGATTTCTATAAAAAAAATAACGAAGAAGTTGAGCTTATCCCTCAATTCCCTCTAGGCGATTATCTGCGTTCATTAGACAAAACATATCAGCATCCAAGCTATAAAGTAGATTTCCTAATGGTGTACGGTAAACAGAAGATTGTCATTGAATACGATGGCTTTAAAGAGCACTTCGTAGACGCTGAAGGCGTTACTAAAGATAACTTTATGAGCTA
>CAZMHJ010000001.1:103811-135885 GCA_964566075.1 uncultured Candidatus Saccharibacteria bacterium | reverse complement strand
ACCGGCAGAAGTGAGTAGAAGGCTACGTATATACATTCGTAAGACTTAATAAGTTTAAGCTTGACAATGACCCCATTAATAATAGGAATGGCCTGTTGGTCAACATCGTAAAAAAAAAGACCTCAACTCGGGAGCTATTAACGATTACCTAGAAGTAATCGAATCATTAAGAACAGGTAAAACTAGGTCTTGCCCTCATTGTGGAGAAGTAAAGGATAGTAAGTTCTTCCCATTCCCACGCAGACCCGAATGCTATATTTGCTATGAGAAAGTAACAGGAACTTATCAGAGGCTTTTTCGACAGAAATTGGGTCTTGATACTTCTGGTGCGAAAGTGTCACACAAAAAGAAGAAATATATTTGTACTAACTGCTATTACAGCTCTGCTAATCAATTTGCAGAGTGCCCAAATTGTAGAGGAACTACAACTTACGTACAGGAAGCTAGCTCACCTATAAAGACGGTCAAGACAGTACCTAAGAAAAAGCCAGCACCTAAACCCGCAAGCATAGTGGCTGTTGACGCAAACGAACTAGAAAACTACTTGAGGATACACGTTGCGAATAGATCACCTATTAATATTCGCTATCAATCTCAAAGACAAAACAGTGCAAATAAGTGGAGAGATTTATCCGTTATTAGCTTCGATCATACTTACATAACTGTAAATGGCTACAATGGCACACCTTATAGGTATAGACGTGACAGAGTAGTTGAAATTAGATAGGGCTGTTGTTCTGCTACAGATTTTTTACAGGTATAGGAAAGCTAATCAGAAACTTTTGTAACTGATTTTCATCTTTCGCAAGATCCACCTCGATCCAACTATCCAGAGCATCACGTTTTTCTAATTCTTGTTTTTCCTCATAAAATAGATCGTCATCAAACCACAGAAACGGCTTGCTAAAATCAATCCCTCTTGTTTTAGCAGTCTGCCAAGTTGTCGGTTTTATTTTCTTCATCAGTTCCTGAACGTCCGGTTCGAACAAATGCCCAACGTGACTTATTGGTACACTGGCATCACCGTTACAGTGTGTTGTTAGCCAATATGTACTATCTGGATATTGTGCCAAGACTAAACGCAAGAAATCATTGGCATAATTTGCCGTGTTTAGGTCATTCGCTAAGAGTACGCCGTCTATGTCCAAGTAAATATTCATAAGTCTTTTCTCGCTTCTTTTAATTTCTTCTCCTGATAAATATCGTAAAGTAGTTCGGCTAGTGCGAGAGCATCGCTTTTAACTCTGTCATCATATTCAACCTCGGTTTTGTACAGAATTCCGTTTATTGTTGCTGGGAATTTCTTTTCTTCATTAGTCACGTTATCAGTCATATACTTATGGTAGCAATAGAAGGATAATGTTGTATATGAGTAAATTTGAAGTGAGCTTTGGTAGCAAGACAATTCCGTGCAAAGAATTCTCTACCGTTAGTGAAATCAATAATATGCCCACCGCAACTCTGAAGCTATTAAAGGAAGAGTTTGAGAGTTTAGGCACAATAAACTACTTAGATGACGTGGTTATTGAAATGGTTGAGCCGAAACAACAGCGTTTATTTGCCGGAAACGTATCTTCTATTACTGAAGATGCCGAAGGAAAAGTGATCATAAAGCTTGAAGGTGGTATTGAGTTTAGTGACACGTATATGACTGGCTTGACCGTAATGAGAATTGCCACACCAGAGGCTTTCTATTCAATGGCAAGAATGGCAGGTATGCCCGCTTCACGGCTTTCAATTGCAGAGCTTGATGTGTCCGATAAGGAAATGGGAGCATTCATTCCATTCAAAGGTATGGAAGTAAAAGAGAAAACTACTATAGGCGATATTGAGCTTATAGATCTCACTGAGTTAAAGAGCAAGGTTACGGCCGACAAAGACAATGATCTTTGGAGAAAATTCTTTGATGCAGATGGCTGGTTGTTTTTTAGGTTTACAGGCAAGCATTTTGCTGATGCAGAAAAACTTGCTATCGAGAAAGCCGACGCCTTTTTTACGCTTCAAAGTTCAGCAATACAGTTCAGTCATTCACGGTTTAATAATTCGATGGTTGAATGGGAGAGATCTAAACAATCAATACATCTAAAAAGAACTAACCTCATATTGCTTGTTATGATCAAGACCGGTTCGGCTTGGCTAAGAGATTTAACAGCCTACACTCCTACAAAAAATCAACTGTCTCACGATATTGAATTCAGTATAGACAAAGTAATAAAAGCTGACGCAAAACAGCAATTACCATTACTCGTGTGGAATAGGTTTAGGGATAGTGATGATTACCACGTGGTTACTGTGGGCCTCTGGCAAATAATTGAGTTGCTGTGCACGGACACGAAGCTTCCTAAAAAGATCCCCAAAAAGGATCTTAAGGATTTCAAGGAACGTGTTTCATCATCATTGGCTGAAGATGATTTTGATAAGATCAAGCCGATTATAGAAAACCTCAACCAAAGAACGTTATCGGAAAAATTTGAGAAGTTCTTAATTGATAACGATATCGAGTTGAGTGAAGACGATACGCAACTAATTGAAGCCTTTAGAAAGATTAGAAATGACATTGAGCACGGACGTAAACCTGTAGAGCCACCGTTACAAGATCTGACTAGATTAAAAGCAGTACTGAATATGCTCCTAATCAACTCATATAAGAATTTATAAAATCAAGAAGGTCTAATAGCTACTTCCTGTAAGCATTTCTTCCTTAGTAATTGTTCTGAAGACCGACTCTATATCCAGCCAAGAAAAGTCCCGCCTAAAATGCAGGTTTTTTCTTGGCTTAGATTCGGTAATTCGAACGCCAATGCCCCACGGGCGTTGGCCCCCCTTTAGCTGCGAATGCGGTTGCATTGGCAAAAGTAACTTTCTTTTATCTGCAAGGTCGAATCCCTCATCTCAAAGTATTGTTTCTTAGGTAACTTCATACACACGTGCTACTGTTAGGGTAGCTAAACTACCTCGACGATATCTTTTAACGAACCTGTCATCTTGATTTTTGGCCCTAAAAGACAAGGGAGTTATTATGATTTCATTTATTTGGCCACCAGGTGAGCCAATGCTTGCAGGTACTGGTGGTTCCGAAACGTACACAGCGGGGCATATTAGGGAGTTACTGCGGCGTGGCATACCGGCACAGGTTGTATCGATTGGCCATGGTAATAAAGACGGCAGGTATGATTTTAAAGACATACCATTTGTGTCGTATTCGGACGCAGCAGCTATCAGTGAACTACCAGGTACCGTTGTTTTCGTAAACAAGGCATATCCGGTGCCGACAAAGCATAAGGCAACGATTATCTTTCATTGCTCCATTCCTAAAACGGCTGATAAGGAACGTTACAAGGGCTTTGCGGAGGGAAAGACTATTATTGCAACCAGTGTGTATAGTGGGCAACAATGGGCACTGTATTTAGACATTCCATATAGCCGCATTAATATAGTGTTGCCGTTTGCCGATCCAATCTTCAGTAATGTAAAACGCTATAAGACATCCGCGAAAACTCGCATTCTATTTGCTGGCAGGCTGCATCCCGAAAAAGGTATTTATACAATTTTAGAGATGATGCACCAAAAAGATTTGCAGTCGGGTGATTATTTTACGAGTATTGTTTCAGCCGGATTACATGTTGAAATTGGGCGTGAAATACATAGAATGCTTCAGGGGTATCCGTATGCTAAGCTCATTCCGGCACAAAAGACCGTGCTAGAAATGGCAAAGTTACTTGCTAAAACCGACATATTATTGATGCCATCCGTCTTTGCTGAACCATTTGGCATGCTATCAATCGAAGCACAACACGCGGGTTGTAGAGTTGTTGCGAGCCGTGTTGGTGGACTACCAGAAACAAATTGTGGGCTGTTAACCCTTGTTACGCCAAGAAATCCACTAGCGTTAATAACGGGTATAAAACAAGCCGTTGCACTAGGAAGTGCAACAAAGAAAGAGCGTGATGCAGCGAGTGGTGAATTTAGTCTAAGTGAATCAGTTGATAATCTGCTTGCAGTCATTGGTGTGCATTAGCTGAAAATTCCCCAAATTGATAGTCAGCGTCCGCTCAGAATCTCTGATTATTCTTGTACGGTTACATTCGCACGTGTAACGCATAACAACTAACGAAAGGGAATATGACAAGCATGAAAAAAGCATTATTAATTGGAGCCTCTGTCGTCACACTTGGCGTAGGAGCATTAGTGCCGCTGGCAGCACATGCGCAAACCGGCTCATCATCTACAACAGGTACGAGTATTGTCGATAAGATTGCGAGCAAATTTAACTTAAATAAAACAGATGTGCAGAAAGTTTTTGATGAAGATAGGGCAGCTCGCGATGCAGAACGAGAGCAACAAGAAGCGACAAAGCTTGCAGACTTGGTAAAAGCAGGTACGCTCACTCAGGCACAAGCAGACAAGATTACAACTAAACGAGCCGAAATGAAGGCAGAGCGAGATAAGAATAAAGATTCGTTCAAGAATATGACTGACGCTGAGCGAAAGGCAGCAATGGATGCTAATAAAACCGCACTAGACAAGTGGGTAAAGGATAATGGTATCGACATAAAATACTTGATGCCTGGTGGTAATCATGGTGGCCCTGGACATGGCCCAGACACTAATTAATATCCCTAAGTTATAGAAAGGTAAGGCAGCGCCGCGTGCGCTGCCTTTTGCTATACTTAATATAGTTAGAAGAGAGGGTAGCACTCAGTTTATTGCCAGTTTATAGGCATACTTTATGATTATGGGGCAATCGCAAGAGCGTAAATACACACATACGCTTGGTAACATTATTATTAGTTTCATCTCATTAATACTCATATTTACTGTAGTGGGGTATGGGCTTGTTAGCCGTGAGCTACAACCAATTGCATCGGCAGATGCACTAGCAGGGACTGAAGTGATGGGTGCACAGACTGTAGCCCAGGCTAAAACGATAGAAACGCCTACAACACCTTCATTGACAACGGATAACATACAAGCAATGACACAATCAATGCAGTCGGCAATTGCAAGTACGAATGCAGACGTTTCTGTCAGCATTGTAGATATTAAGACTGGCGACGCATATAACTACGGCTACACCGGTACTTTTTTGGGTGCAAGTGTCAATAAGCTTGTTACAGCTACGTTAGTGCTACATATGATTGACCAGGGTAAATTATCACTTAATACAATCATTGACGGTCAGACGACTACTAGTTTACTAACAAAAATGATTGAACAAAGTGATAATAATGCCTGGCAATCGCTCAACGACAAAATTACGAGTAAGGAGCTAAGAGCATGGGCTAAAACAAATGGTTGGAACTCATTTGTTTTTGATACTAACGAAGTTAACACTGCAGATATTGCAAAACTACTTGACGCATTATATAAGGGCACATTACTGAGTGATGCGAGTCGGCAATTTTTATTACAACACATGGCAAATGCTAACGAAGCAAATCATATAGTACAAAATGTACCATCCGGAATAACGGTATATCATAAAGCTGGCTGGTTATCTGATTATTTACATGATGCTGCAATTATCGATAACGGTAATAGGCCATATGTACTCGTTATATTCACCAAAGACCCGGGCATTTATGGCTCGGCAAAAGCAGCTAATATATATAAACAAATTACAAAAGCTACCCTCACGGCTTTTGGTTTATAACAGCTGCAACAATACTATTAGTAATTACCTAATAAACTATAATGCTGAGAAAATACTTGTGTTTTAATTAAATGCTCCTTATTATCAATTTATAATAAAGGAGATTCGTCGATGGGAGTTCTTATTAAGGGCAGGATTATCGGTGTTTTTACGGCATTCTTTGCATCCTTACTTTTTGCAAGCTTTACGTTTGCGGGTTCGGTAGGTGCAGTAAACTACAATGGGTATGATAAGATTGCCACGATATGTGGTACAGGGTATACGTTACTCGGGCAATATCCTCTTAAAAAATCAGATGGCACGGTCTATGCAACATTGTTTGTAGGTTATAAGGGTGGTAATAATTGCGCCTATGTATATAAAGCACAATTCTTGGTGGGTCGACCGCATGGAATGTGTGTAGCAATTGGTAAAGATATGACTACATCTGCTTTTCAAGATGCAGACCCCGGAAGGTTATTGAACGCATCATATTCAGTATGGGGAATATTCCAAGGTTGTGTACATGCTGATGGGATACCAATGGCTGGTAACGGCATTAACAATGGTGGTCCAGCATTAACAACGGATAATAGAACTGCTTGGTGGAACTACAACACATACGCTGGTCCCGTTTACGTAAATGCTCCATCAACCTGCATTGATATCTCAGGTGGAATTAATACGTATGCAGATTCAAATACGGCTTACCGCATGATTAATAGTTATCGTAGAGGAAGCTTGTACTGCGGGTAGATTTAAGCAAAGTCTGAAAAACAGCGTCCTTTTGATGGCGCTGTTTTTTTGTTAGTCTAAGATAATGCGATACGTAGCACTATTACGCGGAGTTAATGTTGGCGGTAAAGCGAAAGTAGAGATGGCTCGACTTAAAACAGTTTTTGCCCAACTTGGCATGAAAAACGTTTCTACCTATATTAACTCGGGTAATGTTGTTTTTGGCACGGACTTGGATCAGCATGGATTATCGTCATTGATTGAAGAAGCTATCGAAAATGAGTTTGGTATGTATGTACCAGTTGTGGTTAGAAATGCAGACCAAATAAATCAGATCTTGCTTGCCGTGTCAGAAAATTGGACTAACGATTCAGAACAAAGAACAGATGTCATGTTCTTGTGGAACGACATAGATAATGAGCATATATTGCAAGCCATACATATAAATCCAGAGATAGAAAGTGTTCTATATGTGCCTGGAGCGTTAGTTTGGAATATTGCCCGTGAGCATGTACTACAAGGGGGTGGTATTAAATTAATAAAAACAGATGTCTATAAAAAAATGACGATACGTAATATTAATACGGTTAGAAAACTAAAAACACTACTTTAGTTATCTATTGCCATAGGTTTAACACCTCTTAATCTGCACCAATCTTCGTAGCTTGGTACCGGTTGATTAACAACCCATAAAAAGTAGTATGCACCAAAATCACCGAGCCACTTCAAATTTTTACGGAGTGTTTTAACGGTTGTCTCAAAATCACCTAGTGAATCGAGGTATGCCTTGAACGTACCAAATTCGTTTGTTTTGTCTACAATGACCTGAGCGTTATGAACGGTGGCTTCAATTTTTGAGCGATTACGAACAATGCGTGTGTCAGCGGCAAGTTCACTTAGCTTACTATCACTATAGGTTGCTACGATAAAAGGGTCAAAATTATCAAATGCTTGCTCGAAACCGGGCCATTTTTTTTCGATAACTGACCAATTAAATCCTGCCTGGAATACAGCTTTAGTAAGTACCCTTAGGTAGTCAGAACCATCTCTTGGGTTGATTTTTTCTGGTGCCTTCATAGTTCTATCATAGCGTAATTGAATCGCTCATGCTTGCATTCTGTACCTGCCGCCGTTAGAGTATTTGCAAGATGAAATATGTGATTGTACTCGTGGTACTGATGGCAGGACTGTATATTGGTATGACTCAGCTTGCGCTACAAGCAATAGAATCGATTGCCCCGTACTATGAGCATGCTGATGAAATTGCACAACAAGTTGCAAAACAGTAGTACAATATAATTACAAACCTAAAATAAAAAATATGCGCTATGTACCTGTGCAACGTTCGTTGCAACAACATTCACAATCAAGACCAAAAAAAGCAAAAATCGTTAAATTTACGATAGCTGGTATAACTGTTGTTGCAATATCATTAATAACGGCTAGTATTATTAATTCGAGTCATGATAGCGCACAAGCAAAGAAAGCTACTAAGCCTGCTTCACTGAGTGCCAACACTGTTGCGACAATGCGAACAGCTATCGAAGACGAAATAGCACAAAACAAGACTACAGAGATTTCAGTCACAATTGTTGACCTCGTCTCTAATGATACCTATCATTATGGATCTAATGGAACGTACCTGGGAGCAAGTGTAAATAAGTTAGTAACAGCAACACTGTACCTGCATTTAGTTGATCAAAATAAGGCATCGTTGTATACAACAATCGATGGCCAGAAGGCGAGCCCGCTGCTAACTAAGATGATAGAAAACAGTGATAATGCTGCGTGGGTGTCACTCAATCATTACTTGACGGCCTCTGCTTTAAACAGTTGGGCAGCGCAAAATAACTGGCAATCATATAATTACGATACAAATTCTTTTTCTTCAAGCGATGCAGCCAAACTATTAGCATCGCTGTATAGTGGTAAGCTTTTGAGTACAACCAGTAAAGACATATTGCTAGGTCATATGAAGCACGCAAACGAAACAAACCTTATTGTCAGTAACGTGCCAAAAGAAAACACTGTGTACCACAAAGCTGGTTGGCTGAATGATCATGTTCATGACGCAGCAATAATTGATAATGGTGTTCGGCCTTACGTGTTAGTTATTTTTACTGAGGCCCCAGATCTTTACCAATCTGAAACTGTCGATTCAATATTCCAAGTAATTACCAACGCTTCGTTAACTGCTTTTTCAAATAATTTGTAATCCGCTTGCGTACTGTTTTATCAACGGTGTATAGTGGGCTTATAGGGACTTACAAAAACTGTAAACCCAGATAAAAACTACAGAGAAAGAAGAGCGGGTGTCAGAGAAGCTATTGGTTGAGCAATCAGCATCAAACGACCTTTTGCAAAGAGCTGTTTTTCCTGAGCAAAGGGTAGATAGCAGAAC
The DNA here is from genome assembly GCA_964566075.1 of uncultured Candidatus Saccharibacteria bacterium. Taxonomy (GTDB): domain Bacteria; phylum Patescibacteriota; class Saccharimonadia; order Saccharimonadales; family CAIOMD01; genus CAZMHJ01. Next base: position 127,117 of record CAZMHJ010000001.1, on the reverse strand, counting down.
TCCGCAAGAAACTCTAGAATCTTACTTTCCGTATCGGTATGGCAATTCCGAGATGCCAATATCAAAAAAGCGAGATTTGATCCTCGATACCATTGCATCTAATCCAATAACAATCATACGAACACCAACTGGAGCAGGTAAAAGTACCCAGATTGGCCAGATGCTCTATGAAGATGGGTACGACGTTACAATAACACAACCTCGTATTGTTGCCGCACGCACACTTACAGATCGTGTACGTGAAGAAATGATTGCAGTTGATGGGCCTGAAGCAGCTGCACTTGTAGGGTACAGAACGGCTTACGAGTCAGATTATTCCCCTGAAAATAAGATTGTCTTTTGTACAGACGGCTTAGAGCTTATGAAAGAATTCTCTGGCGAAAAGAGGCCAGAAAATAACGTTTTAGTTATTGATGAAGCGCATGAGCAGAACGCTAACATGACCCTCTTGATGTCCATGGCAAAACGTGAAGTTGCTATTAACCCTCAATTTCGAGTTGTAATCATGAGTGCAACTATTGACACCGACCAAATGGCGAACTATTTTTGTGATGTATCAGGTATTCCTGCTCCGATTGTTGATGTGGAGGGAAGGACCTATCCGGTCACGGATATAGATGGTGGTGATTTTGTAGATGCTGCAGAGCAATATTCTAACGAAAAAAAGAACATCCTTGTTTTTGTACCTGGTAAACCTGATATAGAAAAGGCGATTCGCTTATTACGTCCTAGACTAGGCAGTGAAAAAACGATATTGCCATTACATGGTGAGCAAACAGCAGCAACACAAATGGAGACATTTGATAGCTATGAGGGAGGTAAGATAATTATCGCCACAAACGTTGCACAGACGAGTCTTACGTTCCCTGATATCGATGTAGTGCTCGATTGTGGCTATGGGCGATCGAAGGATATAAAAGACGATGTTGAAGGTCTGTATGTTGAGCCAGTTTCAGTTGCAACTCAAGAGCAACGCCGGGGACGCGTTGGTCGTACAAAACCTGGCATATACCACCGGGTTGACATGCCAGGTATGCCTCAGTTCCCCACAGAGGAACAACGAGAACTGTATGACAAGCCAGAAATAGCTCGGCAACGACTCGATAGTATCGTTCTTAGGCTTGCCAACGCAAACATTGGAGTCGGTGGGCTAGACTATTATTTTGAACCAGACAAAGATTCAGTAGAGAGTGCTATTGGTAGACTCCGAAAAATTGGCGCATTAGCGCTTGACGGTACTATTACCGAAATTGGTACAGAAATGGCTTACATGCCTCTTGAGCCTAACTATGCTCGTATGATTGTGACAAGTCGAATGTATGGTATGGATGTGCGCATACAAACGATTGCTGCGATTGTTGTCCAACAGGATGATGGTATAACCGTAAGTAGTGCAGACTCAAAAGTTCGCTGGAAGAAATTAACAAAAGAAAAAAGTTCCGATGTGCTTTCGAACCTAGACATTTTTGTAGAAGCACTTAGGATGGATGAGGAAGAACGTCAGCGACATGCAATAGTTGAAAAGAAATTCTTAAAAGCAAAAGAAGCGTTTGAGGAATTATGCAAAAGAGAAGAATTAGACTATTCTCTCATAAGTTCTCCGACCGATTCACAGCGTGCTGATATCCGAAGTTGTATTATTTCTGGTGCCGATGAATTGTATCTGCACCTTGGCGGCAACGCGTATCGTGATATACGTGGTAAAAAACGACATATTGGCAAAAAGAGTTCCATTGGCGGTAATCGTGAATTACTAATCGGTGCTCCATTTAACTTGAGTCATGCCTCTGAAACGGGTCAATTTGAACGGAGATTCATACGTGGTGCAACCATAGTTGGTGCAAAAGCTTTGGCAGAGTTTGCACCTGAGCGTTGCGACTATGAAGAAATCGGTTTCACACTAGAAAACGACGGCACGGTGCGTGTTAAAAAAGCAGTGACATTTGATGGTATTGATACTGGCACGCATGTTGTTGAACCAGCGCAACCATCGGCTCGTGTGCGTGATTTTATAATCCAAAATCTAGTCGATGGTCCGTACCAAAACGCAAATTTAACTAACACAGTTGCTTTAAGGCAAAACCTACAAAAACTACATGATCTACAACAGCGAACGAAAGAACCACTTCATATACCTATAGCAGCCGCACTGATAAAAGAAAATCTGAGAGACTACATTCCTGAAACGGTTGCTACGGTAGAGGAAATAAACGCTTATATACCCGAGTACCCGGCTAGCTTGTTTATAAGCCCTGAACAGCAACAGCAAATAATTGAGTCGTCACCAAACCATATTATGGTTGGAGATAAACGCGTGCGAGTACGTTATAAAGACGGTGATGCATATATATTGCTTAACGCAGGAGATGCTATACCACAAGAAATACCTGAATTATCTGAGCACGATATATACATTGGATTTAAGAATACGAAAACGTACCACAAGATTGATGATGCAAAAGTGGTTGCCTTGCGCCCTCCAAGAGCCATTCGCCGCGCTAAGCAAAAGAAGGGTATTGATCGATCAATCGGGTCGATGGCTACTTCTCGCCACTCAAATATAGCCCCGGACATAGCTCGCAATGAAATACATGTGCAGCATAGAGGTATTAATCAACGTATGGCGTTGTCGCGCCGGTACGCTCAGCGTTAAACGACTCTTAGCGTTACAATAGACTCATGAAAGGCATGTATGAAAATACGGTTCGGGTGGGATTTATTCGTGCATGCTTACGATATATTGAAGATCCAAACCGAAATATATTTGGGCGAATAATCCTAATACTGTCGCCGTTATTAATTGTTTGGGTGATATCACCACTGGATATGTTGCCAGAAATTGTTCTTGGCCCTTTAGGTCTCGCCGATGATGGTGCCATTATTTTGACACTCTTTTTTATTATTCGCTTTGCATTTAGCTTTTATAAAGAAAAGCGATACATTAATCCCGACAAAAGACTACCTGAAGGCGATAATGAACATTCCAGCGATGCATAGTGCCCAAAGAAGCCAGGCGAAGGTATCAATTCCTTTGGAAAATACTTTCTTTAGTGAAGTCTTATGCTGACTTGAAAGCAGAGGTAGATCATTGTAGTTAATGCGTAACCACGCCCAGTTCATGGCTATGACACCGCTGTAGCAAAAGATACAGAATATACACAGCGCACCAATGGAAAACGCACTTTGCTGCAAATACCACGCACCAAAACCAAGAAAGAATATCGCGAAAAATTGCATGATAAGACGTAAATTTTTTGCAAGTTGGCTACCAAAAAGCCCAGATAGCCCAACGCCAAGTGAAACCCCAAAAAAGGCAAGACACATAATGGCGTTCGAAAAACCAAATACTGAAGATTGCCAGCCATCGAACACACTACTACAGCTGAAAACGCTGTTCACATCACACGATAATTTTTGCAATGGTTGCTCAGCGAATTGAATGCGCTCGATAATTTGTATAAATGAGGCAACAGCACCAACACTAGCACCAGCTGTAAGAATACCCCACGATATATGTGAAGATTTTAGTGTACTCATACTTCTAGTATAGTCCTGATGTGCAAGTAGTGTTTACAAATAACATATAATAAGCATGTGCTAATTACTTTTTTTAAACAAATAACGACTAAACAACTACGGCTCACCACATATATTGGTGGCTCATTTGTCATTAGCTTATGGACTCTGTTCCGTTTCTTAACCAAACAAATGACATTTGATTTGGTTGGCCAACAATTACTTGCTCACCAATGGCTTCATGGTTTTAGCTCCGGAGCGACAATTGGACAGACGAATTACATCATAAAAATACTATTTTTATATATTCCAACGGACGCGCTACGATTATCACCATTTGTCTCGATGATAATGTATACGTTACTGTTAAATATTGTTTCGATTTTTTTGATTTTATATTTTGCCGAAAAAATATGGTGTTTATTTGCCAAAACGATTCCAAAATCATTTTACGTACTCGCTTTCTGGATCACCACTTTGTCAGGGTCGATATTTTGGGTTCAGTACGCTAATTCACGAAATATTGAAGTTGCAGGTGGAGTTTTAATTGCTTACCTTATGTTGCAATATTACCAGCAGAGAAAACAGTACACATATGTTGCATTAATAGTAACTGCAAGCATTCTTTTCTTTGCTGATATGCTGCAATTTTTCATGGTCGCAGTACCGCTCATGGCATATCTCACGTTTGTGGAGCTGCTAAGTTCTAAAAAACATATAAAGCAACTGGTAGGAATAGGAGCTTGCATTGCTATTTCTTACGCACTTGCCCGGCTTGCATTAGCGATAACAAGTAATAGTTTTTCACTGAGTATAGTTGGTCCAGATCAACAAAATGGCCTAGGAATACTGTTTCGCACTCCATTTGATGCTATGTTACAGTTCCTGCGACTGTATATGGGTGGGTTTGAGCTAGGACATATACTAACCACAATTAACATAAGCCTGCTTGTCATAGTGTTACTATTAAGTATCTTTAGTATGCGACGTTGGAATAAAAAACATGCTTGGCATATCGCAGTGCTGTCATTTTTTGTTTTGGTTTTTAACATTGTAATATACGTTGCAAGCAACCAAGTAAGTACTCAGGGCAGCTTTAGGTACCTGATTATGACGGTACCCTTTGTACTTTTGCTGGGGACGTATACATTACAGCAAAGCAGTGCAACGGTACGAAATGCGTTACTTGGTGTTCTTGTAGCAATAAGCATAATTAGCAGCTTAAGTATTATCATTCAAACGACAGTAGCCGCTTTAAATCGTAATAGTCCAAACGTACAAGTAAAAGCTGCCACTACATTTTCAAAATCATATGATTTTACTTTTGCGAGTATGGATACGGCATTGCCATCAGACTATATGAGTGGTAATAAAGTTTCGATACTACCACTAGAATGCAATAATGGAAAACTTCGCATGGCACATCTTTTTTTCGATCGAAGTTATTACGAAAGGCGGATTAAAGATTCTAACCAACTAACTACGCCGATTGTTTTGGATGGTGATGCTATTACCAATAAACCTTATAGTTGTTCAATAGACGCAATTGAAAAGCAGCTCGGTGCAGCAGGCGAATTGACACAACTTTCAAATGATAGCTTTGTTTTACTGTACCCTACAGCTCAACTTTTACGTGCTTTGTAATGTTATTGCGATCTAAACGTTCTGGAATATTGTTTAGCAAGATACAAATCATATACTCCATAAGAGTCACAAGGTACGTGTCCTGATATATCACATATTGTTATATCGTGAGTTGCGTATTCGTGGAACGTTGTCTTTTTAAGTTCGGCTTCTTGCGTTGTTATGTTTGCTGGTAGTGTTTTTAGTTGGTATCCAGCGAAAAGCTTTAGAGACGGGACAAAGTATTCACTACTATGGTTAAGATCATAAAATGCTCGACGTGTTAGTTCGCCTGTAGCAACATGGTCGGCATGGTCGGCACGATCAGTATTCACAAAATCTTGCGTCCAAATTTGTGTGGGCGTAAGACTCACAAAGAGTGTGGTAAGTGTACTAATGATGGCTTGTCGGGTATATGTATCTGAAGCATCAACGGTGTGTACAGAAATGCTCGCTGAGCTAAGCAGTTTACTGAGCGATTCGTAATGAGTACGAGAAAAGCCAGTACCCTCAACGCCACCATCAGGTAACTGCAGATATATATGTAATAGGTTTTGTTGCGTGCTGATTTGTGAAACTTGAATTGATTTACCATCCACGAGTAAATTACGATTATTCCAAACATTACTTTGATGAGACATGGCTGCATAGGCTGCTTGAGAACCGATGCGACGATTTTGCCAATGCATTGGCTCGCTTCCAAAGTCACCAGCAGTCAAGTAAATCGTTACCATACAACCACCATTTGCTATATGGTTCGCAACAGCAGGGTTCATAAAGAGTAAGTCATCGTCTTCGTGCGCAACGGTAGCAACGATAGTGTGGTGCTGGCACGTTGCGGGAAGCAGTGAGGCTATTGTTGGGTTGGCTCGCTTAAGGGTAGAGCTTTTTGGTTCGAAAACAAGCAAACGTTGAAAATTAGTGGTGTCATCAGCGGCGCTCAGTACAACCGTTTGGACGGGTAGCCCATACATTCCAACGAGCGATGCTTGATCGCAGTGACTCATAAAGGAAAGGGCAGATTCTATCACACCAAACCGTTCGCCATTTGTAATGAATTTGCCTATTTGTGATTTAACAATACTATCATCGCAAGAAGACACGGTCACGCGCTGGATTGAATCGGGTATGTGAGCCGACTGGCTATAGGTGTCAGTTATTACTAAATCAAGTTGCGAAAACATAGTATTAGTTTGATTCGCTGGATTTTGAGCATCCGCAGCAACTGCAGTTTTAACACCTGTGCCAACAATAGAGAGTGTGACTACTAACGCAGCAATGAAGAAACGCTGCAGTGCAACGGAGACGCTGAATGTATGTGAAAGGAGCTTCGCAGGCTTTTTCATTTTCTCTAATATTCTAACAACTTACGGTCTGTCAGAGTAGTGTAAAAACTGCAATGCTTGTGTTTTTTATGCGATACTAAGATTAAGCTAACGAAAAGGATTCTATGGAACCAGTCATTACTATTAAAGGACTGACAAAAAAGTATGGCTCATTTACGGCATTAGCACCGCTTGACCTTACGGTTAAGAAAGGTGAGGTGCTTGGCTATCTGGGTCCTAATGGAGCTGGCAAAACAACAACCATTCGCTTACTACTCGGTTTAATTGCTCCCTCAGGCGGATCAGTGGAGATTTTTGGGCTCAATGCTCTTACGAAAAAAACCGAAGTACATACAAGACTGGCTTATGTGCCTGGTGAAACAATGCTATGGCCTGCATTAACGGGTGAGGAAACGCTTCATTTACTTGGTAAAGTACATGGTACGGTTGACGAAGCCTATAAAAAAGTGCTGATTGAGCGTTTTCAGTTTGATCCTAATAAAAAGGTAAGAGCATATTCAAAAGGGAATCGGCAAAAAATTGCGCTGATTGCCGCATTTATGACGCGAGCAGAACTACTGATTTTAGATGAACCCACGAGTGGACTCGATCCACTCATGGAGCAAGCCTTTCGTGAATGTGTTGAGGAAGCTCGCAAGAATGGTCAGACAATCTTTTTGTCCTCACATATACTCAGCGAAGTTGAGGCACTCTGCGATAGAGTAGCTATTTTGCGTGAAGGTACACTTGTTGAGATTGGCACTCTTGAACAAATGCGGCATCTATCAGCACTGACTGTACAAGCTACCTTTAATGGTAAGCCACCAAAAGTAGCACATATTCAGGGTGTCAGTAACTGTAAGATAACTGGCAATCAGTTAACATGTGAGGTACGTGGTAATATTAGCGAACTACTGAAAATTATTGCCGATGCAAAACCCGAAACATTCGTAAGCCGTGAACCGTCGCTCGAAGAGCTCTTTTTATCAATGTATGGGCAAGAAGAAATTTCGAGGGAACAATAAAATGTCCATTGCTACCGTTAAGCGGCATAGCGGTACACAACGAATAGCCCTTAGGTTCTACTTACGCCAAAACCTTAAACAGACTGTTATTATTGCATGGATAGCTGCAATCTCTGCGGCTAGTTCATTGGTAGGATTTATTAACACCTATCCTGATGAAGCCTCACGCCAAGCTTTTGTAAGTGCATTTACTGGTAATATGGGGCTTAAACTACTACTTGGCGCAACGCATGACATTGCCAGCGTTGGTGGTTTTGTGGCATGGCGTACTCTTGGCATTCTGGTGCTGATTGGTTCGGTATGGGGTTTGATGCTTTCTACGAAGTTGTTCCGAGGAGAAGAGCAAGCTGGTAGAACAGAACTGTTGCTTTCAGGCCGAACCACGCTCAGGCGTATCACGGTGCAGTTTTCTGCAGTTACATTAGTTCTGAGTAGCCTTATCTTTTTACTCGTTTTTGCTGCCACGTATGCATCATCAGTGTATAAACACGCCAACCTTTCGGTTACGAGATTATTATTTTTTTCACTAAGTTTGATGCTTGCTGTTTTAGTATTTATGGCGATAGGTGCCGTTAGTGGACAACTATTTGCCACACGCGCTCAAGCTATGCAGATGGGTGCCATTGTGTTTGGCATAGCCTTTTTGCTTAGAGGTCTTGGCGCAAGTGTCAAAGATGTTCATTTTTTAAATGACCTGAGCCCCATTGGTTGGGTGCAAAACCTACAACCTTTTACCGGAAGTCACTGGCAATGGCTCATTCCAATTGTGATGTTAATAGGTTCTTGTTATTGCTTAGCAATCTGGCTAGCAGGTAGGCGAGATATACAAGCTAGTATTTTTGCCGATAACAATTCGGCTCCACCAAAATATCGCATGCTTGGTAGCCCACTCGGCTTATGGATTCGTATGTCTCGTACTTCTGTAGTTGGTTGGCTTATTGGGCTTACAACAATGAGCTATATGTTTGGAACGGTTGCAAAAACTGCGGGTGACTCTGTGGCGAGTTCGGTTGCGGCGCAAAACATAGTCAGCAAGTTAGTACAAAATTCTCAAGCTGTGGGTGAAAAATTATTTTATGGTATGGTTTTCTTGATTGTTATGTTATTGGTATTAGTTATGGTGGCGGGTATGCTTTCAGCTATTCGTGAGGAAGAATCCGAGGGCTACCTGGATAACTTGCTGGTACGTAGCATCGCACGCGCAACCGTCATTAAAGATCGATTACTTATATTGGTTGCTGTGGTTTCTATAGTTGCATTTACTACCGTATTCGCGGGCTGGTTGGGTGGCAAGTCCCAACATATATCAGTATCGTTCTCTACTTTGTTACCAGCTGTTGCTAATACAATTGCAACAGCTATTTTACTCATTGGAATAGGTTTATGTGTTTACGGTTTTAAGCCTCGCCTTACTAGTGTAGTTGTGTATGGTGTGGTAGGTTGGGCATTTCTAGCCGAAATGATAGGTGCCATTCTGAACTTAAATCACTGGATATTGGATACATCGCTTTTACACCACATACCACTCGTGCCAGCAGCTTCCGTGCATTGGCAGATTATCTGGATGTATGGTGCAATTGGTATAGTGCTTACGATTATCGGAACACTACGCTTTACAAAACGAGATATCGAAGCAAATTAACTTGTGAGGCTGTTGCCTTTAGCGGTACTATAAAAGCATAAGTTAAAAGGGTGGGTAAAAATAATGGCGGCTGAGCCACTGATACTGACAGCAGACATACAAGCTGCCGGAAGAACATATACCTTATATAAAGGTTTAGATGTAAAAGCAAAGGTATCTTTTTCTATACAAAAAGATACAAGTATTGACGCCGTAATCCATGTAAAAGAAGAACACTATACAATTCGACAGGCAGTAGCGCGACTAGCCGATGCCCTGTATGTTGTCGAGCGCGAACTTACTCAGCATACGGCATTTGCTAGTGAAGGTTTAAGCGCCTTTGGTATAAAAATCGTAGCGCCAGGAGGTTATTTTTTAGAACACCGGTTTATTGACGATGAGGTAACACGCCGGCTTAAACAACTTTCCGCACAGCCGTATACTGCAGTTCAGTCAGAATTAGCAGAGTGCAAATTAGTACAAAAAATCTTTGCTGGGATACCAATTTTTGCAGTATCTGACAGTGCCCTCCACGCTCATAAACCTGATGTTGCCTGGAACTATGATATTAATCTGTCTGCTGCAGATGACTATGATATAAAACGTTTCGGCTACGATGGCATTGCAATTGAATCTGTTATTCAGATGCTTGGCAAACAACGTCTGCTGGTGCCAAAACTACTGGTCTGTAAAATAGGGGAAACAAGCAGTGTTACTGCAATCAAAGACGGTCAAAGTATTGATACAACGACAGGGTATTCATTATTCGAGGGAGTTATTTCACATAACAACATGGGTGCTATTTCACCAGCCGCGTTTCAGGCACTGCAATCCCGCACCGACGTGACAACACTTGATGGGGGTATACACGGTATAAGTGGCTCCTCATCCTCAATTATGCAATTACAAGAGCAAGAAAAAGCTGGTGATCACCGTGCTCGTTTAGCGCTCGATATGTACATATACAGTATCCAAAAAGCAATCGGGCAAATGTCAGCGGTACTTGGTGGAGCTGATCTTCTTATTTTTACCGGTGATATAGCAGCGCAGACACCATACTTAAGAAAGCGAATTATAGAACCCTTTGATTATCTAGGTTTTGCTATTGATGATTCAAAAAATAATTCTGTTAACCTAACGACTAGCCCTCAGAAAATAAATCAGCGTACCCGTGTCAAACAAATCTATGTCTTACAAGCGAACGAATCTTATGAAATTGCATGGCGCACTAGAAAGGCAATTTTAAACCTAAGCTAGGACTCGCTATATATTTATAAGCATAAGGATGATACTATTTTTACAACTAACTAAGTAGTAGCTATGGCGCGAACCCAAACCGCAACCCAAAAAACCATCAAAAAAGCTGAGCGAGAAATTGTCCGTACTGAGCGCCACGCCAAAAATATTGCAAAAAGCATACTAAACTATAAGCGTTTTAACCGTTTTTTGCGTATTTTAGGACCCGGTGTGGTAACTGGTGCAGCCGACGATGACCCCTCGGGCATTGCAACCTACTCACAAGCAGGTGCATTGTATGGATTTGGGCTTCTTTGGCTGTTTCCATTCATGTTTCCGTTATTGCTTGCTGTACAAGAATCGTGCGCCCGAATTGGCGCTATAACGGGTAAAGGGCTTGCGGCTGTCATACGTGATAACTATAACCGTAAGTTTTTGTATGGGGCAGTTACGTTAGTGCTCATAGCTAATGTTATTAATATCGGTGCTGACTTAGGTGCTATGGCGGCGACCACTCAATTATTTGTAAACGTTAGCTTCACATTACTTGCAGTTTTATATGCAGTTGTGATTTTAGCACTGGTTATCTTTGTACAGTACAAAACGTATACCCGCATCCTAAAGTGGCTGGCTCTTGCGCTCCTTGCGTACCCAATAACGGCTATTTTAGTAGGGCAAGATTGGGGCAATATAGTGCATGCGACACTGCATCCTAGCTTTACCTTTAATAGTCAGATGTTGTATATCGTTGTTGGTATGCTCGGAACAACAATCTCACCATATTTGTTTTTTTGGGATACTTCAGAAGTTGTAGAGGACGAGATTGTGCATCACCGATTGGCGGAAAATGCCAAGAAGGAACCGAAAATTACTAAACGATTTATGCACAATCTGAGACTTGATAATTTTACAGGTATGTTTATGGCTAGTATTACGGCGTGGTTTATCGTGATTGTGTGTGCGTCAGTATTGAACGCGAATGGTATAACAGAGATTAATACTGCATCTGATGCGGCCAGAGCACTTGAACCGCTTGTCAAAGAATTTCCAAACTCCGGTTTGGTTGCAAAACTAATATTTTCGGTTGGCATCATTGGCCTCGGGCTCTTAGCAGTCCCTGTACTTGCAGGCTCATCATCATACGCGATTAGTGAGAGTCTACACTGGAAAGAAGGATTGCATCGAAAATTTAGGCGCGCGGTGGGATTTTATGGCGTCATTATAGTAGCAACCCTCGTTGGCTTGGCAATTAACTTCTTAGGTATCGATCCGATCAAGGCGCTCGTTTTCTCGGCTGTCTTTAATGGTGTTGCGGCAGTGCCGCTCTTGCTACTTATTGCAAAAATAGGTAACAACAAAGAAATTATGGGTTCTCATAAAAATGGCCTGTTTTCAAATCTATTTGTGCGAATCGCCTTTATTGTTATGTTCGCCGCTTCACTTTTTATGTTTTACGCACTTATCAAGGGCTTATAAGCTTCAGCCCATTCTCAGGCAAGGTGGCGTACAATAACGGTATGAGAATTTTAGTCGTCGAAGATGAATACAAGATAGCTAATGCCATTAAGCGTGGGCTAGAACAAGAGTCATATGCAGTTGATGTTTGCTATGACGCCGATGAAGGACTTGCGAGCGCGCTGAATGACGAGTATGACGTAATTGTCCTTGATAGAATGCTACCAGGTAGTATTGATGGTGTCGGTGTATGTAAGGAAATACGCGAAGCGGGTAACCACACGCCAATTCTGTTTTTAACAGCGAAAGATCAAGTACGTGACCGGGTTGCTGGTCTCGACGCTGGTGCTGATGACTATTTAGTTAAGCCGTTTGCGTTTGAGGAATTACTAGCACGTATTCGGGCACTACTACGCCGACCACACAGTGCAGAAAGTACCGTATTATCAGTTGATACGCTTTCGCTTGACCCTGCGACGTACTCAGTTACGCGCGATAACACACCAATCAGTCTTTCGCGACGCGAGTTTGCGTTACTTGAATACTTAATGCGGAATCAAAACAGAGTACTTTCAAAAGATGCTATTATGAGCCATGTATGGGACTTTGACGCAGATATTCTACCCAATACCGTTGAAGTCTATATGGGTTATTTGCGTAATAAAGTTGAGAAACCATTTAAGGGTAGCAAGCAGCTTATTCATACACAGCGCGGCTTTGGCTACGTATTTGGCATAAAGTAGTGATTCGATCTGCAGTACTTAAACTAACTTTTGCTTACTTAGTGATAATTATGGCACTGAGTATTGCTTTTAGTATTACGCTATATAGAATTTCTGATACCGAATTAAACCATGGCTTACGCAAGCCAGGACAACCTGTGTTTCGGGAAACCAGCTTGTATGATTTTGAAGCTTTTCGTAATGATCGTTTACAAGAAAGTCGTGCCAGCTTAAAGAGTAACCTAGTACTACTGAATATCATTACGCTTGGCGCGGGTTTTGCAGCAAGTTATTTGTTGGCGCGCAAGACGCTTGAACCGATTGAGGAAGCTATGGAGTCGCAAGCACGTTTTACCGCTGATGCCAGTCACGAACTTCGCACCCCACTTACAGCTATGCAGACAGAAATTGAAGTAGCACTTCGAGACCAAAAGTTAACTAAAGAAGAAGCAAAGGAACTGCTCGCTAGTAATCTAGAAGAAGTCGTCAAGCTTAGAATTCTCTCTGATGGACTCCTTAGATTAGCCCGCCAAAAGAATGAGCCTCTTACAAATACAGTTGCGGATATAGAACAAGTAGCTCAGAAAGCAATTGATCATACAGCACGACAAGCGACTGAAAAACAAATAACCATAAAGAGTACTATTACCAAAAAGACACTTGTTAAGGGTGATACCCCAACGCTAACAGAACTTATATCGATTTTGATAGATAACGCCATTAAGTATAGTGAACCAAAAACTAACGTAACAATCAGTGCTGAGCGTAAAGACGGCCATTTGCTGCTCCGGGTAGCTGACCAAGGTATGGGAATAGCGGAAAAAGACGCTCCACATGTATTTGAACGATTTTATCGTGCTGATACATCACGCACTAAAAAGGATGTTGGTGGCTACGGGCTGGGGCTATCAATAGCGCGTAAACTAACTGATCTGCATAAGGGAAGTATAGAAATAGAAACAACCTCTAAAAAGGGGACGACCTTTAAAGTTACGTTACTTGCTGCTGATAAGTAGTTACAAATTTACACCGACAAAATGTCCAATAGCTGCAGTTGCTGCCATTGCAACAGCACCACCAAGCAAAACGCGAAGAGCTGCTACGATTTTACTGCCGCCACCGACAGCCGCGCCAACGGCACCCGTAACGCAGAGAGTAAGCAGTGAAGCGACAATGATAAAGATTGCACGGTGATTCGCTGGTGCAAGAATACTAGCAATGATTGGTAGCGACGCGCCAATCGCGAAAGAGATAGCCGAACTGAGCGCTGCCTGCATGGGATCTGATAATTCGTGTTGATTAATACCGAGCTCATCGCGAGCATGGGCTCCGAGAGCATCATGATCATGCAGCTCTTTTGCAACTTGCTTAGCTAGTTTTTTACTAAGGCCGCGCTCAATATAGATTCGCTCCAGTTCTTCAAGTTCTTCTTCTTCAAAATGCTCTAGTTCGCGTTTTTCAATTTCAAGATCAGCTTTTTCACTGTCTTTTTGCGAGCTTACCGATACATATTCTCCGACCGCCATACTGAATGCGCCAGCAGTGAGCGAAGCGAGTCCGGCGGTTAGTACAATGCCATTGCTCGTATTCGCGGCAGCGACACCAAGCATTATACTTGTGGTAGAAATAATGCCATCATTTGCACCAAGCACTGCTGCTCGGAGCCACGGTGAACGGTGTGAGCGGTGGTCTTCTCGCTCAATCGAGATAGGTTGTTTCATCCTTCTATGGTAAATGAATGGCGCCCTAGTGTAAACAGCCCAAGAAAGCATAAACGGCTTGCTCTCACATGCGCAGATATGACACACTAGAGCCATAGATGAAAATTACCGGTATTCATGGTCGCTGGGTGCTTGATTCGCGTGGTGAGCCTACAATTGAAGTTGACGTAACGTTATGGGGCGGTGGATTTGGTCGGGCCTCTATACCTTCTGGGGTGGCTGTGGGACGATCTGAAGCTTCGGAGTTACGTGACCGTGTGCGACCGTTCGGAGGTATGGGCGTAAGTCGAGCGCTGAACGGAATTGAGTACGTTATAAAACCAAAGCTGCTTGGTATGAAAGCAGATGATCAAGAACGAATCGATGCAGTATTGTGTGCTCTTGATGGCACAGCCGACAAACACAACCTAGGCTCAAACGCGATATTAGCAGTTTCGTTAGCGGTTGCAAAAGCAGTTGCCAATAAACATACCGTGCCTTTGTATCGATATATTGCCCACCTTTCTGGTCATCGTGAGCTAACGTTACCAATGCCACTTGTAACTATTGTTAGTGGTGGTTTGCACGCTCAAGACAGTATTGATGCACAAGAAACCATGATAATCCCAATCGGCGCTCATGATATTCATACCGCTATTCGAATGAGCACGGAAATATTCCAACATCTTAAGCAAGTTCTAGTACGGCAAGGTATTTCGGCTGGTTTAGGTGATGAAGGCGGTTTTTCAATTAATGGTGTAAGCTCACTTAGACGAGCACTCGATTACGCAATGGCTGCAATCGATAAAGCTGGTTATGTTGCTGGTAAAGATGTGGTTCTCGCAATTGATATGGCAGCAGGCCAGTTGTACAAAGATGGTTTATACCATTTCACCAAAGAGAAAAAACACATGTCGGTAGACGAACTAAATATATGGTATGACAATTTATTACAGTCCTACCCGATTCGTTCTATTGAAGATCCGTTTGACCAAGAGGCGTGGAACGACTGGACGGCTTTTACCAAAAAACACCCTACGCTACAGACTGTTGCAGACGATCTGGTAGCAACCAATGAACGCAGATTACATAGAGCCATGAGAGAACATGCAGCCAACACGCTTCTCATCAAGCCAAGTCACATCGGAACATTAACCGAAACGATTCATGCGGCACGACTAGCGCAAGAAACGGGTTGGAAAACAATTATTGCTCAACGGGGCGCAGAAACAGAAGACGTAACAATCGCACATCTTGCGGTTGGTCTAAAGGCTGGTCAAATCAAAGCTGGTTCTGTGGCTCGTGGCGAGCGAACTGCAAAATATAATGAACTACTTCGCATTAGTGAGAGCTTAAAATCTGACTTGCTAGCTCCTATGTGGCGCTAATGGATGACCGTGCAGATTTTGTTCGAGCGCACTCTGACAAATTGAGCAAACTTCTTCGCGCTCTTCACTACGTATCCAAATGCTAAGGGCTTTGCGCCAACCAACAATATCGTTGTATGCAACCAAGTCAGCTAAACTGCGAACAATAGCACCCGGCATACCGACAAGCGTAAGGCCGCGGTACGAAAACGCTGCCCACCGCTTACCAGCTGGTATCGCGGTTGCTGGTACGAGTGGTTTATATTTCGGTGTAGATTTGTGAGTGAGCCGTCGTTTTATATCTTTGCCAACAAACTTTGCATTATGGACAGCTGTTAAACCGAGGCCACTATATGGTGTATCGGCGTTATCTCCGATTACGTACACTGAATCATCTACACGTAGCCAATCGTCTACTACCACCTTACCCTTATCTGTTAGTAAAAACTGCTTTGCGTTGAGATTATAGAAAGGGTTATTAGTAACACCGGCTGTCCAAATAACAGTATGGGTTGGTATTTTTTGACCACTAACTACCAGATAATCATCCTCTTCCTTTTCAACATTTTTATTGAGCATGACGCGTATACCAAGCTGGCGTAAACGGGCCAGCGTTTTTCTAGATACCGTTTTACTGCTTGAAGGTAAGACTTGTGCTGCACGTTCTACGATATCAACCGTAATCCTTCGGCGTTTTAGGCCATGCTTACGAACGACTTCTTTCATGTAAGATGTAAGCGCCGCTGATAGCTCAACACCAGTTGGGCCCGCACCTATGACCACATAGTTTTTATCGGGAGCTTTTTCGTCTAGTAACTCTTGATGTAAATGAGTTCGTAGTTGTCTAAGTTCACGAGCCGTTTTTATGCTATACGAGCGTTGCTCGAGGCCAGGAATACCAAAGTAGGTCGTAACCATACCAAGTGCGAGGACGGCGATATCATAGTGAATTTCTGTACCATCTTCGAGTTTCAATATCTTTTTTTCTCTGTTAATTCGGTCTACCTTAGCCTTTTTAAAGGTAACGTTTGGCAAATCATCAATGATTTCAGCAATAGGGATAATTGCTTCTCGTTCACGACGCCCCGTTGCTACGCGGTAAAGGGCTGCGCTGTAACGAAAAGTTGTAATATCAGAAATGAGTGTAATCCTCAAGGTATGCTTTGGAACATGTTTTAACTCTCGTGCGAGTCGCATGCCCGCCCATCCTGAGCCGACTATAACAAGGTGCGTTTGTAGCATAAGCGTATTGTAGCAAGTTTGCATCCATTGCGCTTGTGATTTTTTCGGGGTACGATTATGGTAATGGAAAACTTAGAAACAGAAATACAAGCGATTATCGCAGGCAAGGTAGATACGTCAGACGAGGCTCGTGAATTTTATAGTCACGACGCAAGTATGTTTGAGCTAAAACCGCAAGTTGTTGTATACGCAAAAAATAGTAACGATATTCAATCAATTGTGCACTTCGTTGCAGAACATAAAAAAGATAATCCCGGCCTAGCAATTGTCGCCAGAAGTGGTGGAACCTGTATGTCGGGTGGATCAATAGGAGAGTCTATTGTCATTGATTTCAACAAGCATTTTACTAATATAACTTCCGTAAGTGAGACCGAAGCCACCGCACAGCCTGGTGTTTGGTATCGAGATTTTGAAAAAGCAACGCTCGAAAAAAACGCTATTATGCCTAGTTATCCGGCATCACGTGACTTATGTACGATAGGTGGTATGGTTGCCAATAATTCTGGTGGTGAAAAATCACTCGAATTTGGTAAAACAGAAAAGTTCATTAAAGAACTGAAAGTAGTGTTTGGTGATGGCAATGAATATATCGTCCGGCCACTCACTAAACAAGAACTTGATGATAAGATTGCCCAAAACAATTACGAGGGCGAAATCTATCGTAAAATTTTCGAGCTTATCGAAGCTAACTATGATGCAATTATGGCGGCGAAACCACATGTTAGTAAGGATTCTACCGGCTACCATTTATGGAATGTCTGGGACAGAGAATCGGGTGTCTTTGATTTGACACAACTGATTGTTGGTTCGCAGGGTACGCTTGGACTTGTAACTGACATTACCTTTAAACTCGTACCCGCTCCACAGAACTCTGGTACTTTAGTTGTCTTTTTACGCAAAACAGATGACCTAGCAGAATTAATAAATAAAGTACTCGAGCATAAACCAGCCACTTTTGAAGGTTTTGATAATTACACACTTATGCTTAGCTTTAAATTATTCTTCTTCTTTAGAAAAACATTAGGTTGGTGGGGAATGATTAAACTTGGCATTCAGCTAATCCCTGATGCTTTGATGTTATTGCGCGGTATCCCAAAAATGGTACTACTGATTGAGTTCAACAGCCCATCAGAACAAGAAACAAAGCAAAAAGTACATGCGATGCACGAAGCACTTAAACCTTTTGGCCACGAAGCGTTGTTTGAAGAAGATGAAACAGCGGCGAAAGCTCAGAAATTCTGGATTATGCGCCGACAAAGTTTCCAGATATTACGGAAAAAAGTCAAAGACAAACATACCGCACCGTTTATGGATGATCTTATTGTGCCACCAGCAGTACTCCCTAAATTCTTACCTGAGATTCGTGAGATAATCAATCGATACAAATTACTCGCGACTATTGCGGGGCATATGGGCGATGGGAATTTTCATATTATTCCGCTGATGAAGATTGAGGATCCAAAAGAAAAAGCAAAGCTTGAGCCCGCAATGCGTGAAATTAATGCACTTGTATTGAAGTATGGCGGTAGTTTAAGTGGCGAGCATAATGATGGTATGATTCGAGGTCCGTGGCTTGAGGATATGTATGGTCCAGAGGTGTATGGCTATTTTAAGCAAGTAAAGCACATATTTGACCCAGAAAACATATTTAATCCTCATAAAAAAACCGACGCAGACTGGGATTTTAGCATGCGTCACCTCCGTGAGCATTTTTAGCTGTAACAAACCTGCCGTACACGCGTTCTAATGAGTGATGTCAGATGGAGGGATTTGGCAGTTGCATTAATTAATTATTTATGTAAGCATTAGCGATAATAACTATCGTATTGCAACATAAAAAGAACAAAGGAATATACGCAGCATGAAACATCGGATTAGTAAATTTAGCCTTGCGCTCGCTACAGCATTTGCTCTACCAGTAATGGTGGTAGCACCAATCTACGCACAACATGGCGCTGATGATACAACAGGCAGTTCAAGCTCATCAAATACATCAACATCTTCTCAGGCAGAAGTGGAAACGCATAACTCAACGAACGAAGTAAAGAATCGTGTTCAGTCGTTTAACGACAAAGCCAAACTCGAAGTTGCAGATTTAAAAAAGAAGCAAGAAACGGAAAAGAAGCATACCGAGCAAGAACGCAAAAAATCGTGTGAAGCCCGTTCGGCTGAACTTACAAAAAAGCTTAATAAAAAGGTTGCTGATGCTGAAAAGCACAAAGCTGTTTTTGACAAAATTTACACTCGAGTCAAGACATTTCATGACGATAAGAAACTTGATACCGTAAACTATGATGCACTTGTAGCAAAGGCTGATGCGGCCCAGGCAGATGCAGCGGCAAGCATCGCCACACTAAAGTCTTTTGACACATCAGTAGATTGCACACAAGTTGACGCGGTAGCAACTAAAGTTGCTGCATTTCGAGATGCACTTAAGTCTACTCGTACCTCACTGAAAGCATACCGAAGCTCGATTAAAGATTTGATTGTTGCCGTGAAAGCAAGTATTCCCGCAACTACAACGAGCACCTCAACAGACAGTTCTACATCAACAACTAATACAACAGGTAATTAATACATATGAAATCTCAAAAAGGTTTTTCAATTGTTCCAGTCGTACTATTTGCAGTTATCATTGGGCTTATTGGAATAATTGGTTGGCGTGTCATTGCAGTTCAAAAAACAAGCAACGATACTGCTCGTTCAAGTCAACAAGTTGCTCCAGTAGCCAAAGAATCAGCAAGTAATCTACAAACTAAGCAAGATGTTGAAAAGGTTCAGAGCTCACTTGATAGTGCAGCCGTAGACTCAGATCTTGACACTGCTGGTATTGATGACGATTTAAACAGCCTTTTATAGCAATATAAAGTCGGACATCAATATAAACACCACCTTTTTAGGTGGTGTTTTGTTATACTAGAACCTGATTAAGGAGAGACCATGAAAATACAAAAGTTATTACTGGAAGTTGACGCTAAATACAGTGACTATATTGTGTGGTTTATCGGAACAGGCGCTTTTGTCGGTAGCTTGATACTCAGTGAGGTGGAGAAATTCCAACCCTGTCTTTTGTGCTGGTGGCAACGCATTTTTATGTATCCAATCGCTTTTATTATGACCGTAGCAATACTACGAAAAGACAAGAGTGCATTTTATTATGTAGCTCCGCTTAGCGTTGTAGGTATGTGTATTGCTTTTTATCATTCGCTACTCCAGTGGGGAGTAATTCGAGAAACAGTCTTAGATTGTACGGCAGCTGCAAATGTTTCATGTACTGATGCGCAAATAAATTGGTTTGGCTTTATTACCATTCCATTCATGTCACTTGTTTCATTTATTGGAATAAATGTATTTGTTTTCTTACGAATCTACCTCAATCGTAAAGCAGCTTCTAAGTAGCAGTTTTTAATTCGTTACTTTTCTTTCGAGAACAATTTTACTAGTTTTTTATCGTCTCCGTTGCTTTCAATAAAGTCAATGTAGACTTTGATTGTCGTGATAATGACTATCATGATAACCGGTCCAATAACAATGCCTAGAAAGCCAAACATGGCAATACCGGCAAACACCGATAAAATAGTTAGAGCCGAATCAAGACGTGCGGTTTTTGGAACCAGGCGTGGCCTGAGAACATTATCAATATTTGTAACAATAAGAAGGTGCCCAATAATTAGTACTAAACCTTGCCAAATATGACCAGTGAACAGCAAGATAAAGCCAATCGGCAAGACGATAATGCCACCACCAAGTGGAATAATTGATAGGAATGTTAGTAATACCAGCCAGAAGAAAAAGAAATCAATACCAACGAGCCATAGTAATGCTGCATCGGTAAGTCCCTGTAAAAAGGCAATAATAAACTGACCCTTAACCATCGCACGAGTCATCGCTGAGATTTTACCAACATATAAGTCGGTAACTTTTTCACCAAGTGGATTGATCTTTCGAAGTGCATTTAAGATGTGGTCTTGGTTTTTTAAAAGCGAAATAAATACAAAAATAAATATAATTGCTTTTGTAAAGAAAGTGCTTACACCACCAACAGCAGAAATAAGATAGTGCACAACAGCTTTCGTAAACCCAGCTAAATTATCCTTAACCCAACCTGTAATTGAGTCCAGGTTAACCGAAACATGTCCAGCACCGGGGATGTGGGTGACGGTATCGTTAAATGATGAAATAAGGCTTGTCAAAGTTTGTTTTAAAGAATTGCTGTCTAAACTAGCATTCTTTACAACATCAACAAATTCTAATGCTTGCTCGACGGTGAGAAATAATATTACTGATAAGGGTATGATAATGCTGATGAGTGCGAACAACATTGTTAAGGTAATTGAAAGACCAACCCGCTGCTTTGTTTTTCGCAAAAACCATTTATAGGCTGCGTTATATATAAATGCTAAGATTGCTGCAAATGCAATTAAGATAAAGTAATCCCACAAAAAATAAGCACCGAATACTATAGCTATAATTACGGCAATCGATAACGAGCGTTTCTGAGTAGTTGTCATATATAAGTTCCTTTAGGACTCATTATATGTCACGTCAAAAGTAATACGAAATTAAGAATTTCGTACGGCACGCGCGAAACGTTGCTCAGCATTTGGATCTGCGTAACGAGCAACTGGTCCATGCACAATAACAGGCGTTTTTGAAGAATCGTCAGCTTCTTTGAGCATCTCTAGGGCTAGTTTTTCAATGAGCCATTCACGACCTGGTGCCGTTTGAGCAACTGTAGTGATACGCCAAAGTCCTTTACTAAGCTTCTCGGTATCACTAACTTTTAGTGGTGCTGCAAGCATGAGTTTGCCACGAGGTATACGCGATGATACATCATCTACGAGCGTTCGGCCTTGTTTTATATCGGATACAAAAATATCAATAGCAATAGTACGTACTCCCCGTGGTGCAATGCGTACGCCCTGGATGTGTTGATTATTAAGCCAGATAATTTCACCGTTTAAACCGCGCACTTTAGTTGAGCGTAGTGTTACACGTTCTACGACACCTTTTAGGTCTAAGAATGGTTCAAACGTAACGTGGTCGCCAACTCCATACCATTGTTCAGCCATCATAACACTACCAGCCGAAAGATCTCGTAGTACGGGGCCCAGCGTTGCGCTTGCCAGTACCACAAATAAAGCACTCGCCCCAATAATTGCCGTAGGTTGCTGATTTGGGTGGAGATAGACCCACCAAAAGTATAGTGCCAATACAATTAGTACAGCTCGAATAAGGGCAATAGAAAGTACTAAAATGGTTTCACGCCTGCGGTATACATCAGCTTTTTTACTATCAGTCGTGGTATCTGCTAAGCCGGCAACCGTTTTTAAAAGTTTGCGGAGCGCAAAGCTGATACCTTTTCCGACAATAATCGCGATGGTTATTGAGATAATTAACACTACGATCGACTTTAAGCTAAAAATAGTACCTGCCATCTGTTGGAGTGTCTGTTCAACTGAGGTGTTAACCGTATTTGTTTCCATTACCGCCTTTTCTCGAGTAATATTGTATTGACTTTAGTTATTATTGTGACATAATTACGGTAAAATCACAAGGGACATATATGGCTACTACCCAGAAGAAGACTAAGCGAAATGCAAAACCAGTTAAAACTCAAGACGAGTTAAGGGTGCTAAAAGCAGAGAATGCTCATCTTAAAAAAGAACTCACTGAACTTACCACAAAAAAGACGGTAAAAAAACACCGTCGATCTTTTTGGTTTTCTTTTTTTGCAGGCCTAAGTGCGGTAGTTGCCGTAACCACATTTATGCTTTTTAACCTCTCTTATTGGACACAACAAACGATTGTGGATAATAAAAAGTTTACTGCCGCCGTCTCTCCAATAATTCAAGATCAAGATGTACAAAAAGCACTACAAACAGAAATCTCAAAACAGATATTTACAAGAATTAATGTTGAGCAAGAGCTTCAACAAATTTTGCCAGAAAATCTTCAGTTTATTGCGGCACCTTTAGCGAGCCAATTTGAAAGCTTTGCAACGGCGAAAATTGGTGACGCATTAAAATCTGATCAAGTACAACAGGCATGGACTACTACACTATCTACCATCCATGGAAAACTTATGGATTATATTCAGAATCCGCAAAATGATGGAAAAATTACCGTTGATGATATTTATAAAACCGTTGGCGACCAATTGAGCTCAAGCCAAATCGGGTTTTTGTTTGGTAAGAACCTACCAAGCTCAATAGGCTCGGTCACCGTTAAAGAAGTTACCTGGTTACCAAAAGCCCGCCAATATTTAAATCTACTTGATAAACTCACAAAAGAGTTAGCGATAGCAACGGTTGTTGCTACTGCACTTGCTATCGGCCTGGCTCGCCGCCGCGTAAATATGGTTATAGGCCTCATCGTCTTTAGCGGTTTGTTTATGCTTGCTACACTAGCGGCTATTAAGACGGGCTATTTGCAAGTTGATGGAATTGTGAAGAATAACGACTATGATGCAGC
>CAZMHJ010000001.1:95986-103711 GCA_964566075.1 uncultured Candidatus Saccharibacteria bacterium | reverse complement strand
CATGGATACCAAGATTGCTCGCAATTGTGATTATATCGGTAATTGCAGTAGCGTTATCAGCTTTTATATTATTAAAACTAGCTCATTTCTTTACATGGCTGTTAATAGCACTCTTTTTATCATTCGCACTTGAACCACTTGTAAATTGGCTTGTCCAAAAAGGTTGGCGTCGAACAATTGCCACGCTCACGGTTGTGGTAGGCTTTGTACTCGTTGCTATTTTACTGGTGGTAGCGATGGTACCACTAGTAATAGACCAGGTTGGAGGCATCGTAGAAACAGCACCTCATTGGCTCGATGGTTTAGCTAAATCTTTGCACAAGGTTTTTGGTATTACGGTGTCCGAGCAAGCGCTGCTTGATCAAGTTAAATCGGCAGATTCGGTTATCGCCAACTATGCAACTAATATCGCAGGTAATCTATTTGGCATCAGCCGTCAAATAGTAATCGGTATAGTGCAATCATTAGCCATACTCCTATTTACCTACTATTTGGTGAAGGATGCACATCAGGTACGGCGTTTTGTTTGTTCATTCTTGCCTCAAAATAGACAACGAATCGTCCTTAAGACGTGGGAGCTCGCAATTGAAAAGACAGGCGCCTATATGTACTCAAGGGCACTGCTTGGTATTATTGCAGCCATTGTCACTCTTATTGCGTTACTTATTCTTGGGGTTCCATTTGCGTTACCGCTCGCAATTTGGATGGGCGTCATATCACAATTCTTACCGGTTATAGGGACGTATCTGGCTGCAGGTGTACCCCTTATCGTCGCGTTTATGATGAGCCCCGCAACCGCACTGATTCTACTCATCATCATTGTTGTTTATAAACAATTTGAAGATTATGTGTTAAGCCCAAAAATTACTGCTCAGACTATGGAACTTCACCCTGCAATTGCATTTGGCGCAGCGCTTGCAGGCGCCAGTATTGCCGGTGTCATTGGTGCGTTTTTAGCGTTGCCAATTGCTGCAATTGCCCAGGAAGGTATTAGAGCGTATGCAAACCGTCATGAACTTGTTGAATCGAGTATGCTTAAGCATCCTACTAGGAAACCAAAAGTAAAACGCTCACGCAAAAAGCTTGACCAATCTAAAAACTAGCCGTACGCTGAAGCTACATATTAAATCAAGGAGGTACACGAACAATGGCTAAGACTATGGTCTATAAGTTCGAAGAAGATGACCAACGTGCTTGGTGGACGCTCGTGGTTGGCGGAATAATTTCAGTAATTTTTGGCTTTGTTGCCATGATTTGGCCCGGTATTACCGTTGGAGTATTAGCATTATTACTTGCGGTTTTTATTGGAGTATATGGTGTTATTGATATTGTTCGCTCAGTAAAAAAGTTTGAACAAAGCTTCTTTAGCGGTTTGCTACGTTTACTACTTGGCTTGCTTGAGGTCGGTGTTTCAGTATACCTTCTTCGTCATACTGGTAGTGGCCTTGCAATTGCAACCCTAGCACTACTTATTGCTATTAGCTTTATCACCCGTGGTGTCATTGGTGTGGTACTTGCTTTTGACGCAGAAACATCTAGTGGCGTGCGCTGGTTTAACGCCATTATTGGTGGACTTGCTATTCTTGCTGGTCTTGTTGTTATCTGGTATCCAGGTGCTGCAACGCTGGCTGGGGTATGGGTTGTAGGTTTTTATGCACTTGTCAGTGGTGCAATGGAAATCGCACTCGGTTTTGCCGCAAAACCTAAAAACTAGTATGTAAAAATAACTACAAAACCGCCCTCATATAGGGCGGTTTTTTGTACTTGCAAAACCATTAAAAAGCGCTTACGCTGAAACTGGAAGCTATATCATGCTTCCACTAAAGCCGGGTGAAACATCCCGGTTTTAAGTTTAGTAATGACCCTATTCCGCTTACGATACAGTACAATATAATCAATGACACTTATTAATTGGCTAGTCTTATTTGAGTTTTTAGTTGGTCTTATTTTAGTAGTGTGGCTTATAAGTAAAGCATTTAAACACGCAAAACACAGCCCTGCGGAGCATGCTCTGCGACAACACTTGACTGAACTTGAATTAGCGAAAGAAAATAAAACAGAAGTACCTGCAAATCCTGCAGAAACTACTAATGCGGCTCAGAAGAAAGGCAAAAAGAAACAATGATAACCATACTAATTGTTTTACTTGTAGTAGTTATTGCTGGTTTTGGATTTCTGTTTTTTGTACTAAATCAGAGGATGAGTGAACTTAAAAACGATAGCTCAGCAGGCCTGATTAAGCAGGACATTACTGCCTTAAATGACGGTATTGAAAAATTAAAAGATAGCCTAAACGTGAGCGTCAACGACAGACTTGATAAAAACAATGAGCTTATGCGGAACAGTATTCAGAAACAGTTTTCTGATAGTGCGAAGATCATCGCAGAAGTAAATCAAAGACTTACTAAACTCGATGAGACAAATAAACGTGTTGTCGATGTAGCTGATGAGCTTAAGATGCTGCAAAATGTGCTGCAAAATCCGAAACAACGTGGCGGTGTTGGTGAGTACTATCTAGAAACAGTACTCGCAAACGTGTTACCACCGCATGTGTACGAGATGCAGTATAAGTTCAAAGACGGTGAGATTGTTGATGCAGTTATAAAACTTGATAAACATCGGTTGTTGTCGATAGATAGCAAATTTACTCTCGAAAATTATAATCGCTT
Source organism: uncultured Candidatus Saccharibacteria bacterium (assembly GCA_964566075.1). Classification (GTDB taxonomy): domain Bacteria; phylum Patescibacteriota; class Saccharimonadia; order Saccharimonadales; family CAIOMD01; genus CAZMHJ01. Next base: position 101,042 of record CAZMHJ010000001.1, on the reverse strand, counting down.
TGTTGACGAGAAAGACAAAACGAAAAAAGAAGGCTTTGCGCTTAACTTTAAGAAAGACCTCAAAAACAGGATTGACGAAACTGCCAAGTATATACGACCAAATGAAAACACCCTTGACTATGCTTTTATGTTTATCCCGAGTGAGGCGATTTACTATGATTTACTTGTTAATGAGGTTGGTGCGACCAATACTAGCTCACGCGATTTAATTGAATATGCGTTTCGAGATAAAAAAGTGATTATTGTTAGTCCAACGACACTCCTCGCGTACTTACAGACGGTAATGCAAGGCTTAAGAAGCTTACAGATAGAAGAACAAGCTAAAGAAATCCAAAAACGAGTCGGTGATTTAGGCAAACATATAGCTTCGCATGAAAATTATATGCAAAAACTAGGGGGTAGCTTAAGCACCACAGTCAATCATTTTAATGCGGCACATAAAGAACTTAAAAAGATGGATAAAGATGTAGTTAAGATTGCCGGTACGAACGAATCGGTGGACCCATTATTGCTTGATAAACCAAGCACCGATGACTAAGAATTCAATAAATCTAGTGCAAGCGCTGCAGTCCAACTAAAGTCGGGGCTACCCATGCCGTCACCCGTAATTGGATTGTAGTATTCCCAAATGCCATGTTCGCGCAACAGTTCTATTGTGTGGCTTTTTAGCGCATTAGCTTCGTTCTCGAAACCCATGCGTAGTAACCCGTCGATGAGCAGCCAATTAGTATTAACCCAGGTTGGTCCTTGCCAGTAACGTTTCGGGTCAAAGGTACGTACATTTCTTGGCACGCTCGGTACAGGGAAATTTAGCCAGAAAACATGGTTGTTTGTCATAATTCGTACCAACTTTTCGGCCCGTTCTTTACTAATTGTGCCAGCATACAATGGGAGCAAGCAGGCGATCGTTGGCTCACGGAGTAATCGATTTGTTAAAAAGTCACGGCTAAAGTAGGTACTAAATTGTTCGTCCCACAGTTCTTCGAGCTTTGATTCACTTCGATTCATGTTATCTAGTAAGTCTTGCGGTAGCTTAATGCGTGCTTGGGCTGCAATTTCGCGCAGCAGGGTATTATTACGGATAAAAATGCTGTTAAAAGCTACATCTTCAATCACAAAAAGCGATCGATGTAGAATTTTGTCTATATCATAGTGCTTGCGCCGCAAACGACGAATAACATCCCAGATAATGAGTGCGTCAATATTCTTCATACGCTGCTCAGCGGGTAGCCAACGTGTGTCACGGCGTGCAACGTTAATAAGTGGGTCGATGTGCAAATTCTCAATAGTTGCTATCCACCATGGACGACTATGTTCGTGTAGTTGGGTCATCCAAGGCGGGGTGTTATCAAAACCGGTTTCATATGGATGAATTTGGAGTACCAAGCCCTCTTTGTGAGGGTCGCGTTCGTTATATAGCCACGAATGATATTTGATAAGCTTAGGTAAGACTTTTTTGTAGAAACTAACGCGTGCTGGCTTATCGAGTTGTGCGCCAATACGAGTGATTGCTTCGGCAATAACCGGTGGTTGTGTGATACCACTAGTGGCAACATCATTTGGTGATTGTACCGAAACCCAACTCCGCCATGCATTTCTATCTTGTGCATAGCGTGGTGACATATTAAAAATCATATGCGGCACCATGCCGTTGTGCCATTGGCCGTGGAATAAACTTAAAATCTCTTGTTGAGCACGTGCGACATCCATATGTGCCCACCCGATAGCAGAAAAAGAACTATCCCAAAGCCACTGGTGCGGGTATAGGCTCGTTGATGGTGTTGTGTGGGTGCCTTTATCGTTTGCTCGCAAGACGGCTTCGCACTGCTCGGACAGAATATCCATATGCTTTAAGTATACGAAAAAAGTCTGTAACCGTTAGTTGACAATAATATAAAGCTATTTTAGAGTTTATGTATTCGATGGCATGAATCGTTATCGACATAAGTGGAGTAGGCACCGTAATCTCACTATGGCGAGCCAGACCTCTTCTGGAAAAAGAGGTACGCCAAGTCTTTTGGTCCCCGGTAGCCAGCGGGGGACGATGCGATGACGTATGTGTGGTCACCTTTCCTCAGCCCCCATGCATACTATAAGCATTTCATCACGCCAAAAGTACCCGAAAACCCCTAGTGGGCCAGCCTGTGTAATGGCATATCACCGGCGTATGGGTCCCGTAGTAGCCTTCTTGCAGGGGTGAACTGGGCGGTGTATGCGTCCGATGTGGTGTGCGCGAAAGCGCAGAGTGCGAAAGCACTCTTCTGTACCTTAAGCGGTACAGAACGCCCGTCGGGCGCGATTTTCATTTTAGCGATAATTGGTGAACGAGAGCGGGAAGTCGAAGTCTTGGCCATTAAGTAGCTGCATCACTGACTGTAGTTCGTCTTTTTTTGAGCTCATCACACGAACTTCTTCGCCTTGAATCTGGGTTTTTACCTTTGGTAATTCTTCACGGATGACGGCAGTAATTTTTTTAGCTTTTTCTTGGTCGAGGCCATTTTTAAGTGGCACAACTTTAATAACTTGCAAGTTAGTTATGGTTGCCTCTTTGCTGACATCAAGTACTTTTTGGCTTTGCCCACGAGTTGCGAGCTTTTTTCGAATAATATCTAGAATAGCGTCTACATGAAACTCGCTATCACCCGTAATTTTGAGTGATGTTTTATCACCATCTGCCCAGTCAAGTGCAGCTTTAGTACCTTTAAAATCATATCTGTTCGCGAGCTCTCGCTGTGATTGATCAACCACATTATTGAGTTCGCTTTTGTCGTAATCGCTTACGATATCAAATGAAAATAAAGCCATAGTAAAAGTCTATCATGTAAGAGAAAGAGGTGATATGAAGTGGGGGAGCGGTTTCATTTGAAACCACTGCTTCCGATGACAGCGTACTCTCTTGTACGCCGCTCCCCCGTTCCTCATCAACTTGCCTCAGGAACGTCATACGCCCGCTCGTTGCCTGTATTAGGTTCGGCAGCAAGTGGTGTGGGGATTGCAGTTAGATATACGGCTGAGTGCCACATACCCCAGGCGCTACGTGTTGCAATACGTAGCTGCTCTTGCTTGAGCGGGAACCTCTCGAACGGGTAGACAACTGTTACGTAGACGTTATCACGGTTACTATTATCAAACATAGGTCCCGCGATGACAGTTGCCGTTCGACTGCAGTCTTGGTGACTGCAAGTTTCGCTGTGCCCGCGAACGAGCACTGATGCTCCAGTTACAAGCATACTCGGGCCAATCTCTTCTTTGAGAAGACCCAGTGGATACATCACTGTTGTCGATCGCTCCGCGAATCGCATCAGCGCTCGAACAAATTTTCTGATGAGTATCACCTCTTTCGGTTGTTGAAGGTCTCCCTTGGTTATGCCCAAAAGATAAAATAAACAATACAACTTTTAAATAAATAATTCAAGAGGTAGCGTCAGGGGTGAAATAGCCGTATAATAGCGGGTAACTATGTCGTATACCATTCCAGAGGTTGCAAAGGCAGCCGAAACACTACGTGTACAATTTGAAACACTCGAAGATAAAAAAGCTATTTTACGCGCACCTGAGCTACGGGTCCTCTTTGGGCTCATAAAAGATGCGCCCGCCGAACAACGTGCTCAATACGGAGCAGAAATAAATCTGCTAAAAGCAGAAATTGAACGATGGGTTGCAGAAGCTACGGTCGCTGTTGACGACAGATTGCCAATTGACGTCACAGCACCATTTGATGTTAATTCGCAAGCTGAGTCACTATTACCGGCGCAGAATGGCAGCATTCATCCACTAATGAGCGAACTCGAAACTGTATTGGATATTTTTTATCGTGTGGGCTTTACTGCGATTGAATCACGCGAAATTGACGACGACTACCATATGTTTGAAACCCTGAACTTCCCCGAAGGTCATCCAGCACGAGATGATTACGACACCTTTATGACCACACAAACTGATACCAACGGTAAGCAGTTTATCGCACCTGCACACACGAGTACGATGCAAAACCGTGTTCTGAAAAAGTACAAGGATAACTTAGCTCTAGGTAAACCAATCGCGGTTGTTATCCCTGGCCGGGTATTTAGAAACGAAGATTTAGATGCTCGCCATGAGCATACGTTTTATCAACTTGAAGGTGTGTATGTAGGTAAAGGTGTGCATGCTGGTAACTTAATCGCAACGCTCAAGACATTTTTGCAAGAATATTACCAACAAGAGCTCGAAGTTAAAACACAACCCTACTATTTCCCATTTACTGAACCAAGCTTTGAATTTGCCCTAAGTTGTCCTTTCTGTAAAAAAGCTGGCTGTAACATCTGTAGCCAAAGTGGTTGGATTGAACTACTTGGTTGTGGTTTGATTCATCCAAACGTATTAAAAGAGGCAGGCATTGACCCGAACGAATATACCGGTTTCGCGTGGGGTGGTGGTATTGATCGTTTAGTAATGATGAAAAACGACATCGAAGACATTCGGCACTTTGAGTCAGGCAAACTAGAGTTTTTGAGGCAATTTTCATGAAAGTAAGTGTTAATAATGCGCAGCTGGTTAGTAATGTTGATATAAAGCAGTACAGCCACGAGCAGCTGGTTGAAAAAATTGGCGCACAACTCGGTGCTGTCGAAGAGACGATTGATTGGGAGCCGCAGTTCGAAGGTATCGTGGTGGCACGGGTCGTTACCTGCGTCGACCACCCGAATGCAGACAAGCTTCACGTATGTACCATTGACGATGGTGGTGTAGTAAAAGACGTTGAGCGTGATGCCAATGGCCATGTACAAGTTGTGTGTGGTGCGCCAAATGTACGTGAAGGTTTAGTAGTTGCGTGGATTCCGCCCGGTGCAACTGTACCAACAACATATGGTACTGCAGACCCATTTGTGCTGAGCACAAAAGAACTTCGTGGTGTGGTGAGTAACGGTATGCTTGCAAGTGCAGCTGAGCTTGGTTTAAGTGATAATCACGATGGTTTGCTCGAAATTGAGCAGCCAGACGTTGTGCCAGGGCAAGCATTGGTTAGCTTATATGGCCTTGATGATTTTGTGATTGATGTCGAAAACAAGATGTTTAC
>CAZMHJ010000001.1:84421-95886 GCA_964566075.1 uncultured Candidatus Saccharibacteria bacterium | reverse complement strand
CGCGTTGGTATACGGCCAATTAATAATATTGTCGATGCAACGAACTGGATTATGTATGTAACTGGCCAGCCAACCCATGCCTACGATTATGATAAAGTAGCGGCTCGCAGTGAAGACAGTGCCGAAATTGTCGTTCGCCATCCGAAAGACGGTGAACAAATAGTACTACTAAACGATAAAACTATTACACCACGCGCTGAATCTATAGTTATTACGAGTGGCAAAGAGTTGATCGGTCTAGCGGGAGTTATGGGCGGGGCAGACACTGAAGTCGATAGCAATACAAAAAATATTATTCTCGAAGTTGCTAGCTTTGATATGTACAGTATCCGTCGTACCTCAATGCACCATGGTTTGTTTACTGACGCCGGAACAAGATTTAACAAAGGTCAGTCTGTGCACCAGAACGATCGTGTCCTAGCGCGCCTTATGCAAGATATATTTGAGGTCGCCGGCGGTGAACAAGCTTCAAGTGTATTTGATGTAAAAGGACATTTACCCGAAAACAACACACTACACATTAATCCGTCATTTATTAATGAACGCCTTGGCTTTCAATTATCAATTGGTGACATGGCGGCATTATTAAGGAATGTTGAATTCGAGGTCGGTACTGATAGCGATACATTAGACGTCAAAGCACCATTTTGGCGTACTGACATCGCAATCCCAGAGGATATTGTCGAAGAAATCGGTCGCTTGTATGGCTTTGATCATCTGCCGCTTGAGTTACCCCTAAGAACTGCTGAACCTACGGTACGTGATGCGATGCTGTCGCTCAAATCGGACGTTCGGCGTGTGCTAAAATCTGCCGGCGCAAACGAAGTTTTGACCTATAGTTTTGTGCATGGTGACTTACTGCAAAAAGTTGGACAAGATACTGAGAGCGCTTTTTCATTAAGTAATGCTCTCAGCCCAAACTTGCAATATTATCGAATAAGCTTAACGCCAAGCTTGCTTGAAAAGATACATCCAAATAGCAAAGCAGGCTATGAAGAATTTGCATTATTTGAACTAGGTAAAACTCACGAAGTTGGCGAATTAACTGACGAAAAGGTACCTGCTGAAGGCGAGCGTTTAGCGCTGGTATACGCAGCAAATGCACGAGTTAGCCAAAAAAATACCGGTGCTGCTTACTATAAAGTCACTACACTACTGGCATATCTTTTAAACCAGTTGAAGGTTAACTACTCTTTACGGCCGATACAACGAGCTGCCGCACCATATAGCGACAGTCGCTCTGCCGCGATTCTGCTAGAAAACGGAACCGTTATTGGCACAGTTGGAGAATATAATCTAAGCACCATAACTAACCTTAAATTACCAAAGCGTAGCGCCGGTTTTGAGATTAATACTGAACAGCTCTTAACGGTGCTAGGTAACAATGGTCGCTATCAATCACTTTCTAAATTCCCGAGAGTCAGCCAAGATATTTCATTGCGAGTACAAACGACGACAACGTACGCAGATCTTGAGCAAGCAATGCGAGCGTCGCTTGTTGCGCGCAAACCGACGGATACTGAATTTACTATTACGCCACTCGATATTTATCAAGAGGTTGGTGCAGGTGTAAAACACGTCGCTTTTCGAATTACCATTGTCAGCTATACGAAAACACTTAAAGCGGATACAGTGAATAATTTACTTGATACCGTTGCAGCTGACTTAAGCCAATCATTACAAGCAGAGCGGCTCTAGAATTTCATTGCATAATAAATAGCTATATGGTATAAATATATAGCTATTTTTTGCATAGAGGCAAAGGGTGGTTCTTTTACATACAGGTGTTGTCTTAATTTAGGAGTGGTCTACCGCTAGACATTCGTCAAAGTACATAAAGTGTGTGTTTTGAGGAATGTCTACGCTGTAAGTAGACCCTCCGGGCAGGTAGTTACAATTGGAAGAACATCGGACTCTTAATCCGAAGGTTGTGGGTTCGAATCCCACCCTGCCCACTGGTGATCCCCCGAATCCCCCGTCGAGGGATCACCGCCACGTTCTCGGTTTACACCCCCCGTGTACCCACAAACCGAGAGCAAGGGATGGCGTGGCACCCCCCTCGCCACGCCATCCCGCCAACCGGGCTGTAGCGCAGCTGGTAGCGCGTCATCTTGTTCACAAGATGGAGGTCGCAGGTTCAAGTCCTGCCAGCTCGACTGGTGTACTAACGACTCGGTGTTACAGCTGAGTTCGTTAACTGCACCCTGGTGGGTGGCGCGGGTGAAAACCCCGCGCCACCCACTTCTCGTACTGGGAACGCATCGCCGAACGGGGAAGTTTGGCGTATGGCGAACCCGGCTACCGGGGCATTCACTCCATAACAGGTAGTGTTGAGTATGTATAACGAACGGGTCATGCCTTCCCCGCGTGTATACATATTTCCAGGTGAAATTCCTGGTGCCCCATAGACTTCATAAGAAGGAGCGTAGTTACGTGGCTGGTAACCAGGAGGCTGCCGTTAAGCGAGCCTTCGTGCAGACTGGAAGTATGCAGAGCAACGAAGTGTTGCGCGCATATGACGCCTACTGCAAGTCAATGAGAAACGCAGGGCAGACGCCCAAGTCTCTCAAGGACCTTTGTCGCTAGCTGACAGTAACGGATGGGGGATGCAGGGTACTAAGGTGCCCGCATTGAACGACAACACCTGTCCGTCACATAGCTCACAAATATTTGTGGTCTGTGTGACGGTTTTTTTATTTTCGCGTGCATTTTGTGACAGTCCATTTATACTTATTAAGACATGCGAGATATTTGGAACATCATTATTTTTAGTAAAAAACTATGGCGTTATTATGCGGCCATTAGCTTTTTTACCATTTTGCTCAGTTTAGCTTCGCTGCTACAACCACTTTTATCAGGCTGGGCGATAAATGAAATGCAACACGGTTCTGAGGCTCGTGTTGGTTATGTCGTAGCGCTCGCATTTGGAATATTTGTATTAGAAGTTTTTAGCACCATTTTTAGTAATATCGGTGGCTATATCGGTGACCAAATGGCGGTGCGGCTACAAAAACTACTGAGCAACCGCTACTACGAACACCTAATGCAATTACCGCAACGATATTTTGACACTGAGTTATCAGGTAAAATCGTTAATCGTCTGAGTCGCTCGATTACACAGATTACCAATTTTATGCAAATGATGAGCAACAACTTCTTGCAATTTATTTTTGGTACAATTTTTGCGCTTATTGTTGTTGCGTACTACAGCTGGCCAGTTGCACTTATGCTTTTTGCACTGTACCCAATCTACATATACTTAACGCTCAGAACGAGTAATAAATGGCAGGAGTACCAAGGGAAAAAGAATCAAAATGCCGATATAGCAACTGGTCGTTTCACCGAAGCGATAGGTCAAATAAAAGTTGTTAAAAGCTTTGTGCAGGAAAAGAGAGAACTACACTTTTTTGGCAATCACATGCAAAAAATAGTCACAATTAATCAACCGCAGTCAAAACTTTGGCATTCACGCGATGTAGAGCGAAGACTCATTCTAAATGTCATTTTTCTAGGTGTATATTTATTTATTTTCGTACAGGGTGTAAGGGGTATCTATAGTCCTGGGGTTGCCGTCGCACTTATCTTATATTCCATGCAAATTCGTATACCAATTTTTACTATTAGTTTCTTGGTCGAAAACACGCAGCGGGCAATTGCCGATAGCCGAGATTATTTTGCAGCTATGGCGGAACAACCTGAAATAACTGATATTCAGGGGGCAAAACCGCTACTAGTGTCGCGTGGTGCAATTTCGTTTGAAAATGTGTCGTTTGGCTATGGCGATAAACAAGTGCTCCACAACATCGCACTAAGCTTTAAGCCTGATACTAAAGTTGCACTTGTCGGGGAAAGCGGTGAAGGCAAAACAACGCTTACGAATTTACTTATACGGTTGTACGAACCGCAGCACGGCACTATTACTATTGATGGACAAGATATTACAAAGGTTACCCAAAAAAGCTTACGAGAACAAATCGGCGTTGTTTTTCAGGATCCTGCCCTCTTTAGCGGTACCATTTTTGAAAATATTTCGTACGCAAACCCTAAAGCTAGTGAAGCAGATGTTATTGCTGCAGCCAAAGCAGCAAACGCACACGTGTTTATAACTAAATTCGAAAAAGGGTATCAAACCGAAATTGGTGAGCGTGGTCTTAAACTGAGCGGTGGCCAAAAACAGCGCATTGCAATAGCCAGAGCGCTCCTTAAAGATGCTCCAATTCTTATACTGGACGAAGCCACAAGCAGCCTTGACAGTAAGAGCGAATCAGAAGTACAAGAGGCACTTAATCGCCTTATGAAAGGTCGTACCACGCTCATTATCGCTCACCGCTTAACGACAATCGCACACGTCGATACTATTGTTACCATAAAACATGGTAGGGTTGATGAAGTTGGATCACCTGCCGAACTTGCCAAGAGCAATGGCATTTATGCCCAGCTACTTGCGATAACAAGCCAAAATGACGAAAAAGCAAAGAAGCAACTCAAAGCATTTGAAATCGCTAACTAAAATTGTTAACATACTTAAGTAATTAGCCAAGGGGGTATTTTGTGGTAAAAGCAAAAAAATCAAGCGATGCTAAGGGCGAAGCACGGCTATTGCCACGGCTTAGCTTATTCTTTTTCGATAGACCACGGTTTTCTGCGTTGCTTTGGCTGGTCATAGCTGTTTTTGGTATTTTAAGTTACACAACACTTCTTAAACGAGAAGGATTCCCTCAGATTAATACCCCGTATAGTTTGGTGAGCGGGGCATATATCGTTAATGATCCAGCTAAGGTTGATAAAGATGTTACGAAACCAATAAGCCAAAAAATCGTTGGTGTTGATGGTGTAAAAACAGTAACCGCAACCGCATTTGGTAATTTTTATACTATACAGATTGAATACGATACTACCATTTCATCGAAAGATGGCAACGCTCGTGTTGAAAAAGCTGTAAAAGATGCAAATATTATTCCTGCTCAAGCATCGGCGCTGTTTCAACCACTTGATTTTGGTTCTCCTAACGGTAAGGGTGATGACATTCTATTATCGTTTTACGCAAATGATAACAACGTCTCAACCGAAGCACTTGTAAAAAAAGCAAACGAAGCAGCAACCGCGCTGCAAAACTCTGGCCAGGTTTCGCTCGCGCAAAGTTTCACTGTCGATAGCCCGTTTGTGTATGCACCGAGTGCAGGTGGCCAAATCCAAAGTACGCAAAAAAACTTTGATCGATTTGGTATCAGAAAAGAAAATAATAACTTCTACACATCAGTAATTATTGGCGTAAAAGGGGTGCAAGGCTTTGATGTTTTAAAACTAGATAAACAACTACAAGAAGCCACAAAAAGTTTATCTGAAAAGTCAGAATTTAGTGGCTACACTGCAACGGTAAGCTATTCAATTGCACCAAGTATCACGCAGCAAATTAGCCAACTGCAACGTTCCCTATTAGAAGGTTTACTTGCTGTACTACTGTTTAGTGCACTACTAATTGCTTTCAGAGCGTCGTTTATTACGGTGGGAGCTATGGCACTTGTGCTGTTAACGACACTCGGCGTTTTGTACCTAATCGGCTACACCCTTAATACGATTACGTTATTCTCACTTATCTTGGCGTTAACACTCATTGTTGACGATACAATCATTATGGTTGAAGCGATTGATGCGCAGCGGCGAAAGAGTAAAACGGCTCGAGAAACGGTATTAATTGCCACTAGAAAAATTAGTCGGGCCATGATCGCTGCAACGCTGACAGCAGTATTAGCGTTTTCACCTCTATTGTTTGTTGGCGGTATACTTGGATCTTTTGTACGAGCGATTCCGGTGACAATCATATCCAGCCTACTTATTAGCTTACTTGTGGCGTTAACTTTTATCCCATTTATGGCTCGTGGCCTTCTGCTTCGTAATAAGCAACTTGGGCACGAAGAAGACGGTGAATCACCCGCGCATCATATTGAGACATTCGCAGCACATGCCCTTGCAGGCCCGTTACGTTGGGGTAATCATCATAGAGGTCGAGTTATAAGTCTCGGCTTAGGAGCGTTGATTATCGGTTTTGGCTTCGTAGTGGCGGCAGGTTTTATTTTCCAAAAAGTTACCTTTAACATTTTCCCGCCAAGTAAAGATACGAATGGGTTGGTGGTAAATCTTGTCTTTCCTGCAGGTACGTCAATTGATGGTGCGCAAAAATTAGCCGATCAAGCAGACGCAATTATTGGGCAACAGCTAGGAAGCAATTTAGACACGGCATCGTATTACAATACCGGTACCGCACAAAAAGGATCGCTGTACGTTAATTTAATTTCATACGAAAAACGTAAAGAGACTGCACCGCAACTTCAAGCTCAATTACAGAAAGCGCTCGATAGTTCCACACTTGCCGCAAAAACAGAAGTGAGACTACAAGATATTGGTGGTCCAGCAAGTAACTTTACAGTTCGAATCGAAACAGAAAACCGCCAAGCAGCCTTGAAGCTTGCTGAAGACATGAAAACGTATCTTTCAGGTACCACATTAACGCGCCCTAGCGGCACTACAGCCGAGTTTAAGTCGGTTACCGTATCAACACCAGATGCCTTTTACCGTCATAACGGTACAGCTTACGTTGCTGTGACCGGAGAGTTTAAGGATACAGATACCTCTACGCTCGTTACGCTGGCTAAGAATGCGGTAGAAAAAGAGTTTACCGCAGAAAAGATTGCAAGTTATGGTTTAGAGAAATCAAACATTGTCTACGATTATGGTTTTGAAGGTCAGAACCAAGATTCATTTAAGACGCTTGCGATTGCGTTCCCTATCGTTTTGGTGGCAATTTATATCCTACTTCTGATTGAATTTAGATCATTCTTGCAACCACTGCTTATCTTTATGGCAATCCCATTTAGCTTGTTTGGCATCACTCTCGGCTTATACTTAACTGATAATGCCTTTAGCTTCTTTAGTATGCTTGGTTTCTTTGCGCTACTTGGACTCAGTATTAAAAACACGATTCTATTAACCGACTACGCTAATCAAGCAAGAAGAGCAGGCGAGGAGCCAGTCGAAGCTATAGCTCAAGCGCTCGAGCAACGATTTAGGCCATTGCTTGCAACCAGCGTGACTGCAATGGTGTCACTCATTCCACTCGCGGTAACTAATCCATTCTGGCAAGGCTTAGCAATTACACTTATTGGCGGATTGCTATCGAGTACATTATTAGTTATCACAGTATTTCCATACTACTATCTAGGTGCTGAATTCTTACGGATTCGTACTGGCCGATTGGCACGACGCGTATTTAAACGAGCGTAGTCGATTTGGCGACAATCTGCATATGGTTTTGCGTTTGTCTACGGGTTATAATATAACTCGATAAGGGGAGTATACATGGCGTCAACGACACCGTTGTCACATCGTATTGTGACATTTATTTTAGCAGTGTTGTTTATTGGTTCGACAATCGGCATAGTAATTTACTACGTGCTACAAAACCGAAACCTCGAAAAGCAACAGGCAGCAATAAACGCTGCGCTTCAGCAACAGAACAAACCACAGGAGGGTAAATTGCAAGGATCACCATTACAAAACTTTACGCCAACGGCAAAGATTGAAACATTAAAAACAGAGGACACCGTAGTTGGTACCGGTGCAGAAGTAAAAACGGGTGACACCATTACCGCTCACTACACAGGTGCGGTAGCTTCTACTGGTACCGTGTTTCAGAGTTCACACGATAGTGGCCAACCTATTTCATTTTCACTCAACCAGGTTATTGCCGGCTGGAGCCAGGGTGTACCAGGTATGAAGGTTGGCGGTACTCGTCGTATCTACATTCCAGCTTCACTTGCTTATGGGGCGAACCCACCTGCTGGTTCGGGAATTCCCGCCAACGCAGATTTGGTGTTTGACGTAGAACTCGTCAAAATTGGTCAATAAACGCTATATATAGTGTTTGATTTTTAATTAATTACATAATAAACTATAAAAAGTAAAGTTATAAAAGGTATAAAATTATGGCAAAAGACATCACTATTTACACCACAAACACCTGCGCTTACTGCGTAATGGTAAAAAAATGGTTGACCGCTAAAGGACACGGCTACACAGAAGTTAATATCGAAGAACACCCTGAGCGAGCCAATGAAGCCATTAGTATTAGTGGTCAGACAAATGTCCCTGTAACTGTTATAACAAATGATGACAATAGCCAATCAGTTGTAGTAGGTTATAATCTAGCAAAACTTGCTCCAGCGGTAGCCTAGTATGCCTCAACCAAAGGTGATTTATTACGGCGCCGATTGGTGTGCTGACTGCAAGATGGTGAAAGACTACTTTGCGCGTCATGCAATAGCCTACGAAGCGCACGATGTCGATAACGAACCAGGCGCCAAAGAAGCAATGCTGGAAATCACTAATGGAAAAAATGCAATTCCAACGATTATCATCGGAGACACAATTATGCAAGAACCAACTGCTATCGAACTCGACAAAGCGCTCGATATTAAACCCGAACTAACCCAAGAATCAGTCACTGATGTTATTACTATTGGTGCAGGGCCTACAGCTTTAACAGCTGCTATTTACACAACTCGCGAAGATATTAATACGGTCTTGTATGAAAAGGGCGTTATTGGTGGCTTAGCCGCAACTACGGACTGGGTTGATAATTATCCTGGGTTTCCAGAAGGTATTAGCGGTCTTGATTTGGCTGAGAATTTACGTAAACAAGCCGAACGGTTTGGGGCGGTAATCGAACTTGGTGAGGTGTTTGGTATCGAACAGCAAGATGGTTTAGTGAAGCTTGCGACATCTGATGGTGATCGCTATGCTAAAGCCGTGCTTATCGCAACGGGGAGCGATTATAAGCGACTCGGGATTCCGGGCGAAGATACGTACTATGCTCGTGGTGTCCATTATTGCGCAACGTGTGACGGTGCTTTTTATCGTGAGAAAAAAATTGTTGTTGTTGGTGGTGGTAACTCTGCAGTCCAAGAAGCCCTCTTTTTAACACGTTTTGCTAGCCATATTGATTTACTAGTCCGTAGTACCCTACGTGCTAGTGATGTACTCGTTCATGAGCTCGAAAAAAATGAAAAAATCACTGTCCACCTTGGCGTGACAACAGATGAAATCATTGGTGACGATACAAAAGTAGTTACTGTTATTGGTACAGATACAGCAAAAAATGAAAAGGTTGAAATTGAGACTGACGGCGTTTTTGTGTTCGTTGGTCTTAAGCCAAATACAGAATTTTTACATGAGTCCGCTATTGAGTTTGATGAAGTTGGTTTGATTAAAACCAATGAAAAACTTGAGACCGCCATACCGGGTGTATTTGCTGCAGGTGACGTGCGCAGCGGCGCCACCATGCAGATTGCAAGTGCAGTGGGCGAAGGTGCTACAGCTGCCCTCCGTATACGTGAATACATAGAACACGTCAATCGTTAACTTGCTTCGTCGCTGTAATCGTGCTTTGATAAGAGCATGCCACATCGTCAACTAACTACGTATCAGGCGGTGATTTCTCAAGCACGGGCATTTCGAACACTACGTTCGTTCATGTCAGAAATCCTTAAACAGTACGACCTAACTATTACCGAATGGTTGCTGATTGGTAGTGTTGTCGATACGGCCGGTAGAGGTATCCGTATTTCTGAACTTGCTGAGCTCTTAGGTGTTGAAATGCCAGTCATCACAAATCTTGTAAATCGTGCAGAGAAAACTGGCTGGGTAACGCGGCTTGCCGACGAAAAAGATAAACGTGCAAAATTGGTGTATTCGACAAAATCCGGCGGCCAGAAAGCCTGTGATATAGAAGGTGAAATTCGAACTGCAACAGCCGACTGGCTCGACGGTTTAGACGCGGATGACTTATTGACGTATATGAATGTTGTAGGGGCTTTAGCCGCTAAACCGTTACCTCGCATGACAATTTCTACAAGAAATCATTTTTAACCAAAAGCGTTGTCGACTATAATGCGTATAGTATTGAAACTGGAGGGTGGTAGATGAGCAAAAAAACGATTGTCCTGATTATTGTAGGTATCTTATTGATCGGTCTGGGTATTTTTGCATATTGGTTTTTTATTATGCAGGGCAGTAGTGAGGATTCAAAGGGTCAACAAACGACACAAAGCGAGGCAAGTAAGCCAGCCAGTGATAAAGATGTTGCCAGCCTTCTTGGAAGCACTGGATCTGCAAGCACTTTTTACGGAGTTTTAAAAACAGCTAATCTTTTGTCAGCCATACAAGGGCAGGGTCCGTTTACGATTATAGCTCCCAGTAACAGCGCTTTTAATGCATTACCAAGCGGCACACTTGATAGACTCCAAAAACCCGAAAATATAGCTCCGCTTACTAGTATTATGAACTACCACATTATTAGTGGCTCACTATTAACAAGCCAACTTACAAATGGGCAAAAAATCAAAACCACCAATGGCCAGGAACTACTTGTTTCAATCGATGGTAATAATATCTATTTTGTTGGAGCAAAAGGCGATAAAGCACTCGTTACTAAAGCAGATATTAAAGCACAAAATGGTGTGATTCATATTACCGATACAGTACTTTTGCCACAATAATTAAGGGACTAGTAAACCAATATAAAATTGGTTTAAGGCTTCACTTGTCTTTTTGTCAGCCGGCAACTGGCTACCACAATGCATTTTTACATCTGATTCTGGGTGCTGTGTAAGATAGGCAGTAGCATTAAATACCTTTGTGCCAATAATGACCCAGCAATTTGAGACGCTCCCATGTTGCTCCACCTGCTTTATCGTAATTTCCTGAGCATTTCCCGGATTACCTTCATTAGATACGGTGCGGTTTTGTGTGACTAAAACAAACCCAAGTCCAAGACAAATCAGTGCAAACACAACAAGAGTAGCAATCTGCCAACGCTTCATTAGTCGAACCTATCAAATAGTTGAGGCATATCGGTACAGATAAAAACATCACGGTATAGCAGGCGAACCATTCGCGCCCAGAGCGAGCCATTGACCACATAAATCATGATACGCGCCTCCATTCTTCTGGCTCGCCAGTAAAATAATGGCGTTAAGTACCATCGATTAAGCGTCACTCCACCGAATTGATTTCTTTGTACTTTTCGTAACAAGCCAATCGGGTGGTGGTACTGCGCAATAAACAGACGCTGTGACGCAATACCGGCGTCTTTAAGAATAAGAAGCTCTGATTCTAGAAAACTTGTAGCATAACTTTCCGGGTGGGTACGTAAGTAATCAAGAGTATGCGCAGCAGATCCGCTACTTTTTAGCTCAACAAAAAGAGGTATCTCTGAATGTGCGGCAACAACCGCTTCAAAAGTAGTCAGCTGTGGATCTAGTGACAGCAGTGCTTGATAGTCTGTTTCGGCGATAGATGATAAACCAATCATAGGGTCATGATGGATAACCGCAACACCATTTTTTGTGACGCGAACATCAAATTCGAAATAGCCAACAGCGTACTTTCGAGCAGCCTCGAAAGCTGCA
>CAZMHJ010000001.1:72896-84411 GCA_964566075.1 uncultured Candidatus Saccharibacteria bacterium | reverse complement strand
GTTCCATTTATATTTGCCTCATCCAAGTGGTTATATTTTCTTGTGCTTCATTGGGTGCGCCACGATGGGCAACTAACCAGGGTTTCATCACAAGTTATTGTATACTACATAAGAATAGAAGATAAGGAGAAATGATGGCCGATTTTAATCAGGTACTTGAGCCGGGTGATTACCAGGCAGGAACAATCAACACGGTTGTTGAAATTCCAATGGGCTCAATGCTCAAAATAGAGTGGGATAGAAAACGAGCAGCGTTTACACTTGATCGTGTAGAACCAGCTATTTTTGCAAAACCAGTTAACTACGGATTTATACCTGGAACAATTGATGAGGATGGTGATGAGCTTGATACGTTAGTAGTAACCGAAGAACCAATTCCAACAGGCGTATGGTTAGAAGCTAAAGTTGTAGGTATCCTTAATTTCGAAGATGATGGCGAAATGGACTATAAGATTGTCTGTGTCCCTGCCGATGACAGAAATACGGGCGATAGCATTCATTCACTTGAAGATTTAGGCGAACGATGGAAGCAAAAAATCGAACACCACTTTACACACTACAAAGATCTCAAAAAACCAGGCAGTACTAAGGTACTTGGTTGGGGTAATGTAGATGATGCCAAAAAAATCATTGCCGAGTGTATAGAACGGTATACGCAGTAGCGTGCAAGAATTTATTGTCGCAAAGGTGTTTTTAGAAAACGCCAATAATGAAATTTTAGTACTACGCCGTAGTAAAACAGCGCCTAGACGGGCACTTGAATGGGATTTGCCTGGAGGCTGGGTTGAGCCTGGCGAAGATCCACTGCAAGCAGCAATCAGGGAGTTAGAAGAAGAAGCGGGCGTTACAATCAGTTCTGTTAAAGAAGTACTAAAAACGACTGATGAGCGTGATGATGCAATTATTATCAGGCATTATGTGATAGGCCTGGCCGAGCATCCAGAGATAACGCTAAGTTACGAGCATGACATTTTCAAGTGGGTATCAAAAGATACTTTCTTAGATACTATGCAATATCAACCGCATGTTGACGCATTTAAAGTAATATATCGCTAATAAATACTTGCGACAGATAAGCGTTACCGTATACAATAACGGTAACGCTTATATTTATTACTAAAGGGGGTAGGATGAAGACAAAAGTAGCAATTAATGGCTTTGGCCGCATTGGTCGCAATGCATTCAAAGTTGCGTTCGAACGTGACGACCTAGAAATTGTTGCCTTAAATGATTTAACGGATACAAAAACATTAGCGCATTTATTAAAGCACGACTCAACCTATGGCACCTATCACCGAGAAGTTGGCTATGACGACGAAAGTATTATTGTTGACGGCAAACCAATTCATGTCTACAAGCAAACGGACCCATCACTGCTTCCATGGGGTGATTTAGGTGTTGACGTTGTTATTGAATCAACCGGATTCTTTGTGGACCCCGCTAAGGCTCGTGCGCATATTGACCCAGCTGGTGCAAAAAAGGTTGTTATTAGCGCACCCGCAAAAGGCGATGGTGCCACCACGATCGTAATCGGTGTAAATGAAGATCAACTTCAAACAGCGAGTGACGTTATCAGCAATGCAAGCTGTACAACAAACTGCATTACTCCTGTAATGGATGTTATTCATCAAAATTTTGGTATCGAAAAAGCCATGATGACGACAGTACATAGCTATACCGCAAGCCAACGTTTGCAAGATGCACCCGCAAAGGACTTGCGTGAAGCTCGTGCTGCAGCAGAAAATATCGTACCTACCACTACCGGTGCTTCAATTGCTGCCGGCCAAGCCCTACCAGCTGTAGCAGGCATTTTTGGTGGCCTGAGTGTGCGTGTCCCAACCCCTGTTGTGTCGATGAGCGATTTTGTGATTTTGACCAAAAGAGATGTAACCATTGACGAAGTCAACGAAGCCTTTCGTAAAGCGGCCGCTGAGCCGTATTACCAGGGTATTCTAGCAGTTACCGAAGAGGAACTGGTAAGTAGTGATTTTATCGGTAATAGCCACAGCACGACAGTTGATCTGCCATTAACATCAGTTGTTGGCGGTAACATGCTGAAAGTCGTTGCGTGGTACGACAACGAATGGGGTTATAGCAACCGACTTGTCGAACTTGTTGCTGATACTGGCAGACTATTACAAGGTGCAACAAGCCCAGATCAAAACTTCCCTGGGCCAGAAGAAGCACATATCTCATAAACTGGAGTATCTAAAGTGGTTATTTACGTTGGTGCCGATCATCGCGGGTATGGCCTTAAAGAGGATGTGCTGGCATACCTAAAAAAAGCAGGCTACGTCGCTGAAGATGTTGGTGATAGAGATTTTGACCCAGAAGACGACTTTCCAGTTTTTGCCACAGCAGCTACCAATAGAGTACTTGCCAGTAGCGACCCAGATCCTCGAGCGATACTCGTATGTGGCAGTGGCCAAGGTATGTTGATGGCTGCAAACCGAGTTCGCGGAATTCGTGCGGGCCTTGGTTGGAGCGTCGAAGCTGCTAAAGGAATTCGCAATGACGAAGATAGTAACGTACTGGCCTTGCCTGCGGATATTTTTAAGGATGATGGCCATCAAAAAGCTTTTGTCATTATAGAAGCGTGGCTAAATACACCTTTTGCTGGAGCGGCGAAATATGTTCGACGCAAAAACGAGCTCGATAATCTCTGATATAGTTATAGCTATGGCTACAATTTGCCCCACAGTTACTGCTACAGACGTTACCGAATTTGAACAGCAGCTAGATTTAGTTTCATCATTTGCTGAACGAATCCACATTGATGTAATGGACGGTGATTTTGCACCCACGGTATCGCCGAAACTCGATGAGATTGCAATCCCAGACAACAACACGGTAGATATACATATCATGTATCGCCATCCAGAAACAGTAATAGAGCGACTCATAGCACTACGCCCAAACCTTGTTATTGTCCACGCAGAAAGTAACTTAGATATTCCAAAATTTGCTGCTCAATTGAGAGAGAATGGTATAAAAACAGGCATTGCCCTACTATCTGAAACAGAAGTAGCGTCGATAGGTTACCTATTACCACACGTACAACATGTGCTTATTTTTGGAGGTCATCTCGGGTACCATGGTGGAACTGCCGATCTCGCACAACTCGAAAAGGTTACCCTACTTAAAGATCTGCAACCAACTTTAGAGATCGGTTGGGATGGTGGTGTAAACCTCGAAAACATCGAACAAATTACGCGAGCTGGTGTTGAAGTTATTAATGTTGGCGGTGCGATTCATAATAGTGATAATCCCGAAACTACTTATGCTACAATGAAAGCAAAGTTAACTTCGGTGAAATAATGACAAAAAAATATACTGATATTGAGCTAGAACAGATAGCAAATTCTATCCGTAAAGACATCATTACGATGCTCGAGCATGCTGGTAGCGGACATTCGGCAGGTCCTCTTGGTTTGGCCGACATTTTTACTGCGTTATACTTTGATATCTTACGGCATGATCCAAAAAAGCCAGACTGGAATGAACGAGACATCTTACTCCTGAGCAATGGGCACTGTGCACCTGTACAATACGCTACCATGGCTGAAGCGGGTTATTTTAATAAGAAAGAGCTACTAACCCTGCGCCAATTTGGCTCACGTTTGCAAGGTCACCCAGAGCGAAAAAAGTTACCCGGACTCGAAAATACCAGTGGGCCGTTAGGGTGTGGCTTAAGCCAGGCAATAGGTATTGGTCTTGCGATGCGATTGAACAAGCAACACCATCGCTGGATTTACGTAGTACTTGGTGATGGTGAACTTGACGAAGGCAATGTTTGGGAAGCAGCTATGCTTGCCCCGAGGCACGGCTTACATAACTTAATTGCGATTATTGATCGAAACAATATACAAATTGATGGCCCAACTGAAAGTGTGGTACCACTCGAAGATTTACGTGCAAAATGGGAAGCGTTTGGTTGGCATGTGATTGAAATAGACGGTAACAATATCGAAGCAGTCATTGATGCCTGCGCCATGGCCCGAGCAGTAATCGAAAAACCTGTCGCCATTATTGCACATACGATTCCTGGTAAAGGTGTCGATTTTATGGAATATGATTTTCACTGGCACGGCATGCCACCGAATCACGAGCAAGCACAAGTAGCGCTTAGAGAGTTACGTACCCTTGGTGGCAAAATCAGGAGCGAACATGAGTAGTGATATGCATCTAACCAAATATTTAGCCGATGATGTTGAACTAGTACCAACTCGTAAGGGCTACGGTGAAGGTCTTAAAGAAGCCGGTGAACGTGATGACAACATAGTTGCACTATGCGCTGACCTTACTGAAAGTACGCAGATGCACTATTTTAAAGAGGCATTTCCTGACCGATTTTTCGAAGTGGGCATTGCAGAGCAAAATCTTGTAACGGTTGGCTCCGGCCTGGCCGCACAAGGTAAAATTCCGTTCGTGAGCAGTTATGCTGCCTTTAGCCCGGGCCGTAACTGGGAGCAAATTAAAACCACCATTGCGCTTAATGATGTACCTGTTAAAATCGTTGGATCTCATGCTGGTTTATATACGGGTGCTGATGGTGCGACTCACCAAATGCTCGAAGATATTGCCCTTATGCGCGTGATGCCAAATATGGTGGTGATTGCGCCGTGTGATGCAGTTGAGGCTAAAAAAGCTACACTCGCTATGGCGCAAGATAAAAGACCCAACTACATTCGATTAGCCCGCGAAGCAACACCTGTTATTACAACTGATAAAACACCATTTGAAATAGGGAAGGCTTACGTGTTTGAGCCCGGACAAGACATTACTATTATTGCTACTGGTACAATGACGCACCGGGCACTTGTTGCCGCTAATTTACTGTACAAAGATGGTATCGATGCCGAAGTTATTCACGTACCAACCATCAAGCCACTCGATGCGGTCACAATCTTAAAAAGCGTCGAAAAAACACGGGCAGTTATTACTGTAGAGGAAGCTCAAATAGCAGGAGGGCTTGGTGGTGCGGTTGCCGAACTATTAAGTGAACAACTTCCGACTAAAATGGTTCGTATGGGGATGAAAGATCACTATGGTGAAAGTGGTAAACCAGTAGAACTATTTGAGCACTTTGGTTTAACTCCAAGGCACATCGCTCTCGAAGCTCACCACTTACTAACGCAACTTGGCAAACAATAAAAAGGATACAACATGGCTATATCTGTAAGAGAAATACGTGAAAATTGTGCGAAAGCACGTGAATCAATGGCTCGCGCCCGAGCCGAACATTATGCAATTGGTGCCTTTAATATTGATAACCAAGAAACCCTAATTGCAATTTGCAAGGCAGCTCAAAAACTAGAGGCGCCCGTAATGGTTGAGGTGAGCGATGGCGAAGTTAAGGCTATGGGCCTTGATAACGTTCGTGATTTGGTTGATAACTACAAACGCCAGTTTGGCATTGAAATGTATATTAACCTCGATCACAGTCCGAGCGTTGAAGACGCCAAGCGGGGTATCGAGGCTGGTTTTGAATTTATTCATATTGATGTCAGCCAGGCAAATCATGACGCAACCGATGACGAAATTGTAAACGCTACCAAAGAAGTTGTTGAGTATGCTAAATTTACGGGTGCGCTTGTTGAAAGTGAGCCACACTATTTTGGCGGTTCATCAAATGTACATAAAGAAGCATTTGATTACGAAGATATTAAAAAGACGTTTAGTACACCAAAAGGTGCTAAGCAGTTTGCTGAAGCAACTGGCATTGATACCTTTGCGGCAGCTGTTGGTAACTTGCATGGTAGTTATCCAGTACCAAAAATGCTTGATTTAGATTTGCTAGAACGGATTCGTAAGAGTCTTGATTGTAATATTAGTTTACATGGTGGTAGTGGTACACCAGGCCACTTCTTTGAAGAAGCGGTACGTATTGGTGTGACAAAAATCAATGTAAATAGTGATATGCGTAAAGCGTTTCGTGACACACTAGAAAAAGTACTTCGCGAAAACCCGGATGAATATGCAGTGGTTAAGCTGATGCCAGAAGTCTATGGTGCCGTCCAGGCAGTTGTCGAGAGTAAGCTACAAAGCTATAACTCCATTGGCAAGGCAAAAATTTAAAGTAAACCTGCTTTTTCTGCTGTGTTTACGCCCATTTGCCATAGAGCAGGGATTACTTTTGGTTCGAGCGTTATAGGACAGCCAAGGTGTACAAACGGAAATGCGATATCGTCAAGAGTTGCCTCTGACGGTTCAACTTCGTCATTGATTCCGACCTGGGATACATAGTATGGAAGTACAGGAAAATCCTTTAACGATCCTTTCGTAAATACAAGTCGATTATCTTCTAATACGAATGCGTCATGGATGGTTGATGTTGCCCCAAAATTAAGCGCTTCGACTTGATATAAATTTAAAAAAGGCATTTCAATAAAACAGCGGCCACTATTTCGGATAATTTCAACTCGCTCGCTACTATCTAAAACATCATAGTAATTACGGAGATGGACACTCATTGATTCTAAAAACATCCGTAGCGAATCCGATGCGGTATGAACTCCAGCCGATAAGGCCGAACGAGGGTCTGCGTAAGCACCGTCGACCAGGTATGATAATCGATCCATTAATCCTTCGAGTTCCTCAACTAATCGTGGTTTTGAGTGGGTCTGAAAAAATAATTCGTCGGCGTCTCGTGAGAGTGTGATCATGAATGCTTGGTAAAAATCACGCCAAGACTCGATAGTTTCAATGGGCTTACCATTGAAATAGCAAAGACCAAACACACCACGCTCTGAAGCGTGAGCAAGCATGTGTTCGACACAACGTATTGTAATGACCGACATGTAACCGTAATATTCGGGGCGATATTCATTAAATAGTTTGAGACCCTCATCTGTTTCCTGTAGGGGCTCTGCCGTAAGGGCGAGATGACCTAGTAGTGGGAATGTTTCGCGCTCAGCATTAAACCGAAAATCTTGTGCCTCACGTCGCGCTTGTCTGTCCATCAGCATTTAATTAAGACATAAAAAATAATAAAAATCAATTACGTAACAGATAGAGCGGTTAACCATAAGTGGTATACTAACTCTTGTATGAGTCACCACACAAAAAGACACGAAACAAAAATACTTTCAATTGGTGCTGCCGTTCAAGATGTTTACCTAAAAGGAAAAATATTTAAGCCTCATAAAGAAGAAGGTGAGCTTGTTGAAGAGTTTGAACTTGGTTCTAAAAATGATCTTGAAGGCGTTGTTTTTAGTACTGGAGGTGGTGCGACCAATGCAAGTGTCACCTTTGCTCGCCAAGGCTTGCATGCATTGTACATGGGTAAAATAGGACATGACGTTGCCGGTAAAGCCATCATGGATGATTTGCACGCCGAAGGTGTTGATACAAGCTTAGTTGGCTTTTCAAAAGATATGGGGAGTGGTTACTCATGTGTACTGTTAGCGCCAAACGGTGAACGTACCATCATGGCGTACCGCGGTGCGAGTGCTCACTATGATGTCAAGCATTCAGACTTTCATGATGTCGACGCCGACTGGATATTTATTACTTCCATGGATGGCAATTTTGAAGTACTTGAAGAAGTCTTTAAATATGCCGAAGCAAAGGGTATTAAAGTTGCCATGAACCCTGGTAAAAAAGAGCTTGAAGCCAAAGGTAAATTAAAAAAATTAATTCCCAAACTGAGCATTCTTTCGATGAACAAAGAAGAAATGCAGCAATTGTACGAAGGTGAAACGATTGAGGAGCTCGTAAGAGCCGCAAACAAGGATGTCCACTATGTGATAGTGACCGATGGGCCCAAAGGGGCAGCCGCCGCAGATAGATGGCATCTAGTATCGGCTGGTATGTATGAGGACGTGCCCGTTATCGATCGTACGGGTGCCGGAGATGCATTTAGCAGTGGCTTTACCGCTATGATTGCCGCCGGTGAAAGCCTTGAATACGCTGTTATTTTTGCAAGCGCAAACTCTACAAGTGTTGTATCTACCATTGGCGCGAAAGCAGGTATTCTGCATCACGGTGCAAAAATTCACGCTATGCCACTAAAGGTAGTAGAACTCTAAACTGCTTATGTTAAGATTATAAAAAGAGAAATTCACAGATGTCACGACTTATATCAGAACTATTGGGCGCTACTGAACCGATGTTTAGTATTGCGGTACAACAACTCGAGCAAGCAAGCGGTAAACCGGGTGTTGATGTTCGCTTGACGGCTGAAATTATTGGTCTCGTACAGATGAAGACGAGAGAGCTTGGCTTAGACCCAAAAGATACAACCGGCAAAGAGCTCTATCATGCCCTTTTGACTCATGTCCAAAAAAATGACGAACATTTTGCAAAGGCTATTGGTGGCAAGGACGCAGATGATGTAAAAACACTTTTGCCACTCATGAAGAAAGCAGCAGAGCAAGTAAAGACACCACGTACGTGTTGGGTGCTCAAAAAAAGTGTTGCAAAAGAATTCTTAAAGCGCACTCCACCGCCAAATATCATGAAGCGTCTTGGTTATAAAAGCATTGACAGTATGCTAAAGAACGAAAATATCCTCGAGATTTATGGGGCACTTCGTTTTGCAGAGGGTCCAGAATGGCTCAATGAGTTTGATAGTCATTACGACACAATTAAGCCGAGTGATTTTGAAGAACGGCAGATTGAGATTGTAGAAATGCCCGCAGACCGTTGGGGCGACATATCAGAAAGTTTTGTCCATAAAAAACGCCACAACATCACGCACCTAAAAGAACTTGGCGTTATTTTGATGCTACCAATCAGCATTGAGAAAATGCCAGGTATCACTATGACAGTTATGCCACTACTATTCCATTACACGAATGAAATTCGACTCTATAGCGCTTTCTTTAAGATGCAACAAGTTAAACCCGATTTTGCAAAAATTGTGGTTAACACGCTTATTGCAGATCCACCCGAAGCGGCAGTTATGGCGGGTCAGCAAATTCATTGGCGCGTTATTCAGCGCTATTTTGGTAAACTCGAAAACGAATATCATCCTGAGATTTTTGAGCCACACGTACAACCCGAAGATCTACATTGGCGTAAGGCTGAAAGTATTTTATATGAGATTGACCCAGAGCTTGGTTGGTGGCGTGACCTTGACTATGTGGGTGTTATGCATCAAAACCGTCCTGTTACCTTTAACCTTATGGACATCGCGGTAAGTTACAGTAACGGTACGCCATATAAAGATCGAGCAATCTATCACTTTAGAGAAAGCTTATGGAACGAATTATTCGAGCGGTACATGGGTGAAAAAGTACTAGAACAACAAGTGCTTAAACAGCTTGATAATAACCTTATTGCTCCTGAAGATATTCATAGTAGTTTAAGGGGTAGAGGTTTTTAGTGAATTATTCAATTTGTATTTCAGGTGCTGCTAGTGGCGAAACGGTAGAGAAATCACGCGAACTAGCCGAGCGACTTGGTGTGGCTGTGGCTAAATCAGGCCACATCATTACAACTGGTGCAACCGTGGGTCTTCCATTTTATGCGGCTCGGGCTGCAAAAAAAGCTGGTGGCATGAGCATTGGTTTTTCACCTGCAAGTAGCCTTAGAGAACACGTCAATAAATACCGCTTGCCTATTGGTATGTTTGATTATGTTAACTTTACTGGTCTGCATTACGTTGGTCGTGACGTATACCTAGTACAGTCAAGTGATGCCGTCATTACGGTGGGTGGTCGTTTTGGCAGTCTGCATGAATTTACAACTGCACTCGAAAGTCATATGCCTTGCGGCTTCTTACTCGGAAGTGGCGGTACGGCAGACATAATCCCTGATTTAATGGAAAAACTAGAGCCACCCCACCGCAGCTTAGTTATTTTTGATGACGACCCAGAACGACTTGTTCGCAAAGTAATCGAAAAACTTGATGAGCTAAATAAAGATATCGATACCGTAAGCCTTGCGAGCCAGTGGTTCCTAGACGACGAAACAAAACACCGACGCGGGTAGGTTAAATGGCAAAAAAGTCAGCGCCAAAAAAGAATAATACGGTGTCGCTTAAACCCGAAGCTATTTTGCGTGCTCATCCGAAAAAGCGGGTCGTAAAACCAGTAAAGCAAAAAAAGAAACCCGCCAAGAAGCCTAAAGCAGTTCATATACCAGTAAGAAAGTTACTTAATAAGCGGGTTAGGCGGAAGGTATTTTACCCGGTAATTGCTATTATTTTGGCAATTGTTGTGGTAATCACTTTCCTACAAGTTAGAGCGTCTATACTCGACACAAACGCACTGTTAACGGCTGCTTCAAGTCATGCTAACGATAGTTATGTTATCGCCAAAAAAGAAGCAGATTTAGTAAAAATTATTGGCACCAAGTTACAACGCCGGAGTGAGATTGTTAATTATCAAAGTGCACCAGCTGACTTACGGGCTTTTGCAGATACAGATTACCGAACATTCAAATCGGCATGTATCACCGAT
Source organism: uncultured Candidatus Saccharibacteria bacterium (assembly GCA_964566075.1). GTDB lineage: Bacteria > Patescibacteriota > Saccharimonadia > Saccharimonadales > CAIOMD01 > CAZMHJ01. The sequence goes on along the minus strand of CAZMHJ010000001.1, from coordinate 74,005 downwards.
AATAAGATTAATGGTGAAGTTAGGTACGAAATTAGTAGCGTCGAATACGATAAGTTTGCTGTCGTTAAACGAACCTGTAATGGCGGTACGGACACCGTTATACTAGAAAAATTTGACAGATGGGCAGTTATTTTTAGCGGCAACGTATATCCGCCATGCACACTCACGAATGACCTAGATGTGCCACAAGGAGCATCGTATTACTGTATGTACGATGGTGTTAAGTACATCAATCCAAACCCGTAATCAGTTATACTATGGTCTATGCAGTTTACGCTCAAGACCGACTATCAACCAACTGGTGACCAGCCAAAAGCCATTAAAGAGCTCGTTGCTGGTATAGAAAAGAACACAAGAGAACAGGTTCTACTCGGTGTAACGGGGTCTGGCAAAACCTTTACGATGGCTAACGTGATTCAAGCGACCCAAAAACCAACGCTCGTTTTGGCTCATAACAAAACATTGGCAGCGCAACTCTATAACGAATTTAAAAATTTCTTCCCTGAAAACGAAGTCCATTATTTTGTAAGCTATTTTGATTACTACCAACCTGAGGCATACATAGCGCGTAGTGATACCTACATTGAAAAAGATAGCCAAATCAACGAAGAGATTGATCGTTTGCGTCACGCTGCTACTAGTGCACTACTTAGTCGTCGTGACGTTATAATCGTAGCAAGTGTGAGCTGTATCTATGGGATTGGTTCGGTTGAAGACTATGGGTCGATGGCCATTACGCTCAAAACGGGCGAACGTCGGGTGCGGGATAAACTACTTAGACAGTTAACTGACATTCAGTACAAACGTAACGACGTTGCGTTTACACGTAGCACGTTTCGTGTGCGTGGAGATGTAGTTGATATTTTTCCAACAGGTGAAGAAGTGGCGTATCGAGTAGAGTTTTTTGGTGACGAAATCGATAGGATAACACGCATCAACCCTTTGACAGGTGAAATAGAAGCAACGGTAAAAGAATATACGGTCTTCCCGGGCAGTCACTATGTAACACCTCACGAAAAGCTAAAGCATGCACTTGGTAAGATTGAGCACGAGCTTGAAGAACGGCTAGCGCTCTATAAAAAAAACGGGCAGTTGCTCGAAGCGCAACG
>CAZMHJ010000001.1:9889-72796 GCA_964566075.1 uncultured Candidatus Saccharibacteria bacterium | reverse complement strand
AAGCATCAGAGAGTATTGGTGACGACACTCACTAAACGTATGGCAGAAGATTTAACCGAATACTTAGAAGAACTCAACATTAAGGTCCAATACCTTCATAGTGACGTTGATACGCTTGAACGCACCGATATTTTACGAGACTTACGTCTTGGTATATACGATGTGCTGGTCGGTATTAATCTGTTGCGTGAAGGCCTTGATTTGCCAGAAGTCAGCCTAGTGGCAATTTTAGACGCCGACAAAGAAGGTTTTTTGCGGAGCGAACCAGCACTTATTCAGACGATAGGTCGTGCTGCTCGTCACGTTGAAGGTACCGTTATTATGTATGCAGACCATGTTACCGGTAGTATGAAGCGGGCTATCGACGAAACGAATCGTCGTAGAGCCATTCAAGAAGAATACAACACAAAACATGGTATTACGCCGATGGGCATTGTTAAAAGTGTTGATGAGAGTCTACGTGCTGCCGTAGGCGCCGAAAGCAAAGAAGCAAAAACTGCCAAGCTTAACTTAGATAAAATTCCGAAAGATGAATATAACTCGTTAATTAACGACCTAAGTTCGCAAATGGACTTAGCCGCCGCAAACCTAGAATTTGAAAAGGCCGCGGATTTACGCGACCTTATTGCAGAAATAAAAAGTAAACTTTAGTACCACCCACGAGTGGAACGAACTTCGACTGCATGAATCGGGTTACCATACAGCTTACGAATATAGCGTAATCCCCATTTAATTTGGGCTTTAGCATCAGACTGCCAACCAGGGCCCATTTTGCTACCCGGCAAAGCCTGGGGTATACCATGGGCGCTTGAGCTAGGATTGTCGGCGCGTGGGTTCCAGCCTGACTCAGGGTCCCATAAATCGTAGACGAGTGCGTTCATTTGTGCGGTAAAATTTGTTTTTGCCCAAGGCTCACTTTTCGCCATTTCACAGGCGAGCTGGATATTGTCATAATATTCAGGCATTGTATGATGCAGTCGCTTTGGGTTAATTGCAAAGCACTCTTTGGTAGCTACCTCAGCAATGCTGCGAGGTAATGTTGCCGGATGAGTCTTTACGACATCACCAGAAATAAGACTATTAAGACTAGCTGCCTGTTTAGCAGCATAAATGTCTGATACATCGTTAAATTCTGAAGCAGCGCTTGCAGTCGTTTGTTGTGTGATATGTAATGGCTGTTCAGTAGCAGGCATCATCACTATTGGTAGTATAAATGCAGCAGCGCTTGCTGCAGTTTTTTTACGCCATGAAAGCCCATGCTCCCATTGCGGAGTAGATAATTCTACACGCATAAAAAGAGTCTCCTTTTTACATTGGTTTGTAATAGGTAGAACACATTAAAAAATGCATTCTCTTACTGCAGCGTTCTGTTTTTATGGCCACCATGACCAGAACAATTCAGTAAAAGGACAGAAACAATATTCTGTCAGTGTTGAAACGCCTTTACGTTTCACACCTATTTTACCATAAGTTGAATAAAAAGTCTAAAATGGCCAGTTTGTAATTTTTACCCCTTGCTGACGGCTTTTACGGCGGGGTATACTTAATTACGATGACAAAATTTAGTGCTGCGGATATACGTAAGCTTGCTCGCTTGTGCCGTTTACGATTGACTGACGAAGAAGTTGCCAAATACCAAGATGAATTAAGCGCAATCTTGGCCTATGTTGAACAATTACAAGATGTTGATGTAGCTGGTTTAGAACCAACAAGCCAAGTGACAGGTTTGCAGAATGTAGTGCGTGCAGACGAAGAAATTGATTACGGTGTTAAGCCCCAAGATCTGCTTAAAAATGCTCCTGCCCAACAGGACAACCTATTTAAGGTTAAAAGGATGATTGGATGAGCTGGGCGTCAATAAAAGGAATAGTCACCGACGTACAGGCTGGCAAAGTTTCGGCTGTTGATAACGTCAAAAAGGCCTTAGCACGTATTCAAGAAACGGATGAATATCATGTTGTGCTACAAACAGCCGAAAAACGTGCGCTAGAACGAGCAACTCAAATTGATGCTGATGTAAAAGCTGGCAAAAAAGTTGGTCGACTTGCTGGTGTACCTTTTATTGCGAAAGATAACTTTTTGACCCTAGACACCAAAACAACTGCCGCGAGTCATATTTTAGAGCCGTTTGAGGCTCCATTTCAGGCAACCGCAATCGAAAAGCTAGAGGCAGAAGGCGCCATTATGGTCGCAAAGGCCAATCTTGATGCCTTTGCGCATGGTTCTTCAACCGAAAACAGTGGCTTTGGCCCAACCCTTAACCCGCATGATAAAACTCGTGTACCAGGTGGTTCGTCTGGTGGTTCTGGCGCTGCGGTAGCGCTTGATATTGTGCCGTTTGCGCTTGGTACCGACACTGGTGGCTCAATTCGTTTGCCAGCCAGCTTTTGTGGCGTCGTGGGTCTAAAACCTACGTATGGGTTAGTTTCACGTTATGGTGTTGTTGCCATGGCTAGCTCAACAGATGTTATCGGTCCACTTACCCGCAGCGCAGAAGACGCTGCTATTGTACTTGACGTTATGAGTGGTCGTGATGTACTTGATGGCACAACTATCGAAAGAGATACCGAAAGTTATGATGCTCCAAAGCTAGACCTTGCGGGTAAGAAAATAGGGGTTATTAAAGAATATTTTGGTGAAGGACTTGATGCTGGTGTTAAGACACAAATTGAAGCAGCAATTGAAAAGTTCAAAAAAGCCGGTGCGGAGATTGTTGAGGTTAGTATGCCTTCACTCAAACTCGCGCTCGCTTGCTATTACATTATTGTTCCAGCCGAGGTAAGTAGTAATCTGAGTCGATATGACGGTCAGCGCTACGGGTTGGCGGTGCCTAATGCCAAAGACCTCGATGAAAGCTACGAAGAAGCGCGCGAACGAGGCTTTGAAGCCGAAAACAAGCGTCGTATTATGATTGGCACCTATGTGCTGAGCAGCGGTTACTATGATGCCTATTACAAGAAAGCTCAGACGGTTCGCACAAAATTAATTAATGAATTTGCCGAAACGTTTAAGGACGTTGATTTCTTGCTTGGCCCAACCGCACCTATGACCGCTTTTAAGCTGGGGGAGAATGCTGATGACCCACTGCAGATGTATTTAGCCGATATTATGACTGTTGCCGTCAACCTTGTCGGCAATCCGTCAATAAGTGTACCGGCAGGCGAGAGTAATGGTTTGCCAGTTGGCCTACAGCTTATGGCGCCACAACATGGTGATAAACAACTACTTGCACTCGCTAAAGCCTACGAGGAGTTCGCAGTATGAGTATAGGTGCCACCATTGCAATTATCGTTGCCGCTGTTGTTATTTTGGTTATTATTAGTTTGATTGGCCGAACCCCGCCAAAAGGCATCGATAAAGAACATTTCAAAAATGAGTGGAACGACGTGATGTTGCTTTTTAAAGATAAGAAAACCCAGCCTATGAGCATTGTGCATGCTGACAAGCTGTTAGACGAAGCACTCAAATGCCTTGGTTACAGTGGCAACACGATGGCCGAACGACTTATTGGTGCAAAAGCTAAATTACAACACCGTGACGAAGTCTGGAATGCCCACAAACTACGTAACAAAATCGTCCACGAAACCATGCACGAGCCTACCGAAAAACAGATGAAAACTGCACTACAGGGCTACTATAAAACCTTTAAGGATTTAGGGGTACTGTAATGGACGAGAAATATGTAGTAAAAGGTAAATACTACCCAACGATAGGTATTGAGTGCCATGTACAGTTAAAGACAAAGACCAAACTCTTTGCAGGTGTAAATAATGACGCTCGTGATGCTGCCCCAAATACGCTCATAAGTCCTCTTTGCGTTGGTATGCCGGGTACACTACCGGTTTTAAACGGCGAAGCGGTTACGCTAGCAATCCGTGCCGGACTGGCGCTGAGGGCAGAAATTGCTGAAGTCAGTCATTTTGACCGTAAGCACTATTTTTACCCTGATTTACCACTTGGTTATCAGATAACGCAATTTGAGCGACCGGTAGTGGGGGCTGGTGTTGTAGAAGCTCCACTCGATGATGGTTCATACGTAACGGTTCGCATAACCCGAGCCCATCTTGAGGCAGATGCTGGTAAGAGTACGCATCCTGCAGGCACTGATTATTCACTTGTTGATTTGAATCGTGCAGGCACACCACTGCTCGAAATTGTGTCGGAGCCAGATATACATACTGCCGAAGAAGCTCGTGCTTACGCACACGAACTATATTTGTTAATGAAGTACGCCGATGTTTCAGAGGCTGATTTATATCATGGCAATATGCGCTTTGATGTCAACGTGAGTGTCAGCACGGACCCGACAGCCATGGGTACTCGTACTGAAACCAAGAATCTAAACAGTTTTCGAAGTGTTGAAAAAGCCGTTGAGTACGAAATTAAGCGCCAAATAGATGCACTCGAAAAAGGTGAAACCATCGTACAAGAAACGCGTGGTTGGGACGATGATAGCCAAAAGACCTTTAGCCAACGAAGTAAAGAAGACGCACACGATTATCGATATTTTCCCGACCCTGATATTCCACCGATTACTATCGATAAAACGGTCGTTACAGCTACCGCCGAAACGATGCCACTACTTCCACCTGCGCTACGCGAACGCTTTGGTGCGTTTGGTCTCGATACAGCACAGATTAATACCATTCTCGAGGAACCTGAGCTTGCTGACATGTTGCGATATACAACAGAGGCACATGATACAAAAACGGCTCGTACGATTGCGAACTGGTGTCTTGGCGAACTTCAGCGTAACGTTGGCGACGGAAAGCTTAGCTGGGCTCAGGTTTCAGAGGCGCAGACTCTGCTCGTAAAACTAGCCTCTATGGTAGATGAAAATAAGCTCAGCTCAACTGCTGCCAAAGAAATTTTGGGTGAGATTATTACTAATAAGTCTGAACCAGAGATAGTTGCTAAAGAAAAAAATCTATTACAGATTTCTGACGACAGCGAGCTTGTGATGATTGTCGAACAAGTACTGAGTGAAAACGAAAAGGCAGCCGACGATGTACGCAATGGCGAAATGAAAGCAATCGGTTTTTTGGTTGGTCAAGTTATGAAGTTGAGCCAAGGCCGCGCCAACCCTGCAAAAGTCCAAGATCTTATAAAAAAACAATTGGGAGTGTAACACCATGGAACGATGGGAGCGTGCAGAGCCGACAACACTTCACAAAGTTGGTTTTCGTAGGTTAGTCGATAAAACATTTGTACTGCCAAATGGTCAAACCGAGACATTTACAACCGTTGGCCTTGAAAGCTCGCAGAACATAGCGGTTATTGGCCTCACGAAAGCATTAAAGGTTGTCGTAGCTCGTCAGTTTAGAGTTGGGCCAGAAGAAATATTCGACGAACTACCCGGTGGATTTCTTGAAGCAGGCGAAGTGCCAGAAGAGGCGGCAAAGCGTGAGTTCGAAGAAGAAACGGGCTATACAACCGATAAGCCACTTCAGTATCTGGGTAAAGTATGTAGAGATGCCTACACGAATGCTATAAATCATTATTTTCTGGCTATTGAATGTTACAAAGTTGGTGACACTCATAACGACGACACAGAGTTTACAGAAGCCATTGAGATTGCAATTGATGAGCTTATTGGTAATGCAAAGAACTTTAAAATGAGTGATAGCGCTGGTGTGCTATTAGCAATTGATGAGCTCAGGGAGCTACAAAGTAATGAAAAAACCAACTAAAGCAATTATTGCTGCAGCGGGGCTTGGTACGCGTTTTTTGCCGCAAACCAAAGCCATGCCAAAAGAAATGCTGCCGATTATCGATAAGCCGGTAATCCAGATTATTGTTGAGCAACTGGTTGCGAGTGGAGTCACCGATGTTATTATCGTGACCGGTAGCACAAAGCGGGCGATAGAAGACCATTTTGATCGATCGGACGAACTTGAGAACGAGCTTCGCGCAAAGGGTAAAGACGAACTAGCTGACGAGATTAGGCAGATTGCCGAGCTCGCAAACTTTGTGTATTTGCGCCAAAAAGGAACGCCAAAGGGTAATGCCCGCCCTCTCATTAATGCCTCGCATTTACTCAGCGATGAAGAACCGTTTTATATGTTCTTTGCCGATGATTTTTTTAGAAGTGAAGTGCCACACGCAAAACAATTATTAGAAGTGTATGAACGAACCGGTAACTCGGTAATCTCCTTAATCGAAGTTGAACCAAAAGATACTAGTAAATACGGCATTGCAGATATTGCCGATAGGCTTGATGACCGGACATTTAACGTGTCACAACTTGTAGAAAAACCGGGCCCAGAAAATGCACCATCTAACTTTGCTGCAGTTGGCGGTTACCTGTTAACATCTGATATTTTGCCGATTGTATTGCAAGAAAAAATAGGTCACGGTGGTGAAATTGTGCTCGCAGATAGTATCAATGAGCTTGCAAAGCAAGGTAAGGTGGACGGTCGCTTTATTGAGGGTGTGTATCATGATGCGGGTGATAAAATGCGCTACCTTAGGGCCATCGTTGACCACGCCTTGGCTGACCCAAAACTAGGGCCAAATTTTAAAGAATATATAAAGACTAGACTAAATCAATAAAACATGGTATAATTAGGTCATTATGAATCCAAATGATGCATATGGCATATTAGTTATTATCTTGTCAGTAACCCTAGCGATATTTCTTGTGCTTGCAATTATTGCTACAAGCCTTATCATACGGTTTATGCGCAAGGCGAATAATGTCGCTGATAGTGCCGAAGTAATAGTTGGTAATGTTGAGTCTTTTAGTACGTCACTAAAGGATGCTGCCGGTCCGGCTGCAATGCTTAAAGTGATCTTGGGTGCGGTACAAGGCGCTCGACGCAAATAAACTAAAGGGTAAAGGAGTTATTACCATGAGCAAACAAGATACAGCAAAGAACGTCGTCGTTGGTTTAGCTGTTGGTTTAGTTGCTGGCTACGTAGCTGGTATTCTAACTGCACCAAAGAGCGGTAAAGAAACCCGTCAAGATATTAAAGATGCAACCGACCGTGCAATTAAGCTTGCGCAGGAAAAGATTCACGCATTGCAAGCTCAGATAAGTGTGCTTGTAGACCAAGCACGTGCGAAGGCTCAAAACTTGAGCGCACGTGGCAAGAAAGAGCTTGATACGCTTGTAGAAAATGCACAAGACGCACAGTACAAGGCTAAAGCTGTTCTTGCAGCTGTAAAAGATGGTGAAGCAGATGATCCAGAACTCCGCCGCGCAGTAGAAAACGCGAACGAAGCGAAAGATGCACTCGCAAACTTCTTAAAAGATAACTAAGAGTTTATTTTACACCAAAAAACACTCGGTAAATCACCGAGTGTTTTTTATAATAAGAAGTAACAAAGAACGAGAGGGTACATGACAAAACCGGGTGGCGCATTAGCGACCAGTGATTATGTGCATTTGCACAACCATACGCAGTACAGCTTACTAGATGGGCTGACTAAGATTGGCGCGTTGCTCGATTTTGTCAAAGACAGTGGCATGCAAGCGGTCGCCATGACTGACCACGGTACTCTGAGCGGCACCATTGAATTCTATAAAGAAGCAACAGCCCGAGGTATTAAGCCAATTATTGGTATTGAAACCTACGTAGCTGCCCGTAAACATACAGACAAAGACCCACAAAAAGATAAAAATCGTTTTCACTTGATACTACTTGCCATGAATATGACGGGGTATCAAAACTTGATGCGGCTATCGACTATCGCTAACCTTGACGGCTATTACTATTTTCCACGCATCGACCACGAGTTACTCGAGCAGTATAACGAAGGCATTATTGCGCTCAGTGCTTGCATGGGTGGTGAAGTCGGTAATGCGTTTAAAGAAGGCCAAGATAAAGAGGCAGAAAAAATTGCCAGTTGGTATAAGGAAATATTTGGCGACAGATACTACCTTGAAATTCAAGATCATGGCCACCCCAAAAATCCTATTCCAAACGCTGAGCAACAGGCGATTAACGAAAAAGTGCTGGCACTCGGTAAAAAGCTCGACATCCCCGTTGTTGTGACCTGTGATGCTCACTACTTACAGCATGAGGATCAAGAAGCACATGAAATTCTACTCTGTGTGGGCACGGGTGCGTATTTAAGTGATGAAAAAAGAATGAGCTTGCGTGACTACCCATTGCATGTCACTAACCCAAACGAAATTATCGAGCGATGGGGTAATGATTACCCCGATGTTATTACTAACACTAAAGCCATTGCCGACCGATGTAATATAGAGATTGAACTCGGCAAAATTTTAATTCCAAAATTCCCCGTACCAGACGGTGAAACTGAAAAAACTTATCTTGATAAGCTGGTGTATAAAGGACTAGCGTTTCGTTACGGAGGGTTAACCGAAAAGGAGGCGACCAAGCTTTCTATCGAAGAAGCCAAAAAAACACTACCGAAAGAAATTTTAGAGCGTGCTGCCTACGAACTAGGTGTTATCGATACCATGGGCTTTAACGGCTATTTTTTGATTATCTGGGACTTTATTAAGTGGGGTAAGGATAATGGTATTGTGTTTGGTCCTGGCCGTGGCAGTGCAGCAGGCTCAATTATTGCCTACAGTTTAAAAATTACTGAACTTGATCCACTTAAGTACGAGCTACTTTTTGAACGTTTCTTAAACCCAGATCGTATCAGCATGCCAGATATTGATATAGATATCCAAGATTCACGCCGTGACGAAGTTATACAGTACTGTGTTGAAAAGTACGGCAGCGACCGAGTGGCTAATATTGTTACCTTTGGTCGAATGGCTGCTCGTGCAGCTGTGCGAGATGTTGCTCGAGTGTTACAGGTGCCATATGGCGATGCTGATCGTTTAGCAAAGATGATACCGCCACCCGTGCAAGGTCGCCATATTCCACTCGAAAAATCGTTGCAAGAAAATGCTGAGCTGAAAGATGAGTATGCGCGCAATCCAACTGCCAAACAGGTATTTGATATGGCGATTCGGCTTGAAGGAACAGTACGCAGCCATGGCATCCATGCTGCTGGTGTGGTGATAGCGCCTGATGAAATCGTTAAGTTCGTTCCGCTCGAGATGGCTCAAAAGGGTGTTGTGTCTACACAGTATCCAATGGGTCCTATAGAGGAACTTGGTCTACTTAAAATGGACTTCTTAGGGCTGTCAAACTTAACAACAATAAAAAACGCCTTGCGTATTATTAAACGCGTCTACGATAAAGATATCGATATTGATACGCTGCCGCTTGATGATAAAAAAACTTATCAGCTGTTAGGTCGTGGTGACACGACAGGGGTTTTTCAGCTTGAATCTTCTGGCATGAAACGCTATTTACGTGAGCTAAAGCCAACCGTTTTTGACGATATCATCGCCATGGCAGCGTTATACCGTCCCGGCCCTCTCACTGCTGGTCTAACTGACAGCTTTGTAAAGCGCAAGAATGGACTTGAAGAGGTTGGTGTGCCACACCCATCAATGGAGCCAGCGCTGGGTAAGACGTTTGGTGTTTTAGTGTATCAAGAGCAGGTGATGCAGATTAGTAAGGACGTGTGCGGCTTTACTGGTGGCGAGGCGGACACTCTTCGTAAAGCAATTGGTAAGAAAAAACGCGATGTCATGGAGAAAATGCAGGTCCAGTTTATAGATGGCGGCGTCGAGCATAGCGGTGTACCACGTGAGGTAATGGAAAAGTTCTGGCAAGACCTGATGGGTTTTGCCGACTATGCCTTTAATAAATCTCACTCTGCGTGCTATGCATTAATTGCGTACTGGACTGCGTATCTTAAAGCGCATTACCCTGCTGCGTTTATGGCGGCAGTCATGACCAGCGACTATGATGATACTGATCGTCTGGCAATTGAAATTAGCGAATGTAAACACATGGGTATTAAAGTGTTGCCACCCGACGTCAATGAATCGTTCCATGAATTTGCGGTTGTGCCCCACACAAAAGACGAACCAATGCAAATCCGTTTTGGCATGGATGCGGTCAAAAATGTTGGCCATGGCGCAGTTGCCGAAATTATCAGGGCGCGCGACGAGGGTGGGCAATTTACCTCATTGGCAGACTTTATTACGAGAGTTAATAATAGGCTCGTCAATAAAAAAGTCTGGGAAAGTCTTACTAAGGCCGGAGCATTTGATAGGTTTGCTGAACGCGGCGCGCTCCTTGAGCACCTTGATACCATTTTGGCAGTGGCGGCAAAACTCAATAAAGAACAAAAAGTTGGCCAAACGGATTTGTTTGGCGATAGTGATGAAGTTACCGCTCCAAAGATATTAATTGAAGTTCCAACTGGTACTGGAATCTATAGTGAGCACGAATATTTGCAATGGGAGCGCGAGTTGCTTGGTTTGTATTTATCGAGTCACCCACTCGAAGCATTCGATTCTTTCTTAACCGAGCAAACTGTTTTGCTTGCAGAGGTGATACCAGAAAATGATGGAAAAACAGCTGTCGTTGGTGGCACTATCAATGACATTCGTCAAATTACGACTAAAAACGGACAACCAATGGCATTCGTAAAATTAGAGGACATTGTTGGTGATGAACGAGAACTCGTGGTGTTCCCGACAGTCTTTAAGGATACGACAGATGTTTGGAATAAAGAAAAAATTATTTTAGTAACTGCAAAAGTAAATGGCACTGACAAAACCGGTGTAGTTATGCAAGAAGCAAAGTTGCTAGTAGATAGCGCACGAATTGTTACTCCTGATGAAGCAAAAGCGTATGCTCCGACCGGTGCACGACAATCATTCACCACTCCGAAAGCACGCGTTAGAAAAGCTGCCCGCGCCATTCCGAGCAATGGCCATAACCCTAGCACAACACAAAAGGCGATAACAGAGAACAGTGCCCAGGCGCGGCTCTATATTCGTCTAAAAGACGCAAGCGATAGTAGCACACTCGAACAGCTAAAGGGATTACTTGACGAACATACTGGTAACCACGAAGCTGTGCTAGTTCTCGGTGAATCGAAGAAACAAATTATTAAGCTACCGCAACTTGTGAGCGATAGTACGGATTTAGTAATGGCACTCAAAAACCTAGTAGGCGAAGAGCAAGTTAAGTTTCAGTAGTTATGCCAAGTGCTTGGCGTGATGGAGCTTACGAATATGTCGTACTTCAAGCGTAATACCCACGACCATAAGTACAACTGAAGCACTTATGACGATAGCTGGCGAAATAGGTAGTAACGAAGTTTTCAGTGAAGTTGTTCCACCAGCGGGGCTGGTAGCAGCAATCGGTGACTGCTTTGAGGCTCTTTTGCCATAAAATGCAACAATTACGTAGGTGTTCTTATGGCCTTGATAATCCCCGAATGAAGCCATACCAATACCCATGTCTGAATAGTCGGCGCTGAGGAGATTTGCACGGTGAGTCGGACTGTTAAGCCAACCCTGGATAACATCATCTGATCCCTGATTTGTAAGTGCTAGATTCTCGCCCGCAACTGAATAGCTATAACCCACTTTTTTAAAGTAATCCCAGGCAACAGTGCCGTCTGGCGCGGTATGCGCAAAAAAGTGACCCTTAGCCATGTCCTCTGCCTTCATTTGTGCCGCGCTCATTAAATCAGCACTAGCAGTAAGAGGTGATTTATTAAGTTGTTGGCGTGCTTGATTACTGCCATTAATAATATCGCTGACCCCAAATGCTTTGGTCGGCATAGTAGAAAGTGGTGCAACGAGCAAACCAAGCACTAGTAACATAAATGCACCACTAATAAATAGAGAGTGGCCAATTCGGATGTGGGGTCGTACTTCGTGCATAGTATTATGTTGTTAACTGATAGAGTGCAATTGCTGTTGCAACGGAAACATTAAAAGATTCTTTAGTACCAATCATTGGTATTTCTAGTATGACATCACATAGGCCTAAATTGGTAGTGCTAATCCCGGAAACTTCATTACCAACAATGAGCGCTAGTTTATCGGGTGCAGTGTAGTCAGGTAAGCGAATGCTAGATTCTGATTGTTCTAGGGCAGCTATACAGTATCCTAGTTGTCGTTTCGTAGCCACAACTTCTGCCACAGATTGACCACTAATAACAGATACCGTTTCTTCAGCCCCAAGGGCAGTTTTTGCAATAGCGTTATGTAGCTTAGCCTGTTCGTGTGGCAAGCGAGAATCATTTGGCACCTTTGGAAACGGGGTATAGCCACAAGCATACACGGTGCTAATACCGAATCCATCACAGCTACGTAGAATACTCCCAACGTTATGGGTACTGCGTATATCGTCTAAAATTACAATAATTTCTTTCATAAAATAGCTGTCGACGCTTATGCTTACTTGCTATACTACGTGCAGTATATGGCTGATGATGCTCGAATTATAGAAGAACAATCTACGTTGCGTCGTGCACGACTATTGAACTTGCCTTACGAAGATACTTCTGCGCAAGAAGTGCCACTATACCCTGATATTCTATCAGTTCCTGAGCTATATCAGCTAAAGATTATTCCACTCTTTTCTGATCAAAGTAATCTTAAATTTGGTATTACGAACACTACTTCACAGTCCACGATGACTAACTTGCAACAACGATTTGCGGATCAGCGAGTAGTCTTTTCACTCATTTCTGATGCGGGCTATCGCGAGGTAATGCGTCGCTATGACCCGCCAAAACAGGTAATCTATCAAGATATTTCACTTACTGCTGCAGACGCAACTAATCAGCTTGCGGTCGTGTCGCAAACATTAAACCAAGTTCGTGCAGATGACATGCTTGCATACATTGTGCAGCAAGCGTATCGCTTAAAAGCTTCTGACATTCATCTTGAAACAGAAGAAGACCATATACGAATACGGTTTCGAGTAGATGGCGTTCTGCACCCGGTTGCAGAACTTAGTATGGAAAAATATCGCCAATTATTATCAAGTCTTGCGATTGTAGCCAACATTTCTACCAGCTCACCTGATGCCCAGACGGGCCATATCAACAACACATATCAGCTCGCTGATGGCACTGAAGTGACAGTAAACTTACGTGTAGAAACGGTACCAACTATTTACGGGATGGATGCTGTACTACGCTTATTCAATCTAAAGCCGGAGTTAATGCAACTTTCAAGCCTCGGGCTGAGTGACGACGAACGAGCGATTATTGATGATATCATCAGTCATCCAACTGGACTTGTTTTAATTGTTGGCCCAACCGGTTCAGGCAAGACAACCACACTGTATAGCATGCTTAACGAGTTAAATCATCCTGAGCGCAAAATTATTACACTTGAAGATCCGGTTGAATATTATGTAAAAGGCATAACTCAAATACCAGTCGACTCTCGCAACGACAACGATAGTTTTGCTGAAAAGTTTAGAGCCGTACTTCGGTTAGACCCGGATGTCATTATGGTTGGAGAAATTCGTGATCATGATACTGCTAAAACAGCACTACAATCAGCACTAACAGGCCATCTAGTACTCTCTACCTACCATGCCAGCTCAGCTACTGCCGCATTAACACGTATGCTTGACTCGATTGGTGATAATCCACTATTTACTTCAGCCATAAGGCTTGTGACGGCTCAGCGACTGTTACGTCGTCTTGATGATGCTTCAAAACAGCCTTATCAACCTGATGAGCAAACAAAAACATGGCTTCAGTCCGTTCTTGCAAGTTTACCCGATCATATTGAGCGACCTAATCTTGAGAACGTGCAACTCTATCGACCCGGAACTTCAACAGAAAATCCATTTGGATATAGTGGGCAATTTGCTGTACGTGAGTTACTACTTATGACGAATGCGTTACAGGCAGAATTACGAAGGCCAACAAACGAAATTACCACCGCTGGCCTCGAAGCAATTGCTGTTAAAGACGGCATGCTAACGATACTGCAAGACGGTGTATTACGAGCGCTCGCTGGCGAAACAAGTCTAGAGGAAGTTATGCGAGTGCTTGCATAGCGGCGCACAAATTGAGAAAATAGTATTCAAGTGTTGAACACTGACTGTTCATGAAAACTGCGAACCCAAAAATCAGCATAGTCATTCCTGCCTATAACGAGGCAGATTTTTTGCCACGTTGTTTAAAATCGTTACAAGCACAAGAAAATGCGCCATCGCATGAAATCATCGTCGTCGATAATGCAAGCACTGATGATACACCAGCGGTTGCAAAGCGTTTTGGCGCTCGCGTCATTCTAGAAACCGAACAGGGTGTAGTGCATGCACGGCAAGCTGGGCTTAAAGCTGCAAAAGGCGAAATTATTGTTTCAACAGATGCGGATTCATTTTTTAGGCCTGATTGGCTTGAATATATTGGTGCATTTTTTGATTCACACCCAGGTGCTTCGGGTCTTGCCGGGCATTATTATTTCTATAAAGCACCGTTGTGGGCAAAAATTATGCCACCTATGGGAGCACTAGGTGTGTGGTTGTTATCGCTTTTAAACCATCGCCCCGTGTATGTCTCGGCTGCAAATCTTAGTTTTAGAAAATCAGCTTTTTCTGGCTATGACACTCGATTTTACCAAGGGGCTGATGAGCGTGGTGTACGAAACGAACTTATTCATAATGGGCGTGTCTACATAACACTACATAATCCTGTGTATACATCGAGCCGACGAGTCAACCAAGGGTTCTTACACAGTATGGTAATGACCATTGGCTATTACTATAGTTATGGCGTCTGGGAAACAAAGAAAAAAGGCTACAGTAAAATTGGCCCACCACCGGCAATTAGAACCGAAGATAAATTGGCACACCTTCCTATTTTAGTGACCCAATGGGTTGTTGCTGGTGTTGCCGCAGTTATCTTGGTTGAGGTGGTAAGGCATCATCTATGGCGCTTACCATTCTAGGTATAATCGCGTTGCTATTGGGAATCGTTGCTTGGCTTTGCTTTGCACCTGTTAGTAGCCGTATGCCCTGGCGTGTACGTACTATGCAGAAAGTGGTGGCGTTGACATTTGACGACGGCCCGAACGAACCGTTCACTTCGCAGATCGCAGACATAATAGAATCACATGGGGGCAAGGCAACGTTTTTTGTTGTTGGTAAAAATGCCGAACGATACCCAGGCGTAGTGAAGAACATGCAAATTCGTGGTCACCAAATTGGTGCTCATTCATATCGTCACGCGTTTCACCGTTACTGCATAGATCCACTTTACAGTGATGAAATTACACAGACAAAGCGGGTGCTAGCTAATGAAAAGGTCGAGACTGATTTATATCGCTTCCCCTGGCTATTTCGTACGCCATGGTTACTCGGATCGATAGCAAAACATGGCTACCGTACACCTATTTCAGGTCTCTTTTCACATCCATTTGAACCGTTTCAAATTAATGCAAAATATATTGTAAAAAGAACGCTTCGGATTGTACGTCCGGGCAGTATCATTATTTTTCATGATGGATTTAATGCCAAAGCTGCACCGCGCTTTCAAACGGTTGAGGCCGTTCGTCAGATTACAGAAGCACTTGCTAAGCAGGGCTATCGTTTTGTGACGATTGATGAACTATTTGCGCTCGAAGACCGCTGATACAGCTCGTACTACCTTGTCGTCAAGCGCGCTTGGTACTATCATTTCAGGATTTGGACTACGTACAATGCTCGCAATTGCTTCTGCTGCTGCGATTTTATGAGCATCAGTAATGGGCGAATTTGTATCAAGAGCACCTCTGAATATCCCAGGAAACGCTAGCACATTGTTTACCTGGTTAGGGTAATCACTACGTCCGGTAGCAATGACGGCTGCTCCGGCTTGTTTGGCAAGGTCTGGCAGTATTTCGGGTTCGGGGTTAGCCATCGCAAATATAACAGGGTCTTTTGCCATAGTTTGCACCATAGCAGGAGTTAACAAGCCACTCCTGGAAACACCGATAAAAATATCTGCACCCGCTACTGCATCAGCTAAACTCCCATCTTTTTGCTTCTTATCGCCAAAGGTAAGTAGTAACTTTTTTTCTTCGTTTAAATCTGTGCGACCATTAGTGATAATGCCCTTGCTATCAACCGCGATAATGTGTGGATGTGCGTACTGATGTAACAATTTTGCAATAGCAACGCCTGCGGCACCGGCACCCACAATCACTACGTTGCTCTTTGTTAGGTTGCGGCCAGTAACCCTACAGGCGTTGATAAGCCCCGCAAGCGTTACAATGGCGGTGCCATGTTGGTCGTCGTGCATGATTGGTATATGAAGCCGTTTCTTCAGTTCTGCTTCAATGTAGAAACACTGTGGCGCTGCGATGTCTTCTAGGTTAATTCCTCCAAAACTCGGCGATATTGCTACAACGGTCTTAATTATTTCATCCGGGTCTTGTGTGTTAAGAACAATGGGGTAACCATCAATCCCCGCAAATTGCTTGAACAACATGGCTTTGCCCTCCATAACAGGGAGCGCACCTTCTGGCCCAATATTACCAAGACCAAGTACGGCCGAACCGTCAGATATAATTGCCACAGAATTATTAGTTCCAGTGTAGAGTGGTGTATCTGCTGGATGATTACCGAGATGTGATGCCACAGCACCAACTCCCGGGCTGTAGTAGATACTTAAATCATGCTTTGACTCAAGTGGGACTTTAGTCGTAACTTGCAACTTTCCACGTAAATTAAGGTGAGCCTGCATGGCTTCGTCATAAATCGTCATACGCCTAGTATGTCATCTTAAAAAAATGCACTCAACTCTTTTCATTTTGCTCAAGATGTGATATATTAGTTTGGATTCAATTTTAGTAAATAAGTTTGGGATTTTTAATCGTTATGCAAAGCGTTATCCAAAAGATCGAAGCCAAGCACCTCAAAAGCCAGGTTGTCGATGTAAAGACCGGTGACACCGTACGTGTCCACCAAAAAATTAAAGAAGGTAATAAAGAGCGCGTCCAGATTTTTGAAGGCCTCGTTATTCGTACTGACCGTAAGCAAAGTCTTACGAGTTCAATTACAGTTCGCCGTATCGCTAGTGGTATTGGTGTTGAAAAAAGCTTTTTACTTCACAGCCCAAACGTTCTTAAAATTGAGGTTACCAAGCGAAGTAAAGTCCGCCGTAACTACTTGAGCTATATGCGTAAGCGAACCGGTAAAGCATCACGTCTTACCGGTGTTGACTTTGATAAGCATGCTGTTAACACCATTCGTGATACTTCAGCAGAAGAAGCTGAGGCAAAGTTGCACGAAGAAGCGGAAGCAGCGCATCAAGCTGCTGAAGCAGAAAAAGCAATAGAAAAGGCCGCCGAAGAGAAGAAGTTCGAAGAAGCTGTTAAGGCTCACGAAGAATAAACATATTTGCATAGCTATAAAACCTCCGCACACCGCGGAGGTTTTTTGATTGGTCTGGTCCATGCGATAATACTTGTATTGTGGGAGAAGAAAAAACAGATAAAAACCATTTGTATATATCCACCATTGGCTGGATTATATTAATAGCATTTGTTGCTACAAGCATTTGGTTACTTCAACAATATAAACGTTCGATACTAAACCAATATGCACATATTCTTGCCAGAGTTGATCAAACTGCAGCCAGTGAAAATAACCGATATCAGTTCATCACCGTACCGGGTACAAAAGAACAATTTTTAGTTGAGCCAGTGTATAAATATACGAATTATAATGATGTTTGGACACTAGTAAACAGGGCTCACAGCATCCCCCTTGGCTACAAACCAGCCTCTTTAACCACCATAACGGTGTCGACATATGATAATCAACCACTTATGGTTCGCAACGAGCTTATCGAGCCACTAAAAAGCCTTACGACTGCTGCAGAAGCGAGCGGAGTGTATCTTATGGTTCGCAGTGCCTATCGCTCGAGCGAAGAACAGGCAGCAGTAACGAAAGAAGTTGACCAAGGCGTTGCAGCATTGCCTGGTCAAAGTGAGCACCAAACTGGTCTTGCCGTTGATTTTAATAATCAACCTAATAACTGTGGTAACTACTGTTCGTTAAATAAACTCAGTGCACAGTGGCTTGCAGAGAACGCCTATAAATACGGTTTCATACTGCGTTACCCCGAAGAAAAGGAGTCGATAACTGGTTATCCGCCCGAAGCGTGGCACTATCGTTATGTTGGTACACGACTCGCTAAAGCAATACATAGTAGTGGTTTAACGTATGATGAGTTCTACAATCTTTTTCAAGCAGCAAGGCCTCGCACATGATCGGTGTTGATGAAGTTGGCCGAGGCGCTTGGGCGGGGCCCTTACTCGTCTGTGCGGCAAGACTACATAAAACAGTACCGGGGTTAAAAGACTCAAAATTGCTAACAGCCAAAAGAAGACAAATGCTCGCCGAGCAAATCGTTGAGGTGGCTGATGTTGGCTATGGATGGGTGAGCGCCGATGAAATTGACGATATTGGCTTGGCGGCTTCACTTCGTCTTGCAACTGCCAGAGCTTTGCAGGAAATAGAACCACAACCTGGTGAAGAAATTTTGATTGATGGCAGCATAAATTTCGCACCCGAAAGTGGTGCTACCACACGCATTAAAGCGGATCAGACGGTATCAGCGGTTAGTGCGGCAAGTATCTGTGCAAAAGTAGCGCGTGACAAGCTTATGATAGAACTAGCAGACAAGTATCCAAACTATCATTTTGAACGTCACGTTGGTTACGGCACTGCCTTTCACGCTGAAGCTATTCATACCCATGGTTACTGTATATTACACAGGCGTTCTTTTAAGCTACCGCAAAAAAGGGTGGCAACAGTATGAGTACAACTGAAGTTGGTCGTCGAGCAGAGTCAACTGCTGCTCAGTATTTGGAACAGCAAGGGTACACAATTGTCGTGCAAAATTGGCGGACGCGTTGGTGCGAAATTGATATTGTTGCTACAAAAAGAAAGACAGTTTATTTTTTTGAGGTTAAGTATCGTAAATCTGCAAACTGGGGTGATGGGCTTGATGCTGTTACGGCTAAAAAACAGCAACAAATGCAATTTGCGGCCGAAGTATGGATGACAGAGAAAAAGTGGCGCAGTGGGGCGCAATTAGGTGTTATTGCAATGACAGGCGAGCCACCCCAGGTAACTACAGTTATTTTGCTTGATTAAATCGACTTGCCAGCCAGTTATCAAGTGATTTTTCATCGCGCTTTCGCCAGGCGATACGAGCTGTTATCTCTTGAGCACCAATCTCGATGTTTCGCTTTAAGGCTATTTCAGATTTAAGTGGCTCAAAGAACTCATTATATTTTGCAAGCCATGCTTCGGTGCCAAAAACACGTCCTGCAAACCGAGGGTAATTATCGAAAGATTTATCACTACCAAAGTTTTCAACAATCCAAACCCAGTTTTTCGTAAACCAGCTCCAGGTTGCGGTGCGACCTTTGCGATTACGGAGCAAATAAATAACCCAACGGTCAAAATCTTGCAATCGGACAAAGTTTTCATCCTTCAGTTGCGCGAGTAATTGTTTGATGTACGCGACTTCACGGGTGCTCGTAAGCGCATTACAGACGTCTTGCTGTAGTTCTGGGTTAGCAATGGTTGGGTAGAGCGTAAAGAGACGATTAAAGACCTTTTCACCGCCATGACGGACCGCAGCGGCTAGTACAATATGCCTGGTATCTGCAGGCATTTCTTCGAGTGTCTTGTACGAAGCATATTCGTTAAGTGCAGCATCAATGACATGTTGCTCTTCGCTGTATGTAGCTAGTCCGAGAATAATACCACGCATTTTAGTTGTCGTTAAGTCTTCGTTATCATCCTTCTTCCAACCAAGTTTTTTGTATTGATGCGCAACCAATTGCCACGCGAATTGTTTCATTTGTGATTCGTGTACTTCTGAGCCCTCAACTAAGGTTCTAGCATCACCCATACACATGCTCATAACGACCCATACCGGGTCTTCTGTCTCATCCCTAAGGGCTTCGAGTATTTCCATTGTTTCAGCGATTGAGCTATAGCCAGCGCGCGCCTGCATGAGGCTGTCATTCAAAATGAATAATCGTTCACGAGGGCGAATACTACCATCTTTGACTTGTGATTTAAGATACTGGCGGTGGGCGTCTGATTCATAACGCACAGAGTAGTGAGCACCCTCTGTGTTCAGGCGCACAAAACGACTTGAGCCGAGCGAATACTTCTTACGCTTTGCAGTGAATAATTCTAAGCTTGGTGTTTGTTCGGGCTTAAGATCAAGTGGCACTGGCCAGGTCGTGTCATCGCTGGTAGCCGTTGCATCCGTAAACCGTGACTGGGTTAGTGTCAGTGATTGCCCATCTTGTTTCACACGTACAAGAGGAAATCCGTTAGTTGCAATCCAATCATTCATAAATTTCTGGACCTGTTTGCCGCTGGCGTCCTCGAGTGCTTGCCACAAGTCGCTACCTTTTGTATTGCCATATGCAAAACGTTTAAAGTACAGACGTAGGCCTTTACGGAAGTTATTTTTACCAACAAAGTTGTGAGCCATCAACAGTAAACGGGCACCTTTTGCATACACAATCGAAGGGTCAAAAAGGGTACTAATTTCGTCAGGATGATTAACGGTACATTTAACCGCTTGTACGCCTGGAATACTGTCACGCCAAAAAGCGCTCAAAGCTTCTTGCGATGCAAAGCTAAGCATAACGTTCCATTCTGGGTACAGTGCATCTACGGCAACATATTCCATAAGAGTGGCAAAGCTTTCGTTGAGCCAAAGGTCATCCCACCATTTCATAGTGACTAAGTTGCCAAACCACTGATGCGACAGTTCATGTGCTATCACCGTAGCGGCATACTCTTTGGTGTTCGTTGAAGTTGTTTGTGGGTCGACAATTAAGCAAACTTCGCGGTAGGTTATAAGACCCCAGTTCTCCATTGCTCCACTGCTAAAATCCGGTAGGGCAACGTGGTCACATTTACTGAGTGGATAAGGAGTGTCGAAGTACTCATTAAAAAATTCAGTTGCGCGAATAGCGGTATCAAGCGCAAATGTCATTGTAGTATCTGCGTTATCATGGCTTGCCCAAATTCGAACCTTAGTGCCATTCTTTGTTTCGCCCTCAACTGCATGGAGTGGGCCAGTAACAAAGGCAAGTAAATAGGTGCTCATAATGGGTGTATCTTCAAAAACAGTAGTCGACAGTTCTGGGCCACGCATCACTTGTAATGGTTCGGTGTTTGCAAGTACGATATCAGAACTAGTGGTGGTTAGGCTTAAGCTAAACACTGCCTTTGCCTCTGGTTCATCAATACAAGGAAATACTTCACGTGCGTGGTGGCTTTCAAATTGAGTTGCCAAGATAACGTCACCATTGCGAGCATAACAAGGGTATAATCCATGCATTGGTTTGGTAATTGTGCCTTCAAACTCAATACTGACGCGGATTTTGCCTTTGTCGCTTTGCTGTAATGCAATAATCAACTCATCATTTTCGTTATCTAGCGAAAAAGCACGATGAGATGCACCAATTGCAATTTCAGTAACATGTAAGTCTTTTGAATGTAAACGAAGTGCTGTTTGCTTTGGCGCAAGAGTACCTTCGATGGTAACTGAACCACTAAAGGTGAGCGCTTGTGCATTTGGGGTTACATGTAGTTCGTAACGAGTAGGTTTGAAAAATTTATACAAGCGAGCGACTTCAGTCATATATAAAGAAATTCCTGGTTAGATTTGAAAATGTCTTAGAGTATGATACCATTTAATTGTTCTGAGTCCGGCCGTCTGGTCGGATTTTTTGATGAGATAAGGAGAAATTTGATGGAATTAGAAACTAAACAACTCGTAATGGCGGTAAAAGCTATCGCCGAAGAAAAGAACTTACCCGAAGAAGTGGTACAAGATGCAGTCGAGCAGGCATTAGCAGCTGCATGGCGCCGCGATTACGGTGATCGCGAACAAGAAGTTCGCTCAGTTATTAACACTAACAATGGTACTGTCTTTGTATATATCACTAAAGAAGTCGTTGATGAAGTTGAGAATGAGCATCTACAGATTAGTCTCGGTGATGCGCAAGTAATTCGTAAGAATGCTAAAGTTGGTGAAACCGTAGAAATTGAAGAAAAAGTTGAAAACTTTGGTCGCGTAGCCGCTCAGACTGCAAAGCAAGTAATCTTACAGCGATTGCGCGAAGCAGAGCGTGAGATTGTTATGGCTGAATTTGAAGACAAGATAAACACCGTTATTAACGGTACGGTTACTCGCGTTGAAGGTCGACTCATACGTTTAGAGCTCAACAAAGCACAAGGTATTATGCCTGCGAGTGAACAAATCCAAGGTGAGCGATATTATCCTGGTCAACGTCTTAAGGTATACCTTAAGGATGTTGAACGCGGTTTCCGTGGTGCCCAGTTGATTGTGAGCCGTGGTTGTCCAGAGTTCTTAGAACATTTATTCCGTGCTGAAGTACCAGAAATGGATAACGGCGCTGTTGTTATTAAGGGGATTGCTCGCGAGGCAGGTGTTCGCAGTAAGATTGCGGTAACGAGCATGGTCCAGGGTGTTGACCCAGTTGGTACGTTTGTTGGTGGTCATGGTACTCGAGTACAAGCAGTGATGAGCGAAATTGGAGAACAAGAAAAAATTGATATTGTTATTTGGGCCGATGAAACAAAGCAATATATTACAAATGCACTGAGCCCGACCAACGTTACTCGTGTAGAGCTAGATGAGAAGAACCAAAAAGCCCGCGTTATTGTACCTGAAGATCAATTATCAGTTGCGATTGGTAAAAGCGGTCAAAACGTTCGTTTGGCAAGCAAACTAACAGGTTACGAGCTTGATATTGAAAGCGAGCAACCTGTTAAAGAAATCGTTGCCGAAGATGCAAAGGTTGTACCAGCTGTAAACGCTCCAAAGCTTAAGAAAAAGAGCGACCTAGAGAACAGTCTACTCGAAGCTATCGAAGAGCACGGCCAAGATTCAGAAGAGTAATCGCATGACAGTTGAACGCCAACCCGAACCAGTTGATGACTTATATGAAGCAGTATTTCATACACCCGAAGGATTGGCGGTGGTTACGGGTATTGGGGTAGCCGCAACGGTTGGTATTCCTGCAATACTTGTATCATTTGCAGTACCCTCACCAGAAGGATATAAAGAGCAGAAAGCAGAAATTGATCAGCTACAAAAAGATGTAGCGTCATTAACGCCAGCGCTGAATACCCTTTCCAAGAGTGGTGACAATGATCTAGCTGCTGGTGTGCAATCTAAGGTAGAAGTGCTCAATCAGCAAATAGCAACAGCCCAGGCAAATCTGCCGTCACACACGACCTTTGAAGCCATAAACAATTCGTTATTAGCAGCACCTTTTATCGTAGGCGCACTTGCTGGAGTTGTCACCTATAGAAGATTCAAAAAGAAGATGGGCTAAACAGTTTTACGTTTTTGTATTCTTTGTAAAGAAACGCAGAAAAGAGCATAGCTATCAAATAAATTAGCACTCGTTATTGACGAGTGCTAATTTATTGCTATACTTAATATATTACCGGGGGTATAACCGGAATAGAAAGGTATAAACTTCATGCCTGAATCACCAGATTTCCAAGAATTTTTGAACCATTTGACTGAAAACGCACTCTTAAGCCTTAAGCAGGCTGACCAGATTGCTCGTACCCAAGGCAGCGCCTATGTAGGTACCGAACATATTTTACTTGGAGTATTAAGCCAAGAATCTTCTGTTGCCGCTAAAATGCTCGAAGGGGCAGGTATTAACTTTCAGCGAGCTCAACTTGCACTTAATTTGACACCTAAAAACCTCGTTATTAATCTTGGCGCCAAAGGACTTAGTGAAACGGCAAAGCTAGCCCTAAAGTTGAGTTGGGATTATGCCCAAGATTTTAATCAAGATATGTGTGGTACAGAGCACATCCTATACAGTATGCTCATGCAAAAGAATGCGCGAGCTACGGTTTTATTAAAGGATATGAATGTCGATACAGATCGTTTACTTGAAGAGCTCGAGCAGTTCTTGCAAAAACAGCAATACGAGAGTGAGCAAGATGGTCAAAAACGTACCGCCACCCGAACGAAGAAAAAAGGTGGCAAGAGTGCACTGGAATATTTTGGCACCGATTTGACGGCTCTTGCGAGTAGTGGCAAGCTCGACCCAGTAGTTGGGCGCGAAGCTACTATTCGGCGCATGATTACCATTCTTAACCGTCGTAGTAAAAACAACCCGGTACTTATTGGTGAACCTGGTGTTGGTAAAACTGCAGTTGTTGAAGGTTTAGCACAGCGAATTATTGCTGAAGATGTGCCAGATAGCTTACTAGATAAGCGTATTGTTATGCTTGACCTTGCAGCCATGATTGCTGGTACGAAATATCGTGGCGAGTTCGAAGAGCGCCTTAAAAAGGTGATGGAGGAACTCACCAATGATAAGAAAATTATCGTTTTTATAGACGAGATGCACCTACTCGTTGGCGCAGGTGCTGCCGAAGGTGCAATTGATGCAGGCAACATTTTAAAACCAGCATTAGCGCGTGGGCATATTCAAGTTATCGGTGCCACTACTACAAGTGAGTATCACAAACATATCGAAAAAGATGCCGCGCTCGAACGTCGCTTCCAGCCGGTCGTGGTTCCAGAAACGACCGTACCCGAAACAGTTGCCATACTAAAAGGGCTTAAAAGCCACTATGAGCAGTTCCATGGTGTCGTAATATCAGATGAAGTTATCGAAGACGCGGTCTATTTTGCTGACCGGTATATTAACGACCGGTTTATGCCCGATAAGGCAATCGACATGCTCGACGAAGCAGCTGCGCTCCTACGGGTTGATAAGGGTAAAACACCAACCGAATACCGCACCCTACTAAAAGAAATTAAATTACTATCGGTACGTCGTGATGATGCGGTCGAGCAAGAAGATTACGAACGCGCGGCAAAGTATAAGCAACGTATTAGCGCTGCTCAAGAAAAACTTGAAGAGCTGAAAGAAAAAACAGCTGCTCACAAGCGACTGACCCTTACCAGTGATGATATTGCAGCAGTTGTCGGCCAAGCAACGGGTATTCCGGTGCGTAAAATTGTTCGACAAGAAGCAAAAAACTTATTGAAGCTAGAACAGCAAATAGGTCGTCATGTCATTGGCCAAAAAGAAGCGATAGAGGCTGTCGCTAAGGCTATTCGCCGTAATCGTTCTGGTATTGGTAGCGAAAAGCGCCCAATTGGTTCGTTTATTTTTATGGGTCCGACTGGTGTTGGCAAGACCGAACTTGCCCGAGTGCTTACGCACGAGTTTTTTGGCCGCGAAGATGCACTTATTAAAATAGACATGAGTGAATTTAGCGAGCGTCACACCGTTGCACGTCTTGTTGGTGCACCAGCAGGTTACGTTGGCTACGAAGAAGGTGGTCAGTTAACTGACAAAATTCGGCGACAGCCATATAGTTTGGTACTTTTTGACGAAATCGAAAAAGCACATCCAGAAGTCTTTAATATGCTACTCCAGATCCTAGAGGATGGCGAACTGACCGATGCAAAAGGTCGTAAAGTCGATTTTAGAAACACCATTATCATCATGACGAGCAATATTGGTGCACATCTATTACAGAAAGAAGCAGGCCTTGGTTTTAGTGTGAGCAGCGGTAAAGATAAGAACCTCGACCAACTACACGAAGAAAACAAGAGCAAGGTAAATGATGAGCTAAAAAAGCACATGCGCCCAGAGCTTATTAACCGTATCGATAAAATAATTGTTTTTCGTGCATTAACAAAGCCCGACGTAAAACAAATTATTGACGTGCAAATTAGCGAATTACAATCTCGCTTACAACGTAAAAAGATGGGCTTAACACTCAACAGTGCTGCAAAGGAGTGGTTACTAGAACACGGTTATGATGCCCATAATGGCGTGCGACCAATGAGACGACTTATCCAAGATACTATTGAAGATCATGTTGCTGAAGCAGTGCTTGCAGGTACGTACACAGATGGCGACATTATTAAAGTTGGCGCCGGTAAAAACGGCTTAAGCTTTTCGGTCGTCAAAGAGTAATAAAATTCGTATACTATAACTAATGCCAAAGAAATTACTTGGGTCAGTGCTTGTATTAGTCACGGTTTTTACGGCGGCTGGTTTGGTATGGACAAATCGATATAATCTTTACGATTGGTCTAGGTTGCGTAATTACACAGCACCCGCTGAAGTTGCAACGCTGGCGACTAATAGTGGTATGAATACCTACGGTAGGAGGCTGCTATATGTCAATGACCCTAAAATATCCGATCGCTCTACGTTTAACAGCGAATGTAAATCTACCGAACAGACCATCGTGCTTGGTTGTTATACCGGCACGAATATTTACGTGTTTAAAGTTGAAGACGCTAAACTACAAGGTGTAGAAGAAGTGACTGCAGCTCACGAAATGCTGCACGCAGCATATCAACGGTTATCTGCTAAGGAAAAAGCACATGTTGACGAACTGCTTAATGCTGCCTATAAGCGTATTAATGACACACATTTAACTGATGTCATGGCTAGTTATCAAAAATCTGAGCCAGGCGAACAAGATAACGAGCTTCATTCTATACTTGGCACCGAATATGCTAATCTTGGCCCCGAACTTGAACAGTACTACGAAAAGTATTTTAGTGATAGATCAAAAGTGGTCACATTGGCAAATTCATATAAAAAAGTGTTTGAAGATATCGCTGATCAAGTACAGAAATACGATGCAGATTTAGTGCTCCGTAAAGCGGAAATCACCAAACGAGAAGCCGATCTTGATACGCTTGAAAAGTCATTGACCTCTCAAAAAGCACAAATGGAGCAATTATTACAATCGGGTCAAACGCGGGCATACAACAACCAGGTTCCGAGCTATAACAGTCGTGTTAACAGCTATAACGTAGAAGTAATTGCAGTCAAGAAACTTATCGATCAATACAATACTATTGTAGAAACACGCAATAGTTTAGCGCTGCAACAGCAGGGGCTGGCGCAGAGCCTCGACAGTCGCGTGAATGCAATAACTCAATAATACTTACTTTTATTAAGCTTATGGTTGCATATTGCAAAAAAAGGAATATATTTAGAAATAACAGAGCGCGTTGATAGCTATACCAAATACTTGGTCGCCAGGTATAGCAGGAGCAAGTGGCGAAACCTCCTCTGTGTGGGTATCGGAGAAATAAAAATACAACTAGCTCATTGTCTGAAAAATCGGACAGAACAGGCTGGCTGTATTTTTGCAATTTAAAGGAGGCGGTTATGAAGCTGCGAGCATATAACCCTATTAGTAGGGCCAGGTGGGCAATACTAACGTTACTTTTTGTGGTGTCTCAATTCGGGCCACTTACATTATTAGGGGGGACGGCCAACGCCGCTTCGAACACAACTCCCGCTGCTAACCCGACGCTAAGTCAGGCGTGTGGTCTAGACATTGCGATTGTTATCGACAACTCAGATAGCATTAGCTCAAGTGAAATGAGCTCGTTTAAAGCTGCTTTAAAAGCATTTACAAATGCGCTAAGTGGAACTCCTACGCAATTTTCAGTTACTCGTTTTGCAACCAGTGCGACCGTTCTTCAGAATTTCACCAGCAACACTACTACGGTTAATAACGCAATTGACTCTGTTAGCACTGGTGGTGGGTATACAAACTGG
Source organism: uncultured Candidatus Saccharibacteria bacterium (assembly GCA_964566075.1). GTDB lineage: Bacteria > Patescibacteriota > Saccharimonadia > Saccharimonadales > CAIOMD01 > CAZMHJ01. Next base: position 45,353 of record CAZMHJ010000001.1, on the reverse strand, counting down.
GAAGACGGTCTTATTAAGGCTAATAGTACCTTTTCGAGTGGTACCTCTAACCCCAATCTTGTTATTTTTGCTACCGATGGCGACCCAACAACAAGCAATACCGTTGGCGGTGTAACAACGAGCCAACCAAACGCTCATCTTGATCCTGCAATTATTGCTGCTAATACTGTAAAAAATGGCGGTACACGTATGCTCGCACTTGGTATTGGTCTTACGGGTGGCTCGCTAGACCGACTCAAGGCTATCTCTGGCCCAAATGCAAACACAGGTAATGTACTTACTTCTGATGTTATAACAACTGACTTTAGCCAACTCGCAGCCAGTCTTGCTACTTTTGCAAGCCAGACTTGTGGCGGAACAATCACAACAACTAAATATATCGATGCAGATGGTAACCTAAATACAACAAACGATCAGACGCTCGCAGGTGCTGGTTGGACGTTTGATATTAATGGTGGCTCAAACCCAGCAGCAACCCAGACCGACGCGACTGGTAAGACTCCAGCAGTTAAGGTTGACGCTGCCAGTGGTTACTCGGTTAATGAGACTCAAAAAACAGGCTACACGTTGCTTTCAGCAAGCTGTACAGGTGCTGCCACGAATGGTTCAAAGAACGGCGATGCAGTCACTGGTATTCAAATAGCGGCAAATAATATTGTTTCTTGTAAGTTTATTAATACAGCTACAAAAGGTACCTTAACGGTTAATAAAGTCGTTAATAATACTCATGGTGGAACCAAAAAAGCTGCTGACTTTGCGTTTATTGTTGATGGCACGCAGTATTCTTTTGTTAATACAACTGGCAACAATGGCTCTAAGTCAGTTACATTACCTACGGGTACATACACAGTAACAGAGGTTAACCCAAATACTGGTGGTTACGAAATGACTGGTAACACATGTACGAACGTTGTTGTGTCATACAACCAAACAACCACTTGTACAATTACCAACAGTGATGTTGCGCCAAAACTCATCGTGAAAAAGCATGTTGTAAATGATAACGGTGGTTCTAAAGTAGCCGCTAACTTTACGATGAATGTTACCGGTACTAATGTTAGTAATGCTAGTTTTGCAGGTGATGAAAACGGCACAACGGTGACATTAAACCCTGGTTCATACAGTGTTAACGAAAATGCCGATAATGCATACACTAAGTCGCTTGGCACCGATTGTTCTGGCACTATTGCTCTAGGAGAAACTAAGACTTGTATTGTTACGAATGACGATAAAGCACCAGCGCTAACGCTCATCAAGAATTTAATTAAAGATAATGGCGGTACCGCCAACGCAACCGACTGGACACTCAAGGCAACCGGTGCGCTTGCATCACCAACCAACCTCTCTGGCGCAACTGGTAGTGCGGGCGCAACCAGTGGTAGTAATTTTAAGGCTGACACCTATACTCTTAGTGAAACCGGTGGCCCAAGTGGCTATACGGCAAGTGTTTGGACATGTACGAATGGCGTAACTGTTACAAACGGTAAAATCACACTTGCAAACGGCCAGACGACTGCATGTACTATTACTAACAATGATGATGCTCCGGGTCTAACATTAGTTAAGAATCTGGTTGATCAATTTAATAGTGGCCTTACAAAAACAGCGTGGACATTGACAGCAACTGGCCCAACTGTTGTAAGTGGTGCGGGTGGCGCAAGTAACAGTAATGTGAATGCTGGCACCTACACACTTAGCGAGACAGGTCCTACTGCTGGTATTACCGCAAGCGCCTGGTCGTGTAACGGTGGAACACTCCAAGCTAACCAACTAATAGTTGCACTTGGCCAAAACGTTACTTGTACAATTACAAACACTACACAACCAGCTAAGCTCATCGTTAAAAAAGTTGTTAAGAATGATAACGGCGGCACGGCAAGTGCAACAGACTTTAGCTTTTCAGTTAACGGTGGCGCTGCCCAATGGTTTAATGCAAATGGTGAAAACCAGATAAACAATCTGCCTAAAGGCACCTACAGCGTAACCGAAACACAAGCGAACAAAGATGGTTATGCAACATCATACGATGGTTGTACTAATGTTTCGATTTCTAATGGCGAAACTAAGACATGTACGATTACAAATGACGACAAGGCACCAAAGCTAACACTAGTAAAAAACGTAGTTAACAATAATGGTGGTACTGCAGACCCAACTGATTGGACACTGACAGCAACTGGCCCTACAACCATCAGTGGCGCTGGTGGCGCGGTAAGTAATGACTCGTTCAAAGCAGGTACTTATACGCTCAGTGAGTCAACAGGTCCAGATGGCTATACACTTACTGGTTGGGACTGTGTTGGCGCAAAAGTATCAGATAATAAAGTTACAATTACAAGCGGACAAGAAGTTACTTGTACTGCAACAAACGATGATAATAGTGCCGCATTAACACTTGTTAAAAAACTTGGTGAAAATCTGTATGGTGCAAAGGTGAGTACGAGCGAATGGACACTTACTGCTGACGGACCAACGCACCTATCAGGCACTACACCAGTGAGTGGTAATGTTAACGCAGGAAGCTACACGCTCAGCGAATCAGGCCCTGTAAAAGGCTTTACAGCGAGTGACTGGAGTTGTGTTAACAACAAGACGAACGTAACAAGCATCGTAAAAAGTACGCTTGCATTGATACTCGGTGCTGATTATACCTGTACAATTACAAACACTGCAGTACAGCCTAAATTAACAGTGGTAAAACACGTCATAAATGGCGAGACTGGTGGAACGGCAACTGCTAGTAACTTTACTATGTACGTTGATGGCAATAATGTATCGAATGATGAGTTTGCCGGTAGTGTAGCTGGTACTGATGTTACGTTGAACGTTGGTGAATACGAAGTGAGCGAAGGTAGCCACAACGGATACTCGGTCGCATATTCAGAAGATTGTGATGGTTCTGTAGCGCTTGGTGATGCTAAGACTTGTACTGTCACAAACACTGCAATTGCTCCTAAGCTTACGCTTAAGAAAACGGTCATTAACAATAATAATGGCGAAAACGACCCAAGTGACTGGACGCTTTCAGCCACCCCATCTGATGATGGCGATGTTATTAGCGGAAATGGTCTAAATGGTGTAGAGTCGGTAACTGCGGTAGCAAACGTTACTTACACACTCAGCGAATCAGGCCCAGACGGTTACACGCAAGGACAATGGTGGTGTACTGGCGGACAGCTTAATGGCAACGAACTAACGTTGGCACTTGGTGATTCGGTGACCTGTAAGATAACAAACAACGATAATCAACACCCTGGCCTTGAAGTGTACAAGAGTGGCCCTGCTACGGCTCACGAAGGTGACACCGTTACTTATACTTTCTGGGTGTATAACTCTGGTGATACCTATATCGATAACCTAAGTGTTGTTGATGATATTGCTGGAACTGCAGATTGTGGCGGAGTTACATGGCTTGATCCGGGCGATTGGGCATACTGTACGGTAAAATATACTATTCCTACTCCTCAAGTCGCAGATGTTAATAACACGGTAACAGCCTGTGGTGACTACTATGGTGATAACTGGAACATCTATCGCGACTATAGCTACAACGAAGATGACGAAGAAGGCACGCAAACGTGTGCAACAGATACGCATACACTCGATGTGTTACACCCAGCAATTAAGGTCGTGAAGACAGGTCCAGCAAACGCTAAAGTTGGTGACACGGTTACGTACACCTTTACGGTTACCAACACGGGTGACGAACCGCTTGATACCATTACTGTAGCTGACAACGTTGCTGGCAATGGAGTCTACAAATCTGGTGATACTAATAGTGATGGCAAACTCGATGTAAACGAAACGTGGATTTACACTGCAAACTACACGATACCTGCCGGTAGCGAAGGTGCTCAAATAGTTAACACCGTGAAAACCTGTGGCGCAGAACCACAGCAAGAAGAAGTAAATCCAGAAATTAGTCTACTTAAGGTGTCGACTGATTCAATCCAGTTGCCAAAGAATAATGTGGTTACAGCGTGTGCAACGGATACGCATACAACTACGGTAGAAAAGCCACAAGTGCTTGTTGATACAGGCTCTGGTTCGTTGACTGCACTTGGATATATCCTTGTTATTACAATGCTTGGTGGAGCATTCGCGGTTAGTCGCCGTCGATAAATAAAAACATACGAACTGCAAGAGTATGACACACCGGTCTCTCAACGATATGCTTACCGTGTTTGTCATTATTCTTGCAGTTTTTATATTGTTGGCGCCACTTATACCGCAACTCGATTACTTTTTTAATGGCCCCGCTACCGTCGCAAGGCCTGGGTTTGCGAGTAGTGGAGCACAAACACAGTTTGAGTCTTCAGCCACAACTGAATCAGGACAGTCAGATGCCGGCACAGGTATGACAAACCCTGATCAACTATACATTCCAGCCATTGGTGCCCTAGCGCCAGTTATCGAGGGGACGGCAGAAAAAACGGTCGATAAAGGCTTATGGCATCGACCGGCCACTCCTACACCCAACAAAGGTGGAAATACGGTTATTGTTGGCCATCGTTTTTCGTATAACCCAAGTGTAGTACAGCCCTTTTATCACCTTGATAAGATAAAAATCGGTGATGATATTTACCTTAAATGGGGTTCGACAACCTATCACTACACCGTTACCGAGAAAAAAGTTGTGACAGCTCATCAAGTTGAGGTCGAAGCGCCAACAACTGATACCCGTTTGACACTCTATACGTGTACACCACTCTGGAACCCAGTTGATAGACTTGTTGTAATCGCAAAACCAATCGGAGTACAGCAATGAACCAAGAATGGCGCAGAACGGTAGTATTATTAGCACTGCTTCTCGTCGGTGTTTTATACATGGTCTATATGGCTCATAGTACTCACCCCTAGGACTTGTGAAATATAATTTGACAAAAAAGTACTTGCATTTTCTGAAATTTTGCTTATAATTCGGCTTAAGTCATTGGTGGAGTTAACCAACGACGAATATTTACATAACAACTGGAGCCCACTAAATGCCACATTTGCATTTGAAGCGCATCCACACAAACACCGCCAAAATTCCAAAAGTGTCCCTATTTAACGTGGTGAATGGCGCCTTTGTGCGCCCATTAAGAATGGTTAACTCCCAAAAACAGCGTCTCACGGCGCTGTTTTTTGTTGTCGCCATGGTCGCTTCGCTGGCTCTTTCTATTGCTGCGAGTACCGATAAGGCTCTGGCTGCAGGTAAAAAAACTCCCCAACCGCTAGCGGTTGCTTCTCAAAAAGCTGCTGAGGTAAATGGCGCTATCGGCAAGGGAACTACACTTGGATCAAACCCACCTTCACCTACAACTAAACAAAGTGCACCAACAAAGCAAGCGGAAATAGTATCTGAGCGAACCGAGAACTCTGAATCATTTGATCTTGGTAATGGTCAAAAAACAGTAAAGAAATATTTTGATAGAGTTAACTATCAAAAAAATGGTAAGTGGGAAAAAATTGACAATACGCTTGTTGAAGATACAAATGCAGCTGACAGTACAAATGTTGTCGGCAAAGCAATCGCGTTCGTAAAGGGTAAGACGCAAAAACTAGATACCTACAAGCTTGCCGCAAACGATTGGCAAGCTCGTTTTGCAAAATCAGATGACAAGGTAGGCATGATTCGTATTGAATCAGGTAATACGAAGTTAGCATATTTCCCTGTGGGCGCCGCAAAATCGGTTACGCCTGTGGTAACGACTGAGGATGGTAAGCAAACAGTTACCTATAAAGATCTATGGAATGGTGTCGATTTACGCTACACGGTTAAAGGTGGGGCTCTTAAGGAAGATATCATTATTAAAACTGCAAATGCGACAACGAGCTATGCATTTAAAGTTACCGGTGCAAATTTAAAAAAGAATGCTAGTGGTGGCTTTGATGTAGAGGGTACCGAGCAGCAGCTCGCGCCGTTATCTGTTACACTCCAAACACAAGGTCCTATTAGCGAAACTAAGGCAACCCAAGAGTACAAGAATGGGGTTCTTACCGTAACACTCGATGGGGGATGGCTTAAACAACAAAAAACTGCTGATTTTCCGATAATTATCGACCCATCGTGGCGTCGAAGCTCAAATGTAAGCTGGAACTATACTGCCTATAAGTCTGATGGCTATGTTTGTTCGTCAAGTTCTTGTTATATGAACGCTGGGTATTTATCGAACAATGGCTGGAAAGGCTGGCGAACCGTCTTTTGGGTTTCGATGCCAGAACTTCCTGGCAAGCAAATTCTAAGTGCAAATCTGATTATAAATAAGAGGTCTGGCATCGGCACAACAGAAGGTTTATACACTGAAGTTTCGCGTGCCGCTTGTTGGGGCTATAACTGTATTGATTGGGGAAGCCCGCGCCACAGCGCATGGTTTGGGACTAACGGCAATATTAGTATGACCGCTTTGCTACAAAGGCAAGCAGATATTGGTGATACTGGCCCGACGTATATCCTAAATGGTGAGGAGCGAGCATATTTAACCTGGAAAGGTTTTGACGCCGATAATAGCTGGATTGAATATACCTTCAATAGCACTCCTTCAGTACCTACGCCACTATCACCAGCTGATAAACAAGTTGTCGTTACTGATCAACCAATGTTGCAGGTTAATCCAAGTACTGACCCTGATGGTGACCCGATACAGTACTACTTTAGGGTGTCGACTGGTCAAGATGGTGAGACAGGCACGGTTATAAACTCAGGTCTTATAAGCTCTACCCAATGGACAGTACCAGAAGGTGTTCTACAAGACGGTGTAACATACTACTGGCATGTTTATTCTCATGATTCGTGTGGCCAATATGTTGGTGGCACCTGTGATAGATGGGGGTCACCGATCAACGTATGGACTCGATCATTTAAGTACGATGCACGACTGGGTAATGATAGCGCAGCAAGCTTTGACGACGGAGGGCCTGTTGATGTCAATTTAGCCACTGGTAACGTTGTGACAAGTGCAGGCACACACACAATGTCTGCATTAGGTGGCAACATAGGGTTAAGCTTTGACTACAATTCGCCGTATCGCAGCAAACCCGGTTTAACAGCGGAATATTACAATAACACTTCGTGGTCGGGTAGCTCTGCGATTCGTCGCATTGAGACTAACCTAAACTTCCCATGGAACACGGGCACGCCTGCGGCTGGAGTCGTTAATAACGATAATTTTTCGATGCGACTCAAGGGCTACTTTATTGCACCAAAGTCCGGTAATTATCAGTTTGGATTTACGGCAGATGATTACTATGCACTATATCTAAATAACGAATCAACACCGGCTGTTAGCGCAGGTTGTTGTAGTAACGGTAATTGGACTATGGGTTCTCGCTACTTTAGTGAGGGTCAAATCGTACCGATGCAAATGGACTATATCGAGGCAACAGGGAATGGATATCTTTATGTTGCCGTAAGAATAGATGGTGTAGAGCAGCAGATTCAAACAAATTGGCTACGAACCGAACCCAAAACCGTATCGCAGAATAATGGATTGATGGGCCGATACTTTAGTGCCTCAGCTGGAGTCTCGCCAACGTTCCCAACTGACCCTATGAGCTCATTCTTAACCAGGCGTGAAACAAATATGAACTTTAATTGGGGCGAGGGCTCACCGATGCCATATGGTCCAATTAATAATTTCGCAGCCCGGTATACTGGCTACTTCACCGCTCCGGTCACGGGAACCTATTACTTTGGCACCAGTAGCGATGATGGTTCAAGAATATATCTAAACGGTGGCACTTCTGCATACCAGGATGACTGGAAAGATACTGGCTCAGGTATTGGATACGGCCCGGCTGTTAATCTAACGTCTGGGCAGTCAATTCCTATAACCGCAGAATTTTATGAGAATCTTGGAGCGGCTTCATTTGGGCTTTACGTGAAGGGTGCGGTGGCCGAGCAAATTATTCCGAGTGCATGGCTTAGCACCAAAATTAATCCATTACCAAACGGCTGGCAAATGAGTGTAGATGCTGATGGTGATTTAGCGTATGATTATGCAAACATTCAAACGCAAAGCGTCATTTTATATGATGCCGAAGGTGATCAGCACGAATATAAATGGAATGGTAGTGCATACACGCCTCCTGTTAATGAGTACGGCTTCTTAACAAAGAATGCGGATAGCACGTACACGTTAATAGATAGTGATGGGCGTACCTATACCTTTAACAGTGCGGGGCAACTAACGAGTACGAGTACGCCAAATGATGACCGAAAGCCAACGGCGCTCATATATGGTTACGATGGTACCCCAGCGCGCTTAACAACTATCAAGGATGGCGCTGACCAAACAAGGATGGGTACATTGTACTATTCTGGTGATAATAATTGTGGTTCGGTACCAAATGGCTATGACAGCCAGCCACCTTTTAATATGCTTTGTGCTTTTAAAACAACAGACCAACAACTAAGCTATTTGTACTATAAAAATGGTCAACTCGCTCGTATTGTAAGCCCAGGTGGCGTGACAACGACACTCGGATATGATGCACTCGGTCGGCTTGTGCAACAACAGTCATCACTCGCATATGATGCGGTAGCAGCTGGAATTAGACAAGATAACAGTACGGTTACAAGCCAAATAGACTATGATGTCGTTGGCCGTGCAAATTCAATTACGTTACCAAGCGCAACCGAAGGTGGCTTTAGGGCAAAACATAACTATAACTACCTCAATAATGCGACCCAAACTAATGAGGTTGGAGAGGTTGAGCCTAAAGGTTATAGCCAACGAGTCGAATACGACAGCTTGTACAGAACGGTTAAAAACTATGGTAAAGACGGTAACGCAACACAACAAGAGTGGGACGCCGTAAAAGACTTATTGTTATCATCGACTGATGCAACTGGGTTAAAGTCGACAACCATTTACGACGCAAACGATTTACCAATTGATAACTATGGGCCGGCGCCATCTGTATGGTTTGGTACAGACCGTAAACCGCTTGCGACATACACTAACCAAGTTCCACATACCCAAACAAACTATGACGAGGGCATTAATGGCCTAGCTGTCAGCTGGTTTAATTATGTGGTTACAAAAGATGGTGGAAGCCTTGTAGGGGCACCAAAATATCACACGACAGGCATAACACCTAACAAGGATAGGAGCTGGCTTGGTAGAGATTTTAGACTAGACTCCGTACCATTCACTCCCGATAATCAAACAGCAAACGCAGCCTCATTATTGGTCGGCGGCACACTTGGTACAAATCAGTCGATATGGTCAGAAGATGGCCAGTTTAGGCTCATAATGCAGACTGATGGTAATCTGGTTATCTACGGTCCAAGTGGTGTAGTTTGGGCATCAAATACAAGTGGCGCAAATTGCCGGCTTGTACTTCAGGGTGATGGAAACTTAGTAATATATAACGGTAATAACGTGGCAACCTGGGCTTCTGCAACATCTGGCCGTCCTTCTGGAAGTTTAGTTATGCAGAACGACGGTAATCTCGTAATTTTTGGGAATGATAACTCTGCAATATGGGCAACGAACATTGTAAAAAATCCCGATGCGAAATACTACGGCTACGGTTTTAGAGCTACTGGAACGGTTACGTTCCCACAATCAGGAACATATACATACAATATATGGAACGACGATGGCGCAAGATTAACGGTTAACGATAACGTTTTAATTAATAATCTTGGAACCCGTTCAGAGGGAGTAACCCAAAAGCGGCAGACTGCCACATTTACTGCCGAGGCTGGTAAACCCTATAGAATTGAGCTAGCGTATGGCCATACGGGATATAACCAAGGAGCACTAGAACTATGGTTGTCTGGACCTGGAATTACCGATACAAACGCCGGACTTGGAACAAGCAGGCCAACTTTCGTAAAGCCAGTCTACGCACTTACAACTAGCAGTAAGGTATTTGATAGCCAAACAGGTGATAGTACTACAAAGACAGATTATGGCGCACAACCCGAGCTTGCACAGGCTAAATCAGTAACTGAGGACGTTGGCGGACTTAACCTAACAACAAGCTACACATACGAGCCTTATCAAGCGGGTAGTTTAATGCGACAAACAAGTAAGACAATGCCTGGCGGTAATACCTATACCTATCTGTACTACGGCGCTACTGAGGTTCGAAAGAATGAATGTGATGCCAACTCGTCACCTGTTAGCCAAGCTGGCTTCGCAAAGGGCAAGATAGAACCTGACCCAGATGGGGTTGGCCCTCAAACTCCGCGAACTAGCGAAACGATATATGATTCAACAGGCAGGGTAGTGGCGACAAAGTTTAATAATGACCCATGGACTTGCACAAATTACGATGCGCGTGGGCGAGTTATCTCGACGGTCATACCTGATATAAACGGTCGAGCAGGCCGCACGATAAGTAGCAACTATGCCGTTAACGGTAACCCACTAGTTACTAGTACGACAGACCAAAACGGATCTATTATAGTTGAGACAGATTTGCTCGGTAGGGTTATATCGTACAAAGACACACATAGCAACGTAACTACAAGTGCGTATGACAATGCTGGTCATCTTGTAAGTCGTGCTAGTCCTCTTGGTACAGAAACATACACTTACGATGATTACGATCGCCTAGTATCTCAATCACTCAACTCAGTTGTATTGGCTACGGTAACGTATGATACGTTTAGCCGAATTGCAAGCGTTGCGTACCCAACTGCTAATCAGCAGAAGCTAGGCTCTATTACACGAGACAACCTTGGTCGTATGAACGGATTATCATATACCCTTGGCGATGGCTCAACAATCATCAGTGACCAAGTTAATAGAACTGTAAGTGGCGATGTAATAAGTGGTACCGAAAATGGTTTAGCAAAGAGCTATACATATGACGGTGGGGGGAGATTAACAGCCGCCACAATCGGTACTAATAGTTATAGCTATGGGTTTGGTACTGCTACTGCCGCACAATGCGCACAGACGAGTGCAAACTTAAATGCTGGCAAAAATGGTAACCGCACTACTCAAACAATAAATGGTAAAACAACGAACTATTGTTACGATAGCGCCGACAGATTACTAGCAGGCTCAGACCCATCACTTGCGGTTGTTGACTATGATGACCACGGTAATACAACAGCAATCGGAACATCAAACTTGCCAGTACGATTTGCATATGATGCCTCAGATAGAAACACGGGTGTGGTTCAGTACACTTCTGATACTGGTAATGGAATCGCAACCTATTATACCCGAGATGTACAAGGTCGCATCATGGGGCGATATATCAACAGTATTGCAAACTTTACATGGAGTGCAGCTGGCGATAGTTTCTATGGCTTTACGGGTAGTGGTGACACACCAGACTTCATACGAGACAATGCATGGAACGTAGTCGAAAAGTATGTGACACTGCCTGGTAACGTGCTTGTTACAATTCGACCAAACGCGAGTGACCCAAGTGCGCAAATGACGTTTAGCTTGCCAAATATACATGGCGATAACTTTGCGATGACGAAAGCAGATGGCTCATTACTGAGCACAAATGTTACAGGGCCGTTTGGTGAATTGATTGATGGCCAATTAGCACCGACTAATGCCGATAGGGGCGCAAGCTACTCGTACATTGGGCAACACCAGAAACTATCTGAATCAAACTTCAGCATCCCTGTGGTACAAATGGGAGCACGTGTATATCTAGCAAGCATAGGGCGATTTGCACAAGTTGATCCAATAGAAGGCGGTACTGACAATGCATATGCCTATGTGAATAATCCCATAACTGATTATGATCTTACTGGTCAAAGGGCACAGAGAGGTCGTCAGCAGGCACAGGAGAAAAAGCTAAACTTCAAGGAGCTTAAAGCGTGGAATGAGGGTAAGAATAAATACAACTCCAAGGACTGGAACAGCGCAAAAGCAAAACAAAAGTATAATGAAAAAATTCGGGGTGAAAGACAATCAAGGGAGTCGAAAGACAAGAATAATAGAAAAGGGCCACCATCACTTCCATCGGGAGGTCTACCGAGCGTAAGCCCGCAGGCAAAAAAAGCTGCGGGTGGTACGGCTGCAGCGGCTAGTGTTCTAATAGCCATATGGTGGGGTGCAAAAGTGTTGAGTCCTGGTTGTTTAGTTGCGGCACCGGTGTGTGCAGTAGTATTGTAATGAATATGAAAACACATTATTTTCAAGCAGGGAACACCAATCGCAAAGTATCACTACCTGATATGCTAAAAAGTCTTGCCCATGATGTTAAATCTGTTGGATATGCTCGTTCTGTAAGTTTATATCTTTCAAATGCAGTGGATGATAGTACATGGCCAACACTTGAATTAGAGGTGTATAAACTAAGAAAATCTGATAAGAAAATTCAAGACGATGCCCTGCTTCTTAAAAGCAACTCACCAACAGATGAGAATAGGCTTTACAATAGTCGTATCAGAAGTAATCAGAAGGTTCACTTATTTGAGCTGGATATGGATGAAGACCCTAATATTGGTATATCCTCTTTTCTTGATTATGCCGCAAGGGAAGTTGAAGCCCTTCAAAGTTTGAATGTTTATGATGTGATACTTCATGGCAGAATCGACGAGTTTGGTACCTATGGGTATTTGATGAGGATATACTACGAACCAAAATAATCTAAATTAACTATCTGTTAAACTAGAGATATGGCGAAGACGAAAGTGGCATATGTATGTAGTGCCTGCGGCGCGAATCATTCGAGCTGGGCAGGCAAGTGCAGCATATGTGGTGCATGGAATACGCTCGAGCAACAGGTCGATTTGCGCAGTGGCAGTAAAACCGAGCAAGCTTTGGCGAGTGGCAACGTACTAAAGCCCGTTTCGCTTGATAAAAAATCATTTACAGGCACCAAGCGCTTGAGTCTTGGTATCGCCGATATCGATGAAGTGTTAGGTGGCGGTATTGTACCAGCGAGTGTGGTACTCATTGCTGGCCAACCGGGTATCGGTAAAAGTACATTGTTATTACAGCTGGCGTATAACGCAGCCAAGAAAGTGCAAGTACTATACGTGAGTGGCGAAGAGTCGCCAGAGCAGGTGAGCTTGCGTGGCCAACGCCTGGGCGCTTTAGCCGATAACTTACATATTGTCAGTAGCACCAGCGCAAACGATATCGCGGCAACCATCGCAACCGATAAGTATGATTTAGTGATTGTTGATTCAATTCAAACGATTGCCGCCGCTGAAATTACTGGAGTTCCAGGTAGTGTGAGCCAGGTAACCAATAGCACGCAGTTACTGACTGCAGCCGCGAAGCAAGCGACGACTGCCCTGATTTTAGTCGGTCACGTAACTAAAGAGGGTAGTATTGCCGGGCCAAAGGTATTAGAACATGCTGTGGATGTAGTGCTCCAGCTCGAAGGTGACCGCTACGGTGGCTTTAGAGTGCTGAGGTGTATCAAGAACCGGTTTGGTTCTACCAACGAAGCAGCTATCCTTGAAATGGTTGATACGGGTCTGCAAGTAGTCGATAATCCATCTGCAGCACTATTAGCCGAACGACAACTCAGTGATGGTTCGATAGTACTGGCTACATTAGAGGGAACGCGCCCAATTTTAGTAGAGGTGCAAGCACTCGTTAACACAACCAATTACGGGTATCCAAAACGAGCTGCAGCAGGCATTGATTTAAATAGACTTAATTTATTAGTCGCCATGCTCGAACGCCGCACTAAACTAAAACTTGCCGATAAAGATATTTATATTAATATTGTGGGTGGCATGAAAATCACCGAGCCTGCAGCAGATTTAGCGATTTGTATGGCAATAGCCTCAGCTTCAAAAGGGATGCAGCTCAAAAAAGATGCCGTCGTGTTTGGTGAGGTAGGCTTGAGCGGTGAAATACGGCACGTACCATGGGCAGATAAACGAATTGCCGAAGCAAAGAAACTAGGCTTTACCGATGCAATCGGGCCAAAAATTCGCGGTAGTAAAGTGCCAAAAGAATTGCATCAAATGGCTGATGTGCGCAGTGCACTCAACAGCTTTTTATCAAAAGAATAAGATTGGATTTATATGTTAGATTTATTTCAAACAATCGCCATTATTGTTATTGGCGCGATTGTAGTGGTTAAAGAATGGCCACGAATTGTACCAAAAAAGAGTAAGCAGCAGGTTGCACTCATGGACAGTTCGGCACTTATTGATGGTCGAGTAGTAGAGCTGGCAAAGGCCGGCTTTGTACCGTACGAACTTGCAGTGCCTGAGTTTATCGTCGCCGAGCTACAGCTACTTGCGGACGGTAACGATTCACACAAACGCGAGCGTGCCCGATTTGGGCTTGAGGTTGTACAGCAATTACAGCGCGAACCAAACGTGTCGCTGACTATTGAGCGCACAAAAGTGCAAGCAAGCACCACCGACGATAAACTTGTGAAACTTGCTAAAAAAACGGGTGCCGATTTGTTTACGACCGATTTTAACTTAAATCAGGTTGCAACAATCGAAGGCATACGAGTATTGAATGTCAATGAACTTTCGCATGCACTTCGTCCTGTGGCGCTACCAGGCGAGGCATTCGATATTATGATTGTCCAACCAGGCAGTAACCGCGACCAAGGAGTTGGCTACATGGAAGATGGCACCATGATTGTGATTGACGGTGCAAAGCGAGACATTGGTAAGTCAGTCAAGGTAAAAATTACACGCACCCATCAAACTGTTGCAGGCAAGATGCTTTTCGGCACAAAAGTTGCAACTGAACCAACCACGCCAATCACTAAACAGCCAGTAGATAAAGTTCGCCGCACGGTCCAAAAACCGCTGCCAAGTCGTCCTCAGAAAGCACCGACAACTCCTGCTGGTACTGTTGAGCATCGATACCGCCGTCCAACAAATCAAAAACAGCATCAAAATAACCGACCACGTCCAACAAATCGAGAGGCATCTTTGCTATCGGCTATCGATGAAATGGCTGATAAGTAAACAGACAATACTACCCATTACATACAAAAAACCGCTCACTGTAGAGCGGTTTTTTGAAGTGCGGACACAATCTTAAGGTATTTGCTTTGCGTCTGTTGTGGAATCATATAAGACGCTATCAATAACCTGAGCAGTAATTTGTACTGGATCGCTGCCGGTAGGTGTGTAGGTTACATCATACGTACCGCCAGCAGTTATGGTGACTGAACCACCGTCGATAATGGTACCGTTTGCCTTGAAATTAACTGTTGTTAACGGACTTTTACCTTGCGATACAGTAACACTTATCTTATAACTGCCAGCTCCAGCGGGAGTGATGGTTAAGTTGCTAATTGACGGTTTATCGGCAGGATCACAAGTGTGAACATCGTCTTTATCAGTAGGTATGGCGCCACCACCTGAACCTCCATAACGTGCTTGGATTGGTTTAATCCAGTTATTGTACATAGCATCGCTTGTTGGCAATTCTGAGCGAATACCACCGCCAGTAATAGCCTGCTTAGCAAGCTCAGGAGTACATTCGGTAGCTAGTTTTTTACTGACTGAATCAATGGTAGCTGATTTACTACTATCAGGGTATTGTGGTTGATACCAACTTGGGAAGATGTCACAATTACCGCCACTTGTAGTTGCGTAACCTGTCGTCTGATTGATACATACAGTTTTAATACCTGCAGGTTTTGTCCAACCAGAACCTTTGTTATATCCCAGCACACTGTTTGATTGTGTCATGAAACTATTCCATGCTGGCCCTAATATGGTATCTGTAAAGTTGTACTGTGCTTTATTGTCATTTTGACGCCCCATCCATAATCCGAATACGAGCTTATTAGTATAGCCCATAAGCCATCCATTATCTTTGTTATTGGTAGTACCGGTTTTAAGCGCAGATTTCCAACCGTTGTTAAGTCGATAATTATTACCGAAGTAGCTTACTTTAGAGTCACTCATCATATCAGCAACAATGTAAGCAATCTGTGGGTCTAACACCTGTTCGCCGGCAGTATCTTTCCATTCGTATAAAACTGTATCGCGTGCGTCAGAAACTTTAAGCATATACGTTTTTGGCTTATATTTACCGCCTCTGGCAAGTGTTGCATAACCGTTAACATGCTCGTCCAGCCGTATTTCGCTACCATCACCGATGGCAGCTGATAAACCACAATTTGGTTCACAAGATGTACCGCTGACGACACCCATCTTTTTTGCCAAATCTATAGTATTTTGCACACCTGCTATATAAGTAGCCTTAATTGCAGGTATATTTCGCGAGCCTCCAAGCGCTTGACGCATACTCATTGCACCAGGCTGACGAAGGTCATAATCATCTGGCGAGTAACCACCAAAATCGGTCTTAAGATCAAATAATGTACTGCCTGCGCCCCAGCTCTTATTTTGAGTCATTAATGAAGAGTAGTCATATGGTTTCATTGTTGATCCCGGGCTGCGAGGAGTCGTAGCCATGTTCTTTTGGCCATAACCCGGATAATCAAATCCGCGACCACCGACTAGGGCGATAACCTGCCCGGTCTGCGCATCTTCTGCAACTACTGCCATGTTATCTGCGTTATTGCGAATAACCTTTGGCATTGTATTGGCAACTACATCCTCAGCAATTTTTTGAAGGCGTAAATCAAGTGTAGTGATGACTTTATAGCCTTGGCGCTGTACATTGTTTACACCATATTTGGCTTCTAGTTGTTCTTGTACTTCAAGTACAAAGTAAGGAGCAATAATATTTTTATACTTATTGCGGCTGGTCGAAAGTTTTGCGAGTGTATCTACTTTTTTTGCGGCATCAGCGTCACTTTTTTTGATATAGCCTTGGTCTACCATTTGGTCTAACTTATAGTGCTGGCGTTGTACGAGCTCATCGGTATGTCTTCCGTATGGTGAATAATAGGTAGGTGCTGGGATAATCGCCGTAAGCAGAGCGGCTTCGTCTAGAGTTAGGTCTTTGGCTGACTTATTAAAGTAACCACGAGCAGCCGCTTCGGCTCCATTATAGGTTGAGCCAAACGATATTTCGTTAAGATACGCGTTAAGAATCTCGTCTTTAGAATAACTTCTTTCGAGCTCAATCGATAAAATAAGTTCTTTAATTTTTCGAGAGATTTTTTGATCTTGAGTCAAAAGTGAGTTTTTAACAAACTGCTGTGTAATGGTAGAACCACCCTGGGTGCTACCACCTTTAATATTATTAAGGCCTGCACGTAATAACCCCTGTGCGCTAAAGCCACCATGCTTATAAAAGTCCTTGTCTTCTGAAGCAACTACCGCATTTCGTAAGTAGGGTGAGATTTGTTCGAACTTAACGGGGTAACATTCTACATCACCCGAGCTTGCCCATAACAGCGTTTGGCCCGTTCGGTCGTAGTATGTTGTGCTTGCGCCCTGTGAACAAGTTTTAAGGTCAGTAATGTTCTTTGGTAAATCTTTACGGAAATAAGCAAAAGTAGCTAAGGTAAGCACCATGATAACTGCAAACCCAATACCAAGTACCTTGAGGGCCATAATGCCACCCTCGCGGCTAAACCAATATTTATATAAACGCTTTGGTTGTAAACGGTAAAAAAAGCGTTTTATAGGATTTTTTGGCAAGGTCGACAAATACTCGGCACGCTTTCGCGCACGGTCATCTTTGTGGGCCTTTATGCGGTCGCCCACACTTCGATTAACCTTTACCCCTTTATTAGTATCTGACTTTTTTGTCATTCGTTTTGCTCGGCTCTTAAAACCCGAAAGGCGGTTGTTATCCTTACTCATTATCCTCTTGAAATTTCACCTCAAATATCACGATTCAGTATACCAAATTTTAGTCGCTGTACGTAATTATTCTTATGATTTTTTACTCAATATATTACGTAATAGTCTGTACTTTTTGGCTGATAAAACGCTGAGTAGCGTACACTGGTAGTAATGACAGTAGACACGCCACTAACAGAGCTCAAAGGGGTAGGGAGTGTTGTATCGGCACGCTTAGCGACAGCAGGGCTCGTTACTATTGGTGACTTAATTGATTATTTTCCTCGCAAATACGATGATTATTCGCATGTCATACATATTGGGCAACTAAAACCTGGCCTTGTAACCTTGCAGGCTCACTTTAGCGAGCTAAAAGAGCGTCGTGTTCGAAGAGGTTTACACATAACAGAGGCGGTAGCTAACGATGATACGGGGCGTGTAAAAGTAATTTGGTTTAATCAGCCGTACCGAGCAAAGAATATTCAGCCCGGTAAACCATACTATATTAGTGGCGAATTTGTATTTCAGAATCAAAGATTACAGATTACTAATCCAAGCATTGAGCTAGTTGAAGATACGATTCACGCGCATACAGCGCGTATTCTGCCCACCTATCGTGAAAGTGGGCAGCTGACATCAGTACTACTGCGAAAACTAGTAGCACAGATACTCCCCGTTATTGACACTTTGCCAGAAACGTTACCAACCAATATCGTTACAAACGCAAAGCTGATAAGCAGGGTAAAAGCGCTTAAAGCAATTCATATGCCCGACTCTTCAGAACAACTGGCGCAAGCGAAAGAGCGTCTCGGATTTGAAGAACTATTTGTTGTTATGATGGCTGCCTATGCAAATCGTACCGAAGCGCAGCTTGCTAAAGCATTGCCAGTACCGTTTAAACAAAAAAGTGCCAAAGAATTTGTCGCAAATTTACCATTTAGTTTGACTGATGCACAGCGCAAAACAGTTTGGCAGATATATAAAGATATTGATAGTGATGAACCGATGAACCGGTTAGTCGAGGGTGATGTTGGCTCAGGTAAAACTGTCGTGGCAGCAATGGCAGCGCTGATGGTGGCGGAGGCGGGTTTGCAAGTTGCATTTTTAGCACCAACCGAATTATTAGCCCAACAACATGCAAATACACTCGCTAAGGTACTTGCGCATAGCCCGCTTGCAAACAAAGTCGCACTATTAACGGGTGGCGTACCAGCAAAAACAAAAAAAGAGCTAAAAGTACGGCTTAAAAATAATGAAATAAGCATCATTGTTGGTACGCACGCTATTTTACAAGAATCCGTTGATTGGCATCATTTAGGTTTGGTAATTGTTGATGAGCAACATCGATTTGGTGTGCAGCAACGCCAAAAATTACATACTAAGGCAGGGCATATGCCCCATGTACTCTGCTTAACGGCCACACCGATTCCGCGCAGCTTAGCGTTAACGGTGTACGGCGAGCTCGACATCAGTATTTTAGATCAGGCGCCAAGCACACGAGCTGGGGTAACAACCTCTATTATTTCTCCTAATTCGACCAAGCAAATGTATGAGTCAATTACCAACGAATTAAAACAAGGCAGGCAAGCATATATTGTTTGCCCGCTCATTAACGAAAGTGATGTGTTACAGGTAGCTAGCGCCGAAAAAACCTATAAAGAACTAGCCCAAAAAGAACTAAAAGGTTGGCGTATTGGGCTATTACACGGTCGTATGAAATCAGCCGAAAAGGACGACATTATGCAACGCTTTAGCAACCACGAGCTAGACGTATTAGTTTCGACTACAGTGATTGAAGTTGGTGTAGATGTCGCAAACGCAACTGTAATGGTGATTTTGGGAGCAGACAGATTTGGTTTAGCGCAACTACACCAATTACGTGGCCGAGTTGGCCGTGCGGAGCATAAAGGCCACTGTTATTTAGTAATGACTGACAGCAGTGCGCCGTCTAAGCGTATGCGCGCGATAGCCAGTACTACCAACGGTTTTGAACTGTCCGAGCTCGACTTAGAAATTCGTGGCCCAGGCGCAATATATGGTACCCGGCAGCATGGTTCGCTTGATTTACGTATCGCCCAGTTAAGCGACACAAAGCTTATTGCTAAGGCTAGGGCAGGCGTTAAAACGTTTATCGAATCAGGGGAAAATCTGATACACTATAAGCAAATCGCTGCAAGCGTGCAGCGCGCAAGCAAGCTGACCTACTTAAACTAGTCAGCCAAACACACATGTATTCTGGTTCTACACTAACTAATATTTCAGGTAATGTTTTAGGCGCCCATCAAAAGGTCGACCGTGCTGCTCGTGGTGCGTTAAAAGAGCTGCTTACGTCTGATAAACATTTTCCGTCAAAACGCCTACTTCTCCATTTTGAAGGTAAAAATGGCCCTGATAGTGCAAAGGCAAAATTAGATGGCGAGCACGCACCGTGGCACTTTTACGACCCATTTGACCCCGATGATGGCTTGTTGCTAGAACAGATGGATGCTCACTATGAAAAACTAGTGGCAAATTTGGTAGAAAAAAACGTAGAGCGAGCTGCCTTTGAAGCCAGCTGGCTTGCGCATGCGCTTGTTGATGGCCTTACTCCGGCACACCATTACCCGTTTGAGGCAGAATTAAAACGCTTGCGTGGTGAAGGTAAAGAAACCCGCACAACGGTGATGAAAAAGGTAGTGATACCAGCCGACACAAAACGAGAATTATTTAAAAAGAACTGGGAAATGTGGGGCGCTAAGGGGTTGTTTACGACTCACGCGTTATTTGAATGGGGCGCAGCCATGGTAATGGCACCAATGACTCGGTTGATTGCTGCCCCAACTCGATATGATCTAAAAAAAGCCGAACAAATCGGCCTAAGCGAATATTTTAAACGTGTTGCCCGTGAAGTTGCGCTGCTTGATATGTATGAGCAGTTCTACAAACGTGGCTGGACGCCACAGCTGGCACAACAAGTGCGCAAAGAACTCGCGCCTCGAATGGCAAAAACAGTGACAGTAGCCTGGTATTTGGCCGCAAAAGACGCCGGTATTGCGAGCGCCGAAATATAGAGATTAACCACAAACTGCAATGCTTTGTAGTTTGTGGTTAATGACAGAGAGGTTGGGCGGGGGAGCTTGTAAGCTCCCCCGCCACAATACCTAAGCGTGGAAGGGCTGGTGACGTACCCAGTCTGATACTGTCTTGACGGTTTCTTTAGAAGCGTGCATCAAGTATTGGAAAGCATAGTAGCATCCATACACGAATCCTACAAAACCAACAAACAGCAATATGACACTGGTATAGTCGGCGTAATTGGCAGCTAGATTAAGCAGGTAAGCCAAAAGTACAAGCAGTATTGCGATTGCTTCTATGCTGACAATGATGATCATACATCCCAGCATGACCGACGCCGCGTAGAGGCTGTTCTGTGAGTACGAGTTCTTAATCCACTGCTCGTAATTGCTTTCGTGCTGCTGAGCGAGTGAATCCACCGTTTCTTGCTTGGTACCAAGCAGCTGGTAGATATGTTCTGACCAGCGCTTCTTATTCCAGACAAGAAGGGTCCACATTCCACACGCTAGAGTTAGAACGGGAAGGATTGCTATTGCAACAAGCTTTGACCCCCACAACACGATCCCGACGCTCGCGATGATGTAAATCGCGATGCCGAGTAGCGCCATGTCAAGTGCAGATTCGTGTCTTGATTCGATATGTAGGGCTCGCCTTTGCTCATCTGACAGAGCGTTGGCCGAGTCGAACTTGTACCTCATGGCTCAGTTCCTCTCTGTCGATGTGCGTTGGAAAGGGCGTATCTGCCACAAACCATTGGCAGTATTACAACACGTAAGAATAAAAACAACAAGTCACTAGTAACTTGATATGAAAAGCAGTAATCTGTAAACGGTATGAGAATTATTGCCGGTACACTACGGGGTCGTAACTTCGATAGCCCCCATAGCCACAAAACCCACCCTATGAGCGAAAAAATGCGAGGAGCTTTGTTTAATGTGCTCGGCGATATTACGGATTTAACAGTGTTTGATGCGTATGGTGGTAGTGGAGCGATCGCGTTTGAAGCGATAAGTAGAGGCGCCAAAAAAGCACTCATTACGGAAGTTGACGTGACCGTTGCTAAAGTTATCGCTAATAATATTCATAAACTTAACATCGATGAACAAGTTAGGTTAGTGCGTGTGAATGCGGCTAGCTACAGCAAAAATCACCCCTACAAACTGTACGATATAGTGATTTGCGACCCGCCATACGATGATATCCACCCAACACAACTCGTACAGGTAGCAACAAACGTGGCGAAAGACGGTCTATTGGTTATATCAAAACCAACCGGTTCCGCAGATTTCGATTTTGAAGGGCTAGAATTAATCAGCAAAAAAAACTACGGCGATGGTACGCTGGTTTTTTACCGAAAAATCTGATAAATTGTATCGGTACTAATTTGCCGCGGTGGTGGAATTGGTAGACACGCTAGCCTTAGGAGCTAGTGTCGCAAGACGTGGAGGTTCAAGTCCTCTCCGCGGTACCAAAACAAGAACCCCTTTTTGGGGTTTTTGTTTTGTTTTGTTACCATATACAACAGATATGGATACAAAACTTTCAGAAGAACTGCAGTGGCGTGGCTTTGTAAACCAAACTACGTTTCAAGACATAACAATACTCGATGGCGAGCCGATAACGTTTTATTGGGGTGTAGACCCAAGTGCAAAATCGATGCACATTGGCCAATTAGCGATGAGTATGATGATTCGTCATTTTATTATGGCTGGTCACAAACCAATCTTATTAGTTGGGGGCGCGACCGGCTTAATTGGTGACCCAGATGGTAAATCAGAAGAGCGTGATTTAAAAACCGTAGAAGAAGTTGATGCCAACAAAGCAGGTATTGCAGCACAATATCAACAACTTTTTGCTGGCTATAGTGTTGAGATGGTTGACAACTACGACTGGTTTAAGGGGCTTAATTACCTTGAGTTCTTGCGTGATGTTGGTAAACACGTACCTATGCGGCAAATGCTTGGCCGCGAATTTGTACAAAGCAGATTAAGTGAAGATGGCGCTGGTATTAGCTATGCCGAATTTAGCTATTCGCTCATTCAAGGTTATGATTTTTTGCATTTATATCGTGAGCATGGAGTAACGCTGCAAGTTTGTGGTGCTGACCAATGGGGGAATAGCATCGCGGGTGTTGAACTTATTCGCCGTATTGCGGGGGGAGAAGCTCACATTTGGAGTGCCCCGCTCATAATTAACAAGGCAACAGGTAAAAAGTTTGGTAAAAGTGAGGCAGGCGCAGTATGGCTTGACCCTGAGCTTACAACTCCATATCAGTTCTACCAATTTTGGCTTAATGTTGATGATGAAGGTGTTGCAGATTACCTTAAGGTTTACACACTCCTTTCAAAAGAAGAAATAGAATCGTTAATAACTGAGTTTGAACAAGACAAGGCCGGCCGCTTAGCGCAAAAAACACTTGCGTACGAAGTTACTAAGATTGTCCATGGCGAAGCTCGCGCAGAGAGTGTTAAGCGTATTAGCGAAGTACTGTTTGGTGCCCGTGCGTACACTGAGCTAACTGTTGAAGATTTCGAAGCGCTTGGAAATGAACTGGGTGTGTTTGAAGCATTTGCTGGTGTAGATCTGGCTGGCGCACTAGTTGATGCTGGGTTGGCAAGTAGCAAGGGTGAAGCTCGACGATTTTTAGACAGCAATGCAATTTACGTTAATGGATCGCAAATACCACTTAGTAAAACAACGCTTGACACTGATGACGCAATTAACGGCTATGCTGTGCTGCGCAGGGGCAAAAACGCTCAAGTTATAATTGCAATAAAATAGACTTTACAACAAAAAAGTTGTAAAATTACTTATCTATGACATCACATGAATCAGATTATGCGTATACATCTGAGCCAGAAGACCCGGTACAAGATTTAGAATTCATTCCAGATGAACAAGAAAAGACGGATTTTGTTGATGAGTCTGATGTAAGCCCAGAAGCACTGGCCAAAATTCAAGAGCTTCAAGCAGAGGTAGAAGCATTGGAGCAAAAGATGGCACGTATCGATGAAACTATTGATGAGCACCTTAATACTCTTTCACCAATTGCGGATAAGGTTAGAGGTTTTCACTTTCAAATAGAAGACATTAAAACAAATGCAAAGTATCACAGCCCCTATAAACTTACGGGGAGTGACAAAGAGCATATAGCTAAACTTACTACAAAGATGGCGATGGAGGTATCACGCTACAGACGAGAAAAAGAACAAATAGAAAATGTACAATTAGTCCCACTACGAAGAGAACGTTTTATTGCTGTTGAACAGAGAGCTGATCTTTTGCGCCAAATTATGCAATTACGTCAAGCAAAATAAAATACCGCCTCAATTCTGAGGCGGTATTTTTAACAGTTCAGATTGTACTAGTTGATTTTTTTGACGTAAATAAGAGGAATAAGACAGAAGTACATAAAGGACAGTACTAAAGAAATAATCCAACCAATAAACGGTACGACACTGATTATGTTAACAGCAACAAGCACAACATATGCAGCAAGTACCCATTGCCAATTCTTTTTAGTGACTTCAAAGCTTGCCTTAAGCGTGTCAATAACACCAAGATCTTTATTAATGAGAATATATGGTGCAAGTACTAAAAAGAATGCTGATACTACTATCCATGCGATACCAAGTGGGAACAAGAAAATCGTAAAGAAAAGTAAAAGAGCTGGTATTTCAATAAGCAGTATTGCCAAAATACCTAGGCCAATAAATCGAAGTACATATTTTTTACTTTGTTCGAACACTTCGCTAAACTGAACTTTTTTGCCCTTTACGCTCTCGAGTTGGGTAATGGTAATTGCTGGTGCAAAAACTAGCGCTAATACTACGCTGGCCAAAACAACCAACAAGCCCAATATAAGTCCTAGACTAGAGCCACTATCACTAGTATTAGTACTAAACAAACCTAAAACGACTGAGATAAATACTCCGAGCATGATTATTCCAGCCGGTACAATAACCGCTAGGATAAATGTTGCCAGGTTTAGCTTTAGTGCTTCCCAGCTTTCCTTATACATTTTAAATGCCTCACCAACAAGGGTGAAAAAATCACTATCCTTGCTCGGCGCATCATTAGATGTTGCCATTAGTTCCTCCTTATTTCTGATATCTTAATTCAACACGCTTATGAGATGTTGGTCAATAGTAATATGGCGCGGTATACTACATATCAATGGATAAAGAAGAAAATATATCAGTTTCACCCCTTAGGCTTCGTATAGGGGTAGTGTGTATCGTTTTTTGGTGGGCACCGATTTGGGCTGCGGCACCAGCAATTGCAAAATGGCTAGGTAATAGTGATACAGGTCAAGTTACCTTTTGTATAATGGCTATCCAAACAGTAATTGGGTTGCTTGGTATTTTAATTGCAGGTAAGCAAGTACTCGCTCTTATGAAAAAGGTTCCGCGTAAACAATTAGCAAAAACAGTTTGGCATGTTTTAGTACATGGCAAATTAGAACAACAGGTACAATAAACGACAACTATGGCACTGTCGACACAAAACTATAAAGGAGCGCGTGACTTTTATCCTGCTGATAAGCGTATACAGGATTATATTTTTAATACTTGGCGTACAGTCGCTGAGCGGTATGGTTACGAAGAATACGACGCTTCAATTATTGAGCCGCTTGAACTTTACTTAGCTAAAACAAGTGAAGAGATTGTAAATGAACAGACCTATGTATTTGAAGACAGGGGTGGTCGTAAAGTAACACTGCGCCCCGAAATGACACCCACAGTTAGCCGAATGGTTGCTGCAAAGCGTCAAGAACTTGCATACCCACTAAGATGGTTTAGTATCCCTAATTTATGGCGATATGAGCGTCCGCAACGTGGTCGCTTACGTGAACACTGGCAACTAAATGTTGATCTATTTGGCGAACCGGGTTTGCCTGGCGATCACGAGCTGGTGATGGTAGCAGATAGTGTGATGCAGCAGTTTGGTGCTACGCGCGATATGTACACAATCCTGCTTAACAGCCGTAAGCTGGTAAATTTTGTTTTAAACGAACTGTTTTCACTTGATAACGATACCAGTATAAAAGTAATTCGCTTGGTCGATCGCATCCAAAAAATGTCAGAACCTGATTTTATTACTGCTCTTGGTGAAATTGTTGGTGATAAAGCGCAGGCAATTAATGACGTGTTCCGTGTAACTTCTTTTGAGGCATTACCGCAAGATATACAAGCTCACGATAGTGCCAAGCATGTCCACGAACTCCAGATGCTTTTAGCGCGGTCAGGTGTAACAAATGTAACATTTGATATCAGTTTAATGCGCGGTTTTGATTACTATACTGACATCGTATTTGAAATGAAGGATGTCCACCCGGATAATAACCGATCCATGTTTGGTGGCGGTCGTTACGACGGTTTAGTAGGCTTATTTGGTGTCGAACCGGTGCCAACTGTTGGATTTGGTATGGGTGATGTGACCATTCACGAATTTTTAGTGTTACATGATTTAATACCTAAGTTCGTCTCTCCTGTAGATATTGCTGTATTACTTATTGGTGATGTATATGCAGGTGCGCAAGACCTATTAGGCCAGCTGCGGGCTGCAGATATACATGTGGCCGTTGATGCAACTGACCGCAAGATGGATAAGAAGATTAAAAGTGCTGATAAAGCTGGCTATAGCCGTGTCTTATTTGTTGGTGATCAAGAACTTGCGAATAATCAATACGCACTCAAAGATTTAGCAAGTGGTGAAGAAAAACACCTTTCGATGGATGAAATTATCGCCCAATTACGCTAGTGTCTTTCTTTCTTGACGACACGGAGTATAATGAAGGTAGAAGTGTGAGCACTTTAACAATTTAGAAGCAACGAAGCAGTGTACGTACGTTGGTCGCTTGTACATTGTCGAGCTAGTAGCGAACCCACTCTAAATTTGTATGTTAGTGCAGAAACAAAAAGCCCAAAAGTTTATTTTGGGCTTTTTATGTAAAAAACAAGTGATAGTACGGAAACGTTGAGGAGGAGATATGACTAATCATATATCTACAAAAACCAACAAGCGTACAAACAACATCTACCAAGTAAAGGGACAGTTTCATAGGCGTGCCGAAGTGTTACGCCGCCGTCATTACCATATTGATGAGGCACTTACTTTCCCGGCAACTACACAACAATCACAAATTTTTATCGATAAAGCTCCGCTCGCATTTATTGCGACCACCGAAAGTGTGTAGGTATGAATATGACTGCAGTGATGCTCGGAGCACGTAAGCCCCGAGCAGATGTTGTACATTTTTTATTAAGTACCGGCTTAGAACAAAGTACCGATAAAGACGGTGATGTCATTAGCTTAGAAACGCTCGTGCATCATTACATGCTCTTTGGCCCTGAGCATTCGGGTCGTTATCCGTTTGCCTCAGAAGAAGATTTAGCCAGTGCACTGATTTGGTTACAACGAAACGGTTACCTGTTTTTAGCAGGTGATGATTCGGTAACCATGAATCGCGCCAGAGGGCTTACATCGCCTTCAACTGCTAGAGCGCTATGCGCCGCGCTAGAGGGAGCAGTTACACGACTCAGCCTAGAGGTTACAACTAGATTCGCTTAAACCTGACTGTGCAAAAAATCCAAATTATGTTAAAATTACCTCTTGTATGCAAGTAACTCTTAAATCAATCTCAGACAATGTCACTAAACTAACCATTTCTGCAAATGCAGCTGATTTAGCAAGCATGAAGCACCATGTTGTCGAAAAACTCGCACCACGCGTGAGTGTGCCTGGTTTTCGCAAGGGCAAAGTGCCGCTTGAAATCGTAGAAAAGCAACTCGACCCGAACACACTCCAGGCCGAGGTGCTCGACGAAGCAATTAATCATTATTACGGCGACGCTGTTGCTGAAAAACAACTACGTGTTGTTTCACAGCCCAAAGTAGAGCTTACAAAATTTGTACCATTTACCGAGCTAGAATTTACGGCTGAGGTAGAAGTAATCGCTAAGATTACACTGCCTGACTATAAAAAAATTACGGTTAAAAAACCTGTAGCTAAAGTAAGCGCCAGCGATGTTAAAGAAGTTCTTGGTCGCCTGCAAAGCCAAGCCGCTGACTATACCGAAGTAGAACGAGCGGCCAAAAGTGGTGATCGTGCCTTTATTGATTTTGCCGGTAAAGATGCCAATGGTGAGCCAATCGCCAATGCCGACGGTAAAGATTATCCATTAGCACTTGGTAGCAATACCTTTATCCCAGGGTTTGAAGACAACGTGATTGGCCTTAAGAAAGGTGATACCAAAGAGTTTACGATTCCGTTTCCTAAAGACTACGGTGTAAAAGCCCTACAGGGTAAAAAAGTAACATTCACGGTAACCGTTAATAAAATCGAAGAAACCAAGCTTGATGAACTAAATGATGCGTTTGCGGCTAAAGTTGGTCCATTCAAGACGGTTGACGAACTGAAAGCTGATATTGAAAAGCAACTAGGTGTTGAGCGTGAGCGTCAGGCTCAGCAAGAGTTCGAAAACCTTATTATTAAAGAACTTATTGGTAAGACTAAGGTTAAACTCCCCGAAGCTTTACTTGCAGAACAAGTAGAGATTGTCGACCGTGAATTTAAGCAAAATCTATCGTATCGTGGTGAAACATTTCAAGAATACCTTAAAAATAGTGGCTTAAGCGAAGAAGAATATACCGAAAAAGAGCTTAAACCAGCAGCCGAAGAACGTCTTAAGGCTGGCTTGGTACTCAGCGAAATTGCCGAGGCTGAAAAACTAACGGTTACCCCAGAAGAACTCGAAATTCGCATGCAAATTATGAAGGGCCAATACACCGACCCGCAAATGCAGGCCGAACTCGAGAAACCAGAAGCACGTCGTGATATTGCATCACGCCTCTTGACCGAAAAGACCATTGCGAAGCTTGTTGGCTACGCAAAATAGAGTAAACATGAAACCATTGCCCGGATATAATCCAAATATGCGGGTGGCTCATGTGGTCCGGCCTATTGTAAAACTATTAGCAGAAGTTGCACTAGCTCAAGGTAGCCGGTGGGCAGATTTGCCTCAGCAAGAAGAAGATGAATATGATACTGCTCGATTTATTGGCTACATTCAAAGAAAGCCTGAATTTGTGCAGATAGAGGCACAGCAATTACAGCGCGGTTTACAGTCTACAGACATGGTTGTTATACGCGCTGTTATTGCAAGAAATCAGTTAACCTACGTTGGATTACTAACAATGATTGATGACTCAGTCAAGGCAGCGGGTATAACCAAACTCGAAGTACAGAAAACGCCGTTACCAGCAAAACAACTTTGGCGCAGTGATGTAGAGCAGCCGGGTGAATTGGAACACATAGTTTCTATACTCAACGAGCTGAAATAGCTCATGGTTACTAAACAACGAATGTTTATACTACCTATATGAGTAATCGAGATAAATGGTTTTTATCAGAAACTGCTGAGCGTGCGAAAGAGAACGCAAAGCCTATTTTGCCAACTTTCTTACGAGATAGCTTTCTGTTTAAGGTAGATGAAGAACCAGAGCATACCGAGGCTCAACCAACCGTCCCGAATTATCCAAATACCTACGAAGTGTACGATGAATCTCGTAGTGGTAATAAATGGTCGGTTGCGGTTGATGTACCCACCTTTGCTATGGCATCACTACTGGCACATGCTCGAGTTGAAAAAGTTGAAAGTGAGCTAAAACTGCACCACTACACAGATGATGTTTGGATTGTTTCTCCAGATGGCACGCATACAAGAATGTACCGTGGTGTCGATGAAGATTAGCACTCAAGCTTGACGAGTGCTAATTTGTGGCGTAGCATAATAAGTACTATGAAAAACATGCTTATTCCAACAGTGATAGAAAACGATGGCCGCATGGAGCGTGCCTATGATATTTACAGCCGTCTGCTTAAAGAGCGCATTATCTTTTTGGGCGAGGATGTGAACGAGCACACTGCTAATCTTGTAGTTGCTCAGATGCTCTTTTTAGAAGCCGAAGACCCTAAAAAAGATATTGTCTTTTACATTAACAGCCCAGGTGGTAGCGTCTATGATGGTATGGCCATTTACGACACGATGCAGTTTGTAAAATGCGACGTACAAACCATTGGTATCGGTGTACAAGCCAGCATGGGTGCCTTCCTATTGAGTAGCGGCACAAAAGGCAAGCGCTTTATGTTGCCGAGTGCCACCGCCATGATTCACCAGCCAAGCAGCGGCACTCGTGGTAAGGTGACCGATATGGAAATTGACCTTAAAGAAGGGCTACGCCTTAAGAAGTTATTGAATGAAATTCTAGCCAAAAATACGGGCCAAAAGCTTGCAACAATCGAAAAAGACGTAGAGCGCGATTACTGGATGACTGCCGAAGAAGCCAAAAAATACGGCCTCGTAGACGGAATTATCGAAAAACGCTAATTTTAGACACTTAGTAGTACTTGAAAAACAGCCCAGAATAGGGCTGTTTTAATATTATTAACAGGGGTAAACTATTGACAAAAGCATAAGCTATATGATATAATGTATTTATTGGGTGTAGAGACTCTACGCCCACGGACTTTGGAGTAATCGTGATGTATCTACCAATCGTTTTGGTTTTCTTCATCTGTCTGATGCTGAGTGCAATTGCATGCATCAATTTCGCTCGAGCCGTGCTTGAACGGACGCGCATCATCAGGGCATCCTTCTACCTCGCGGGTAGTATCGGGCTGCTGGTCCTGGAAAGTGCGGTGCTTGTGTTTGCAATATTCATGCACGTGCAGGGAAGCTATGGCTTAGCGATCTGGATACCACTCAGCATATCGTGCGGTTATGTGGTCTACGGGCTTGGCCTCAATGTTGATCGCATCCGTACTGTGCTCAAAAGCGAGCAGACAGATCAGGTCTCGGCTTAATCTGTCACTAGGTCTTCACGAACTCCGAAATTGTTCCCGCCCGAGGCCATAATTATCGGCCTCGTGGCGGAAATCTCTCAACGAATTTTGTAGTCGTTCTGATGAGTCGTAAACGACGAAAGAGATTGAATAATCAAAAAAAGATGATATAATATATTTAGCTTGTAAGTGTACCTTTAACAGATAGGAAATCTGATGAGCGCAGGAATTCCGGCACTGGTTCTCGCATTGCTGTTCATTGCTGTCGGAGTGGCGAGCTACTTCAAGGGTAAGACGAAGTACGGTAGGCCTGGCCCTGGATTTTTCGCCTCTGCAGGATTGATTGGCAGTATGGTCATGACATCGGCAACGAGTTTTGGCAGGGATATGCCTGCCGATCGCGTGACGTTCTTCACCATCTTCACCGTAGTGGTGGCTCTAGTCACCGTATGGTTCATCTATGACGCCGTGTTCTGGTACAGGCGCTTCCGCAAGGAAGACGCAAAGTACAATGCGATGGCAAAGCGCATCGTAGATGACATCATGAATGACATGGGCTAACGCCTACGAACAAGCTGAACCCGCCCCTCGATAAAGACATATCGAGTGGGCGGGGAACTTACTTTATATACGGCCAAAAGGGCCGTTTTTCAATTGCTTAAAAATTGACAAAAATGCTTAAAAATCGTAAAATATGCAACTAGTTTCGAACACCTACCTACACCTACGGAGGAGTTGTGAAAACCGTACCTTTTCGGATTATGTTTGTTGAAGTCCATCGTCGCATGTGGCGAGGCATGTGGTACGACCGATTCTCGAAGACTTGCACCAGCATGTCAATCTGCCTCGTGGCCATGTTCATCATTCTGTGGCCAGAGCTGCGCATGACGCCAAGAGCGGTACTTGCAGGGCTCGTCACGCTGGTCATGTTACTACCGGTTATCTACATCCCAGTCATCGAAGAGATAAAGCAGGAACAACGTACCCATCTGCCCAACGAAGACGACTACTAGGAGGACTCATGCAGTTTGTGCTGAGTGCACTGGCAAGTTTCGCGGTGCTCTATGGGCTAATCTCTCTCGCCTTTGCACTTGATTACGGCGTGATGTTGCCTCGTGATCTTCTAAGCGCACCTGAGCGAAAGCAGATTGCTTTGATTGCTGTGACGTTCATCTTCGTAGCGGTGGTCATCTTCTTGCTTGCGCCTTCGGTTCTCGATAGCGAAGGCAAGATACTTGGAATAGCTGTGGTCTTTGTTGGGCCGTGGCTATTCTTCCAGGAACTCAAGTGGCTTCGCCGCATGCCGGACGACAGGCGTGAAAATCTGACAGGGTGAAGCATGGACACTAGCTGTTCCTTTACCCAACATACACCCGCCCCTCGATAAAGACATATCGAGTGGGCGAGTCGTTTTAATTTTGAGTTACTATATAATACCTGTATTCATCGTCGATATAGGTTGAGGGTGAGGTACATGTTGACTGGTCTGATGTGTGCAGTCGCAACTGCATGGGCAGTCATGAGCTTGTTCGTGCTGTTCGCTGTCGTAATTGAGCGTGGCCACCCCGACTATCAGGGTAACCCCGTTCTTGTGTTTAATGGATGGCAATGGCTCCTTATCGCGCTAGGGCTCATCGTGTTTACAGTGTGCTTCTTTGGACTTGGTACGGTAGTTGAACCGTATTGGTTCTATGCTGGTGCACTTGTATCGCCTCTCGCGATGTTGCTTTTCACGCGAGAGTCAAAACAAGTGGTTAAGTAACCATCATCTCCTGACGTGAAGGGAGAAATATGAAGGCTGTTCAAGTACTCACTTTCATAACTTTCATACTTGTGCTCAGTATGGAGTACTCGTTCTGGCCACAAGCTATTGTGCCGACACTATTCATCGTTTCGGCACTTGGGCTTTTGATAATGGTAGTGACACTTGCTGCTGCTATTAAATACAGGCCCAAATAACGATTAAACCAATCAGACCTTCCGCCCGAGGCCATTTAGTTCGGCCTCGAGGCGGAAATCTCTATACGAATGTAATAGTCGTACTGATGAGCCGTAAACGGCGAAAGAGGTTGTAAAAACTACATAGTAGTAATCTTTACATTGTTTTACAGAGTCTATAGACTTAGTATTAAGAAGTAGTGTAATCGGGCCAGTGCTCGCGTGTCTCCAAATCACGAGTGCTCAAACAATACCCGCTTAGTTAACCTTCGCGCGCAAAATAAGGTAAAACATATCAATCAATAACAGGAGATCTGCTTTTTTATGGCCAAGACAGCAGCCAAGAGTACAACTGCGCAATCGCAGCGCATCTACTACACAAAAAGTGATGATATCAGCCTGCCTAACCTCGTAGACCACCAGAACAAGAGCTTCCAGTGGTTTGTTGACGAAGGTTTAGGCGAGCTTTTAGCCGAAGTAAGTCCAATAGATGACTATACCGGTACCAAACTTTCATTAAGTTTCAAGAGTTACCATTTTGAGGAACCAAAGATTACTGAATCTGAGGCCCGAGAAAATAACGTTAGCTACGACGCGCCACTTAAGGCAGTTGTAGAATTGACTAACAAGGTAACAGGCGAAGTAAAAGAACAAGAAATCTACCTAGGCGACTACCCATGGATGACGAACCGCGGCACCTTTGTTATCAACGGTGCAGAGCGTGTAGTTGTTAGCCAGCTTATTCGTAGCCCGGGTGTGTTCTTTACAGGCGAAAATCATGGCGGTCACCGTTTGTACGGTGCTAAGGTTATTCCAAACCGTGGTGCATGGTTAGAGTTTGAAACCGCTGCTAGTGGTGCATTATATGTAAAGATTGACCGTCGTCGTAAGATTGCGGTTACTACCTTATTTAAAGCACTTGGTATGAGTGAAACCGCTATCCGCGACGCTGTTAAGCACGTCGATACTGGCAAACTCAACTACATCGACGCAACTTTTGAAAAAGACCCAGCTAAGGGTAGCAACGAAGCCTTGATTGAGGTGTATCGTCGTTTGCGCCCAGGTGATCTTGCAACCGTTGATAACGCTCGTAGCTTGTTAGAAAACATGTTCTACAACTTCAAGCGTTTTGACTTTAGTCGTGTTGGGCGCTATAAAATCAACAAGCGTCTTGACCTTGACGTACCAAACACCGTTGAAAACCGTGTTATGCGTCTTGAAGACTTAATTGCAATTGTTGCTGAAGTTATTCGACTTAATAACACACAAGAGCCAGCTGACGATATTGATAGCTTGGCTAATCGCCGTGTGAAATTGGTTGGCGAACTTGTACAACGCCAGTTCCGTATCGGTTTACTTCGCATGGAACGAAACGCTAAAGACCGTATGTCTATGAGCGAAATCGAAACCGTAACCCCTGGTCAGCTTATTAATGCTCGCCCAGTTGTTGCTGCTGTCCGCGAATTCTTTGCAAGTTCACAGCTCAGCCAGTTCATGGACCAAATTAATCCACTTTCTGAGCTCGCTCACAAGCGACGCCTTAGTTCGATGGGTCCTGGTGGTCTATCACGCGAACGTGCAGGATTTGAAGTACGTGACGCACACGCGACTCACTATGGTCGTATTTGTGCGGTTGAAACGCCAGAAGGTGCCAACATTGGTTTGGTACTTAATATGGCAAGTTATGCGCGCATTAACGAATATGGTTTCTTGGAGACACCATATCGTAAGGTTATTAACGCTGTCCCTGCTAAAGATGCAGCTGGCCACATTGCCGCTGTAGATTTAGAAGATGAAAAAGGCAAAACGATTGTTAAAAAAGGCGCCACTATTAGCGCCGCTGATGTTAAAAAGTTAGAAGCTGTCAAAGCAAAGATTACCTGGCCAGTAAAGGCTAAGGTTACGACAGAGGTTATCTATCTTGACGCAAGTGAAGAAGAAAAAGCAGTTATTGCAGGTGCAGGTACCGAAGTTGACAACAACGGTTACTTTATCGCCCCTCGTGTGTCTGCTCGTGCTCGTCTTGCTGCCGCAGAAGTTGATGCAAACGATGTCACTCACGTGGACGCAGCATCACAACAGATTATCGGTTCAAGTGCCGCACTTGTTCCTTATATTGAAAAGAACTACGTGCTTCGTAGCCTTATTGGCTCAAACCAGCAACGTCAGGCAGTTCCACTGATTAACCCAGCTGCACCAACCGTTGGTACCGGTATGGAATCTGTCGTGGCTCGTAACTCAGGCCAAATTGTGCTTGCAGAAGACAACGGTACCGTCACCAAAGCAAGTGGTGATGAAGTTGTTGTTGACTACGGTAAGGTTAAAAAGACTTACCACCCAATGCACTTCCAGCGTAGCAACGAAGGTTCGAGCATCAACCAAAAAGTGGTTGTTAACTCGGGTGACGCAGTTAAGGCTGGTGATGTTCTTATCGAAGGTATGAGTGTCCAGAATGGCGAACTCGCACTTGGTAAAGACGTGCTTGTGGCATTTATGCCATGGGGTGGCTACAACTTTGAAGACGCCGTGGTTATTAGCGAACGACTTGTTAAAGAAGATGTCTTTACCAGCGTACATATTGTTGACTACATGACCGAAGTTCGCGAAACCAAACTTGGGCCAGAAGTTGTAACTCGTGATATTCCAAATGTTTCAGAAGAAGCACTTCGTCATCTAGACGAAGACGGTATTGTCCGTATTGGTGCCGAAGTACACCCAGGCGATATCCTAGTTGGAAAGATTACCCCTAAAGGTGAGCAAGAGCTTAGTAGCGAAGAACGTCTACTACGCGCTATCTTTGGCGAAAAAGCGAAAGAAGTTCGCGACACATCTCAGCGTATGAGCAATGGTAAGCATGGTAAGGTTGTTGGCGTAAAAGTCTTTAGCCGAGCCACTGGCCATGAGCTTAAAGCAGGTGTGATTATGCAAATTCAGGTGTTTGTTGCCCAAATGCGTAAAGTTGCAGTTGGTGACAAGTTAGCTGGACGTCACGGTAACAAGGGTGTTATTGCCCGC
>CAZMHJ010000001.1:0-9879 GCA_964566075.1 uncultured Candidatus Saccharibacteria bacterium | reverse complement strand
CCATTTACCGAAGACGGTACTCCAGTTGATATTGTGTTGAACCCACTTGGTGTCCCAACTCGTATGAACCTTGGTCAGCTATTTGAAACGCACCTTGGTATGGCTGCAAGCCTCCTTGGGCTTAAGGTTGCAACACCTGCCTTTGATGGTGTGCCTCTTGATAAGATTAAGAGTTTACTGAACGAAGCTGGTTTGCCAGAAGATGGTAAACAGCAGTTGTTTGACGGCCGAACGGGTGATGCTTTTAAAGAGCGTACGACTGTCGGTACGATGTATATGATTAAGCTAAACCACATGATTGCTGATAAAATCCACGCACGAAGCACGGGACCATACACCATGGTTACTCAGCAGCCACTTGGTGGTAAGGCGCAAAATGGTGGTCAGCGCTTTGGAGAAATGGAAGTATGGGCACTTGAAGCATATGGTGCCGCAAGTACACTCCAAGAAATGCTTACTATTAAGTCTGACGACGTGTACGGACGTGCAAAAGCCTATGAAAGCATCATTAAGGGTACCGAAATTGTCGGTCCTAAGGTGCCAGAAAGCTTTAACGTGCTTGTAAAAGAATTGCAAGGCCTTGGCCTTAAGGTTGACCTGGTTGACCAAAATGCAGGCGCACTTGTTGACGCAGAAAACTTACTAGAAGTGAATATTAAAGATGAAGCATCACACCTTTCAGATGTAGAGGTACCACAAGATGCAATTAGTGATGTAGATGTCACCGAAGACATCGTTGCTGATGAATTCTTGGTACTCGATGACAAGGGCGATGAAATTGCCGTTGGCGCAGTTGACGAAATTGATGCTGATGAAGCAATTGAAGGGGAGGCAAACTAATGCGTAAGTACTCACACGGTACCAATATTGCCGATTTTGACGCTGTGCGTCTTGCCGTTGCCAGCCCTAGTGACATTTTAGAGTGGAGCTATGGTGAGGTAACAAAACCAGAAACCATTAACTACCGAACGCAAAAGCCAGAGCGAGATGGTTTGTTCTGTGAAAAGATTTTCGGACCAGTAAAAGATATCAACCCACATGATGCTAAGTACAAAGGCCTTCGTAGCCGAGAAGCCGCAGTCGATAAAAATGGTGAAATTGTTACGAAAGCTATCGTGCGACGCGAACGCATGGGTCATATCAACCTCGCTACGCCAGTAACCCACATTTGGTTCTTGCGTGGTACACCAAGTGCAAGTGGCCTTGTACTTAATATGACGGTTAAGAACTTAGAGCGCATCGCATACTTTGCGAGCTACGTTATCTTAGAAGTCAACGCCGAAAAGCGTGACCAAATGCTTGCCGATAAAGAAGCCGAAGCCGCAGCAGCAAAAACTGCAATCGAGGCTCGTTATGAGCAAATGGCTGCTGAGGACGGTGCTGATGTAAAAGCACTTGCTGCAGAACGTACGAAGGAACTTGAAGAAACAGCTAAAGAATATGAAAAACTAAAGGCACAACTCGAAAGCCTACAGCTACATGCACTTGTCAGCGAAACCGATTACCGAGCGCTACCAGATGATCTACAAGATCTCGTTAAGGTAGGTATGGGCGGTGAAGCCGTACAGGCAATGCTTAAGAGCGTCGATTTGGAAGAGCTTATTGCAAGCCTTAGTGTTGAAGTTGAAGAGGCTAAAGGTCAGCGCAAGAAGAAGATCATGAAGCGTCTGCGTATTCTAGAAAGTATGCAACGTGCTGGTATTACTCCAGAAAGCATGTGTCTTTCGGTCTTGCCGGTGATTCCTCCGGATCTTCGTCCAATGGTTCAGCTAACTGGTGGCCGTTTTGCAACCAGCGACCTAAATGACCTGTATCGTCGTGTTATTAACCGTAATAACCGTCTTAAGAAGCTGATTGATCTTAATGCACCAGAAGTAATTCGTCGTAACGAAATGCGTATGTTGCAAGAAGCGGTTGACGCTTTGATTGATAACAACGCAGCCCGTAGTGGCCGTGCCGTTTCAAGCACCGGCCAACGCCGTCGTCTTAAGAGCCTCAGCGATATGCTCAAGGGTAAGCAGGGTCGTTTCCGTCAAAACCTTTTGGGTAAGCGCGTAGACTACTCTGGTCGTTCTGTCATTGTAGCTGGTCCAGAACTGAAGATTAATGAATGTGGTTTGCCAAAGATGATGGCACTTGAGCTATTCAAGCCATTCGTTATTGGACATTTGATTGAAAACGAACACGCTCATAATATCCGTTCTGCTACCCGTTTAATTGAAATGGGTGACACTGCGGTATGGGACGCGCTCGACGAAGTCATTAAGGGCAAATATGTGCTCTTAAATCGTGCACCAACTTTGCACCGCCTCGGTATCCAGGCCTTCCAGCCTAAGCTTAT
The DNA here is from genome assembly GCA_964566075.1 of uncultured Candidatus Saccharibacteria bacterium. Classification (GTDB taxonomy): domain Bacteria; phylum Patescibacteriota; class Saccharimonadia; order Saccharimonadales; family CAIOMD01; genus CAZMHJ01. The sequence goes on along the minus strand of CAZMHJ010000001.1, from coordinate 7,538 downwards.
CGAAGGTAAGGCTATCCAGATTCACCCACTCGTTTGTAAAGGTTTTAATGCCGACTTCGATGGTGACCAGATGGCCGTGCACTTGCCACTTTCTGAGCAAGCACAAACCGAAGCTCGTGAAATCATGGCTGCAAGCAAGAACATTCTTAAGCCAGCCGATGGTTCACCAGTACTCCACATCGAGCAAGATATCGTGCTTGGTGCGTTCTATATGACTTATGACAAGTTTGCAACCGAAAAGTCAGCTAACTTTAGTGATATTGACGAAGCGTTGATGGCGTTTGATGAAAACGTGATTCGTTTGCAAAGCCCAATTAGGGTTGAGTTCCGTGGTGAAGTCCGCGATACAACCCTTGGCCGTTTGTTGTTTAACGAACTGTTTCCAAGTGATTTCCCATACCAAAATGAAGGTATGACCAAAAAGAAGATTCAAAAGGTGATGAGCCAAGTCTACGAAAAGTATGGTCAAGAAAAGACAGCAGAAATTGCTGACAATCTTAAAGACCTTGCGTTTGAATACGCAACTATTTCGGGCCTTTCAATGGGTATGGAAGACTTCTCTGATCTTAAGGGTCTTAAGGGCTTCGTTGAAGCTGGAGAAGAAACAGCTGCTAAGATTAGTGATCAGTACGAAGCCGGCTTCTTGACTGAAGACGAGCGACATCGTTTAACCGTTGAAAACTGGATGAAAGTTGATAGCCGTGTGCAAACTGCACTCGCTGAGCAACTTGAAGGCGAAGACAACTCAATGTCTATTGCTGTAACGTCTGGTGCTCGTGGTAACATCGGTCAGATGAAAAACAGTGTTGGTATGCTTGGTGTCGTTTCTGACACTAGCGGTCGTGCGATTGAGCTACCTATCAAGGCAGGCTTTAAGCAAGGTCTTACACCACTTGAATACTTTACCGGTACTCGTGGTACTCGTAAGGCGCTTATCGATATCGCCCTTAAAACTGCTGACACTGGCTACTTAACACGTCGTTTAGTTGACGTATCACAAGATGTCTTTACCGTAGAAGACGAGGCTGAAGACCCTGGCTTTACTATCTATCGTGCTGATGCTGAAGAGATTGGCGTTACATTTGCGCTTAAACTCGAAGGCCGTTTTGCTGCTGAAGACATTGTTGTTAACAAGCAAAAACTTGTTGCCAAGGGTGATCTAATCACTCGTTCTGCAGCCGCAGAAATCGAAACCAGCGACCTAACGAGCGTCAAGATTATGAGTGCACTCACTAGTGGTGCCGTTCGCGGTATTGGCCGTAAGAGCTATGGTGTCGATCCAGCGACAGGTCAGCTCGTTGCTAACCGTCATCCAGTTGGTGTTATCGCCGCTCAAAGTATTGGTGAGCCTGGTACGCAGCTTTCACTCGACTCTAAGCACCGTGCCGGTGCCGTTATTGCCGACGAAACTGCCCAAGGTCTTAACCGTGTCGAAGAGCTCTTTGAAGTTCGTACACCTAAGGGTCAAGCTTACATTTCAGATGTTGACGGTACCGTCAACGTTTGGGAAGAAGGCGACCACTACGTTATCCAAATTACTGGTAAAGAAGAGCAATCGCTCGTATTCCCATTGCTTGGTCGCGTACCTGGTGTTGCCGATGGTCAAGAAGTTGCTATTAGCGACGTACTTGCTGCCCGCGAAAACGGAGCAGAGCCACTTGTTGCAAGTATGGCTGGTAAAGTTACCGTTAAAGAAAACGAAATTACGATTGTTCCTAAGAGTCAAGCCGTGGTTCGTTACGAAATCCCTGGCTTTAAGCAACTCTTAGTACAAGAAGGTGATAGCGTTGTTGCCGGCGATCGCCTAACCAGCGGTTCGGTTAACCTACATGACCTTATGCGCTTAAAGGGTGTTGAAGCCACACAGCGTTATGTTATGAACGAAATCAGCAAGATTTTTGCCACCCAAGGTCAAAACATTGCTGATAAGCACCTTGAAATCGTAGTACGTCAGATGTTTAGTCGCGTTACTATCGAAGAACCAGGTGATAGTGAATTTGTTACTGGCGATGTAGTCAGCAAAGCAGCCGTGCTTGAAGCTAACCTTCGACTTATCGAAGATGGCAAAAAGCCAGTACTGTTTAGTCAACTACTCCTTGGTATTACCAAAGTTTCAACCTGGGCTGATAGCTTCTTGTCTGCTGCAAGCTTCCAAGACACGACTCGTGTTCTTATTGCGGCAGCCACAAGTGGAAAGGTCGATCAGCTGTATGGACTTAAAGAAAACGTTATCTTGGGTCGGAAGATTCCAGTCGGTACTGGATATACTGAAGACACCGATGACGAAGAAGAGCTTCTTGACGAAGCTGCCTAAATCTGTTTAAATAGAGGACTGTATGCCAACAATCAATCAATTAGTTCGAAAATCACGCAAGAGCTCGGTTGCTAAAAGCAAATCACCAGCTTTAATGCGGGTTACGAACAGTCTTAAGACAAAGTCGTACGAAAAGCCAGCACCATTCAAACGTGGTGTTTGTGTGAAGGTAACGACCAAAACACCAAAAAAGCCTAACTCGGCTCTTCGTAAAGTTGCACGTGTGCGCTTAACGAATGGTCACGAAGTATGGGCCTACATTGGTGGTGAAGGTCACAACCTGCAAGAGCACGCCGTGGTACTTATCCGCGGTGGCCGTGTGCCTGATCTTCCTGGTGTTCGTTACCACGTAGTACGTGGCTCACTTGACTTGCAAGGTGTTAACAACCGCAAGCAAGGTCGTAGTAAGTACGGCGCCAAAAAAGATAGTAAATAGTAATTTTTAACGTGGCTTCAGTGACCGCCCGCAAGAGGAACGCACCGAAGTATATATAAAGGAGTACAGAAATGCCACGAAAGAAAACCAAGAGTTTGGTTCGCGAAGTCGCACCAGACCGAAAGTATAACAACGTACGTGTCGCACGTCTTATTAACCGTGTGATGCTTAATGGTAAAAAGCAATTAGCAGAGCGCCTTGTCTACGAAGCAATGGATACCGCTGCTAAGAAGCTAAAGCAAGACGATGCACTCGAAGTGCTTAACAAAGCACTAGATAACGTTAAACCAAGTGTAGAAACTCGCTCACGCCGTGTCGGTGGCGCGAACTATCAGATCCCGTTTGAAGTTCGTGGCCAACGCCAAAGTCACTTAACCCTTATGTGGTTTGTGGCAGCAGCACGTGCTCGTAAGGGTATGCCAATGGCCGACCGTTTAGCTGCTGAGATTATGGATGCTTACAATGGCACCGGTGCTGCAGTTAAGAAGCGAGAAGACACTCACAAGATGGCAGAGTCAAACCGAGCGTTTGCTCACTTTGCAAGAGGCTAATATGGCTTCGCCAGAGTACGATAGTCCGTTTCCGGGCGATAACGACATAAAGCGTTTAGCACAAATGGCACTCGATGCCGCGCAAGCTATAAACGATCCAGGACGTACGCCAGACGAAGTCGGTATCGACCACGTAGACTAAAAAAATGACTGCTTTACGGCAGTCATTTTTTATGATATAATATATTAATTAAAACGGATAAGTGTATGTCACAATCGAACGAAAACCTTTCATTTGAAACTCCAGAAACACACGAGTGTCCACTCGATACCATTGATTATATTCAACGCGAAAAGGCAATCAGAAATGGTCATATCGCAATTGCAGACGAAATTGACGCTGATACACTTGAAAGACATGCTTCATGTATTACGAGTGGTGAGCCGGGCAGAAATTTATGCGCGCGCATGGCATTGTTACTTGAATCCGAAGAGTCAGAATTTGACGCTTCTGATGATGTAGCTGAACTATTTAGCTAAAAGCTTTTGTTTTTCTAAAAAAGGCGTACGCTGGTATGTATAACAAGGACACAAACATGCCACAACTAAAACACGCCGAAAGTGCTTGGTTTGTAAGAGAAGGGTCCGACGAGCACAAAGAACTAGAATCGCGCTGGCCACTAGAAGGCCTCATGCAATATCGGTTTTACATCGATAATGGATACAGATTATTTACTAAAGAAGGCATCGATGTCGCTCATGCAGTCGGTGCCTTTTGCTTAGAAGCAGGTAGGCTTGATGTGCCAATTTCTAAAGCGCTTCCAATGCCGCGCCCATGGCCATTCAGCCATAATTCACAACCTAGTTTAGAACTTATTGTAAACGAAGATGTCACAGCTCAGGCGGTCGAGTCAGCCATACCTGAATCTTTGTCAGAAGTTGCATAGTTATTTGTGGAGTAAATATGCAATCATCACGAGATATTTTGCCTTCGCTATGTAGTGAGTGTCCAAATTTTCGTGGTCTAAAATATCGAGCAAAATGTGAAATTAACAGATATGATGACACGACTGAGCTTGATTTTTCAATCGCAGCACTTAGAGGTTGTCAACGTGGTCGGCGTAATGACTTAGATATGCCATGCACAATTGACGCCACACCCGAAGAACTTGCTAGATTTGTTATCGCAAAAATCACTGGTAAAACAGAGTAAAATCAGCTATAATTGACCACCGAGTGTTGCTGTTTGTGGCTAAAAATCCACAGACGTTAGGGCAACAATAATATTTTGTAACAATAAGAGGAACTATGGCAGCTAAAGCAACCACAATGGATAAAATTCGTAACGTCGGTATTATCGCGCACATTGATGCCGGTAAAACCACCACTACCGAAGGTATTTTGTACCGAACCGGTTTAAGTCACAAGATTGGTGCCGTGCACGATGGCGAAACCACGACTGACTGGATGGCACAAGAACGCGAACGTGGTATTACGATTGTTGCTGCCTCTGTTACTTGTTTCTGGAAAGATTGCCAGATTAACATTATCGATACCCCAGGTCACATCGACTTTACCGTTGAGGTTGAGCGCTCACTTCGCGTGCTTGACGGTGCGTGTGTGGTCTTTGACGGTAAGATGGGTGTTGAATCACAATCAGAAACTGTGTGGCGCCAGGCCGACAAATACGGTGTGCCTCGCATCTGTTTTATCAACAAAATCAACCAAACCGGTGGTGATTTCTATAAGTCACTCGATTCAATTCACAATCGCTTAAACAAGCGAGCGTTTCCTGTACATTTGCCAATTGGCTTTGAACAATCAATCAATGGTGTTGTTGATCTTGTTGAGATGAAGGCATATACCTATAAAGAATTTGCAGATCACGCACTTGTAGAAGGTGAAATTCCTGCTGATATGCTTGATAAAGCGCAAAAATACCGAAGTCTACTTATTGAAAACGCAGTTGCAGAAGATGAAAAGATGCTCGAGAAGTTCTTTGAAGTTGGCGAAGAAGGTCTTAGCAAAGAAGAAGTTAAGCAAGCAATTCGTACTGCTACCCTAAGCGGTAAGTTCTTCCCTGTATCTGGTGGTGACGGCCGTGGTGTGATTGTCGAAAAAGTCCTTGATATGATGAACGACTACCTGCCAAGCCCACTCGATCGAGGTTCTTCGTGGGGTACACAGCCAAAAACTGGTGACGAAATCGAGCGCAAGCCAAGCAATGAAGAACCATTTGCAGCACTCGCATTTAAGATTACAACTGACCCATTTGTCGGTAAATTAGCGTACTTCCGTGTGTATTCCGGTAAAGTTGTTGCTGGTAGCTATGTACTAAATAGCTCAAAGGGCGAAAAAGAACGCATTGGCCGTATTGTTCGCTTACAAGCCGACAAGCGCGAAGACGTAACCGAAGTTGGCGCAGGTGATATTGCTGCAATCGTTGGCCTTAAAGGCACAACTACCGGTAACACACTCTGTGACCCAAATAGCCCAATTGTGCTCGAAAGCATTAGTTTCCCAGAACCTCCTGTAAGTATTGCAATTGAGCCAGCTACTAAGGCTGACCAAGAGAAGATGAGTATTGCGTTGCAACGTCTTGCAGAAGAAGACCCAACATTCCGTGTTAAGGTTGACCACGAAACCGGCCAAACTATTATTAGCGGTATGGGTGAGTTACACCTTGAAATCATCGTTGATCGTATGAAGCGCGAATTTAATGTCGAAGCTAACATTGGTGCACCTCAGGTAGCGTACCGCGAAACAATCCGTAAAGACGGCGTTGAAATCCAAGGTAAGTTTGTCCGCCAAAGTGGTGGTCGTGGTCAATACGGTGACGTATGGCTACGCTTAAGCCAAAACGAAGCAGGTAAGGGATTTGAATTTATCAACAGCATCAAGGGTGGAGTAGTTCCTAACGAATATATCCCAGCTGTGAAAGCCGGTGTCGAAGAAGCAATGGCTAATGGTGTACTCGCTGGTTACCCAGTCGTAGACATCAAGGCAGAGTTATACTTTGGTAGCTATCACGATGTTGACTCAAGCGAAATGGCCTTTAAGATTGCCGGTTCTATGGCGCTTCAAGATGGTGTGAAGGCCGCAAACCCAGTGCTCCTCGAGCCTGTTATGAAGGTCGTTGTTGTTACTCCAGAAGAAAACATGGGTGACGTGATTGGCGACCTAAACGCAAAGCGTGGCCGTATCGAATCGATGGAAGATCTACAAGCTGGTGTCAAAGAAATCACCGCGTTCGTACCACTTGGCGAAATGTTTGGTTACACTACCAACCTTCGAAGCATGACTAAGGGTCGTGCAAGCTCAAGCATGGAGCTTGACCACTATGCCGATGTTCCTGGCCACGTAGCAGAAGCTATCGTTGCTAAAAACGCCAAGGGTTAATGATGACTGAGCGAGTGAAGACCGTAGTAATCACCGATTTACCACCCGAGGATGGTGGCGTACAAGGCATTGATTTGCTCGAAGGACGCACAGTTGCAGAGTTTGCCAAAGACACTGCACTTAATGTTGGTTTTGTGTTCGTGGAAACCGGTAAGCTGGCCGTCAACAGTTTACGAAAAGCGATAAAATAATAGTTTTTTGCTTGTGCTTTTGATTTAGCTATAGGGGTGGTATAGTAGCTTTTATCACATCATGACCCCAGATAAATTATCACTCCATCGCCCAGTAGACCGTGCAAAAGTACATCCATTGTTAGCACGCGTTGCAGGTATTTTACCTACCGGTTTGCAACATAAGGCGGAACGCTGCTGGGATAATGCATATGATGTACGCCAGCTCTTGCGTGGAGATGCAGATCTTTACGCCCAAGCGAGTGATCCAAGCAACCCTTTTGCAAAAAATGATGAATAAACAGCCAAACAACGAATTATACGAAACCCAACTTGGGCGAAGTGTACATATAACGAAACGAATTGGCACACTTGCCGTTGGCGTGGCACTTGTTGGTGTTTCGGTAGCGTACTATTTGATTCGCAAAGCTGGTAGTGGTGCTAAATCAGGTGCAGAACGAGTGGTTGATTCAATTGCAACAGCGGTTGAATACGACTACGAAGATAGCCGAGAGCCTGTCACAATTGAGCGTACCCGTAAAAGCAGTTAAAAAACCCTTTACAAACAGGGGAGAAATTCGGTACAATTAACCAGTTATGCGCGTGAGGCGTTGCCTTCTGCGCGATTAATATAAGTCGCGTTAGCGCAAAAATTATCAGTAATTAAGGAGAAGAAATGGCAGATTTCGATCGATCAAAGCCTCACGTAAACGTTGGTACTATGGGTC